>JAULUM010000054.1:0-5515 GCA_032111565.1 Rhodoluna sp. | reverse complement strand
GGTAGTACATGAAGCCAAATTCGGCTTCTTCAAAATCAACCACCAATTGGAGTTCCGTCATGATTAACGTGCGTGAACTTGAGATAACCATCGGTGCCAGGGTTTTGATGTCTGGGGTGAACTTTCAGGTCTCTAAAGGAGACAAGGTCGGGCTTGTTGGCCGCAATGGCGCGGGAAAGACGACTCTGACCAAGGTTATTGCTGGGGACTTCCAGCCAAGCAATGGAACAGTTGAACGTATCGGCGAGATTGGTTACCTTCCACAAGACCCTAGAACAGGGGATCTTGAAGAGCTAGCCAGCGATCGAATTCTAAATGCCAGAGGTCTTGGAGCCATTCTGAAGAAGCTTGAAGCCACTAGAGAGCAGATGGGTTCAGTTGATGAAGATGTCTACGAGCAGGCTATGGAGCGATACGAGAAGCTCGAGAACCAATTCCAAGCCAACGGTGGCTATGCCGCAGAGGCTGAGGCGGCGGCTATTGCCAGCAACCTAGGCCTTAAGCCAAATGTACTGAGCCAACCTATTGGAACTCTTTCTGGTGGTCAGCGAAGAAGGATTGAGCTTGCTCGAATTCTTTTCTCTGACGCAACGACAATGATATTGGATGAACCTACAAACCACTTAGATGCTGACAGCATCATTTGGCTGAGGGAGTTCCTGAAGAACTACCAGGGTGGACTTATTGTCATCAGTCACGATATCGACATCGTTGAAGAAACAGTTAATCGCGTTTTCTATCTGGATGCTAACCGTGGAGTAATCGATATCTACAACATGGGTTGGCGAGCATACCTGAAGCAACGTGAAGCTGATGAAGAGCGACGCAAGCGCGACCGTGCAATCGCCGAAAAGAAAGCTTCTGTTCTACAACTCCAGGCAGCCAAATTTGGAGCCAAAGCGTCTAAGGCATCTGCAGCTCATCAAATGAATAAACGAGCCGAGAAACTTCTTAGTTCCCTTGATGATGTTCGTGAGAAGGACAGGGTCGCTAACATCAGGTTCCCCGAACCACAGGCTTGTGGGAAGACGCCACTTTTCGGACATAACCTCAGTAAGAGTTATGGTTCGCTTGAGATTTTCACTGCAGTCGATCTAGCAATTGACAGAGGTTCACGAGTTGTAATCATTGGACTCAATGGTGCTGGTAAAACAACACTCCTTAGAATTCTTGGAGCAGTCGAGCAGCCTGACACAGGACAGATTGACGCAGGGCATGGTCTAAAGATTGGTTACTACGCCCAGGAACATGAAACCTTGGATGTCACCAAAACTGTTTTGCAGAATATGAAGGATTCAGCTCCTGAACTAAACGACACTGATGCCAGAAAAGTATTGGGATCATTCCTGTTCTCTGGTGATGATGTCGATAAGCCAGCTGCGGTGTTATCGGGAGGGGAGAAGACCAGACTTGCTCTTGCTGCCTTAGTAGTTTCAAGAGCGAACGTTCTGCTCCTTGATGAGCCAACAAACAACCTTGACCCAGCTAGCCGCGAGGAGATCTTGAAGGCACTGGCGTCATTCACAGGCGCTGTGGTGCTGGTTTCTCACGACGTTGGCGCTGTTGATGCTTTGAACCCTGAGCGTGTCCTGGTGATGCCAGATGGGCAAGAAGATCTTTGGAACGACGGATACCGCGAACTAATCGTGTTGTCCTAAACAGTATTCCTGTCTCTTCCTAATAGTGTTTTTCAGAGAAACCTAGAAAGGCTCCGAAATGGATCTAGTAACTATCACTCAAGCTTTGTTTATGCTCGGCTTTGTATCAATGGCGGCGGGAACTCTTTACTTCGTTCTTGAGCGAAGTGAACTAAAGCCAGAGCACAAAGCAACTGCGACTTATGCAGCTTTAGTTACATTCATTGCAGCCATCTTCTACTGGCAGATGACTCAGATTGTTTCTTTCCCAGGGCTTACTGATGTTGCAGCTATTGAATCGACAATGCCAATTAGATATCTCGACTGGCTTCTAACAACTCCACTTCTTCTTCTGAAATTCGGAATCATTGCGTCTCTGGCAGGAGCTCCAAAGGGTTTCGCCTACCGGTTAGTTCTAGCGGACCTCGTAATGATCATCACGGGGTACTTCGGCGAGATTGGTGTGCCAGGAACTGTTGGCAACTTTGTGAACTTCGCACTTTCTACAGTCGCTTGGCTTTACATCGTTTACACAATCTGGATCTTCAAGCCAACCAAGGGAACTGTTTTAGTGAAAAGATCCGTTGAGACAATGAAGAAGTTTGTTGTCTTCGGTTGGATGATCTATCCAATAGGAACAGCAACTCAAGAATTCTTAGAGCTATCTGGATCTGATGCACAAACAATTCAACTAGCTGTTTGCCTAGCGGCCATAATCTACGTCGTTGCTGACGTGATCAACAAGGTTGGTTTTGGAGTTGTTGCTCTTAGAGCAGTTAGAAAGTAAAACTTCTTAGTCAAGAAGTTTGTCTTCAACCTCAGCGTCTTTGTCACGGTTGAGTATTCTCAATCGTCTAGGCGGTAAGCCAGCTTTCCTTCGACGCTCTTGAGAAAGAGTCCAGAAGACAGCACCGATTGCCATTAGTCCAAAGAGTATCCACTGCAGCGCATAACTGAGGTGATTACCTTCGCTCAGGATTGGTTTTGGAATGGCTTGGCCACGAGGAGCCTCTGGTGTTTCAAACTTCAATCTGCCGTAGGCCTGAGTATAAACATTCTCTTTGTTTAGCTTGAGGCTTGCCTCTTCAAGATAAATGCTTGAGAGCTGACCCTCTGGGGCTGTTCTATCGAGATCTGGTTCAGCAGGACGCAGCCTAATCTCGAGAGATCTCTCGTCGTTGTTCACAGCTGGAATGAGATCAGGGGTATCAGCGGTACTTCCAGTAGGTAGCCAACCCCTCTCGATCCAGATAACTGAACCTTGATTGGTTTCAAAAGCAATCAGTTGCAGGAAGCCAGGGTAAGCGTTGAGGGGTCTATTTCTAACTATGTAACTAGCCTCAGGTATGTATCTACCGGTTACGGTCGCGGATCTGAACTCCAAGGAACTTTCCCAGTTTTGACCTGGTGCAAGAATTTCGTCCAAGGACTTTGGTTCAGCGTTGTAATTTGCCTCAATAAGTTGATTCTTACCAACGACTTCCGCCTGTCTTGAGAATTGCCACTGCGACAAGAACCAGCAGGCGATGGTGAATGAAATAACCAGAACAGCCCATTTCAACCAGCTTGTGTTGCCGTTAATCTGATTTGTCATTCTTGGACTTTGCTTCCCTGAAGGAATCAGCCGAGATGCTGATAGTTGGTGCTTCAGCAGATTTCCTTGATGATCTAGACGAGTTTGCGCCTTGGGCATTAGCGATGATGACTGAAAAGTAAGTAAGGAATATCGCACCCATGGCGAATAACACGGTTAGCCAGCCAAGAGGGACGCTGACGGCTAAAACTATGCAAACGACTCTGATGATCATCGCAATGGTGTATTTGATAAAACGGCTACGACGCTCTTCTTCAGGGGAAACCTCTAGGGAAGTTACCGACTGAGTTTTAGCCAATTTTTAGGTTCCTAACCAGAAGCATTCAGAACAAGGCCGGAGATAGACTTGTGATGCTTATAAGGCAATTATCACCTAGTTACTTCAGAAGGCGAAACCAGATGTCAACTCCAAGAACCGTTTTAGTAACCGGCGGAAACCGAGGTATCGGAAAAGCTATTGCTGAGGAATTTATAAACGCCGGACATCGAGTCGCAGTAACAGTTAGAAGTGGGGAAGGCCCTGCCGGCGCATTGAGCGTTGTTGCCGATGTTACCGATGGCGCATCACTTGACGCCGCCTTTGCTGAGATTGAAGAGAAGCTGGGTCCAGTTGAGGTTCTAGTTGCTAACGCAGGTATCACAAAAGACACTTTGCTGATGCGTATGTCAGATGAAGACTTTGAAGATGTCCTAAACACCAACCTCTCTGGATCTTTCAGAGTTCTAAAGCGTGCAACCAAGGGAATGATGAAGGCCAAGTTTGGTCGAGTAATCTTCATTGGTTCCGTTGTTGGTCTTTTGGGTTCGGCAGGTCAGGTTAACTACTCAGCTGCCAAGAGTGGATTAGTTGGTATGGCTAGATCGCTGACCCGCGAACTAGGTGGCAGGGGAATCACCGCTAACGTAGTCGCCCCTGGCTTTATTGACACCGACATGACTGCAGCGCTAAGTGAAGAAGTGCAGGATCAGTACAAGGCCAAGATCCCAGCAGGTCGATTTGCTTCACCTGACGAGGTTGCCAAGGTAGTTCTTTGGCTAGCCGGCGACGATGCAGCTTACATCTCAGGGGCAGTAATCCCTGTTGATGGCGGACTTGGCATGGGCCACTAAGCCACTTTTCACGCTCTTGCTGGCAGAATAAACTAGGCAAGATAAACCAATTAGAAAGAGCGGTTACAAATGGGAATTCTAGAAGGCAAAAAACTTCTGATCACTGGTGTCCTAACTGAGGCGTCTATCGCTTTCACAGTTGCACGTTTAGCTCAAGAGCAGGGTGCAGATATCGTTCTTTCCTCTTACGGTCGCATGATGCCAATCACAGAGAAGATTGCATTGCGCCTACCTAAGCCATGTGCCGTTATTGAACTTGATGCAACTAACGATGATGACCTTGGTGCACTTCCTTCAAGAGTTCTTGAGCACCTACCTCACCTAGATGGAATTGTTCACGCTATTGCTTTTGCACCTGGCACAGCCCTTGGTGGCAACTTCCTAGAAACAGAGTGGCCAGATGTAGCAACAGCTGTTCAGGTTTCTGCTTATTCCTTGAAATCAATCACCATGGCAGCAAAGCCAATTCTTCAAGACGGTGCATCTGTCGCAGGTCTTACCTTTGATGCTTCTGTTTCATGGCCCGTATATGACTGGATGGGTGTTGCTAAGGCAGCATTCGAATCAACTTCTCGTTACCTGGCTCGCTACCTAGGTAAAGACAACATCAGAGTGAACCTGATTTCTGCTGGACCTCTTCGCACACCTGCGGGTAAGAGCATTCCTGGTTTTTCTAGCATGGAAGACATCTGGGTTGATCGCGCACCACTTCGCTGGGAGCTAGCCGACACTGAGCCTGCTGCAAAAGGAATTGTTGCGCTGCTAAGTGATTGGTTCCCAATGACCACAGGTGAAATTATTCACGTTGATGGCGGATTGCACTCAACCGGTCACTAAAGACCTAGAAGACCTATCGCATCGCTGAGATCATTCGATCCAAGGATTAGATCAGCTGCTGCTCTGACTCTTGGCTTGGCGTTAAAACCAATACTTAATCCTGCAACACTCATCATGTCTAAGTCGTTAGCGCCATCACCAATTGCGACTGTGTTTGTCAAATCAATGTTGGACTCAAGTGCCCACTGCCTAAGCGCTGTTGCCTTGGCAGGCTTGTCTATGATTGTTCCAATGACATCTCCGGTCAATATTCCATCGACAACCTCAAGCTGATTCGCTCTATGGAAATCTAAGTTCAAAGTCACGGCTAATGGATCTAGAAGTTGAGAGAAGCCTC
>JAULUM010000053.1:0-15939 GCA_032111565.1 Rhodoluna sp. | reverse complement strand
ATGTATGGAGCTAGGGTTGCTGATTCAAGTCTTTCAGTGATAGTTCCCTGAACATCTTGACTTGCTTCACCCTGAGGGCAGATCTCTTGAGGAGATGTTTTTGTGCAGAGGTATATCGCTACCTGAGCTTTGTCATACCAGTAAGTTTTCATGGAACCGATTTGTTGCTGCAGCAACCCTGCAGTTCCAACAAAGGTAAGAGATATAAAGGTAACCAGGATGACTGAGACAATCATGCTTAGGTTACGCCTGATGGCAATACCCATTTCACTGAAGACGAAACTAAATCTCATCGTTCAAGTCCATAACCTGAACTGCGTTCATCTCTAACGATCTTGCCTTGACTAAGTTCGACTACTCTTCTGCGGCCTCTATCAACAATCCCAACATCGTGAGTTGCCATCACAATGGTTGTTCCAGATAAGTTGATTCGCTCAAGTAAAGCCATGATGCCTTCACTTGTTGCAGGGTCTAAGTTTCCTGTTGGCTCATCGGCTAGAAGAATTGCTGGCTTATTCACGATTGCTCTAGCCAGAGCGATTCTTTGCTGTTCACCACCACTTAGTTCTGATGGCAGGCTGTTAGCTTTTTCTTCTAGACCGACAAGCCTTAGAACATCTGGGACAGCCTCGGCAATAAAGCCTGCTGATTTACCAATAACTTCAAGTGAGAAAGCAACGTTCTGAGCTGCTGTCTTGTTAGGTAGCAATCTGAAGTCTTGGAAAACTACTCCTAGTTTTCTTCTGAAGTGAGGAACTCTTCTGGAAGGAATACCTACTAGGTTCTCCCCTAGAACGTGAATACTGCCACTAGTTGGCATATCTTCTCTAAGGATCATTCTCATCAGAGATGACTTACCTGAACCCGAAGATCCAACTAGGAAGACGAACTCCCCTTTATCTATTTCAAGAGAC
This sequence comes from Rhodoluna sp., assembly GCA_032111565.1. Lineage (GTDB taxonomy): Bacteria > Actinomycetota > Actinomycetes > Actinomycetales > Microbacteriaceae > Rhodoluna. The sequence continues at coordinate 15,025 of JAULUM010000053.1, read as the reverse complement.
ACGTTATCGAGCGCTGCCCTTGGAGCGCCGCGATAGGCCTTGGTTACTTGAGAAATAGAAATCATTAGGTTTTTAGCCTAAATTGACTAATGCCCTAGACGGCTCTGATTGGCTGTGTGTCTTTACTAAATGGTGCCTGTTTTACGCCATCTAATGCCTGCAGCAATGAAACCAGATAGGTCTCCATCAAAGACAGCATCAGGGTTATTGACTTCAAAGTTAGTTCTAAGGTCTTTGACCATTTGATAAGGAGCTAAGACATAGGAGCGCATTTGATCTCCCCAGGAAGCAGTGGCATCTCCTGCAAGCTGCTTCTTGGTTGCTTCTTCTTCAGTTCTTCTGATTTCCAGAAGTCTTGATTGCAGAACTCTCATGGCTGAAGCTTTGTTCTGTAATTGGGATTTTTCATTCTGACAAGAAACCACAGTTCCTGTTGGAAGGTGTGTAATACGAACAGCAGAGTCTGTTGTGTTAACTGATTGGCCACCAGGACCAGATGATCTAAAGACATCGACCCTGATGTCATTTTCTGGAATGTCAATCACATCGGTCTGTTCAATCAGTGGAACAACTTCAACAGCAGCAAAGCTAGTTTGTCTCTTACCAGCAGCATTGAACGGACTCATGCGAACTAAACGATGGGTTCCTGCTTCAACCGATAGTTGACCATATGCGTAAGGAGCATCGATCTCAAATGTTGCTGACTTGATACCAGCACCTTCAGCATGAGAGATGTCCAAAACTTGAGCAGGCCAACCTTGCTTCTCTGAATATCTCAAATACATTCTCATGAGCATCTCGGCAAAGTCAGTAGCGTCATCGCCACCAGCACCTGAACGGATAGTGATGATGGCGGCTCTTGAGTCATACTCGCCATTGAGCAAGGTCTCTACTTCTTGCTCAGCAACAAGCTTTCGAAGTGCCTCAAGTTCGTTGGTTGCCTCTGTGGCAGCTGACTTATCTGATTCGCTGTTGGCCAGTTCAATCAAAACCTCAAGATCATCTAGACGGCTAGCGATGCTGTTGATCTTGTTTCTCTGAGCTTGTTTTCTAGAAAGTGCACTAGTTAGCTTCTGAGCCTTATCTGGGTCATCCCAAAGATTAGGGGCTTGAACATCTTCCTCAAGCTGCTCAATCTCGGTTTCCAGCCTAGGTAGGTCGGTAACCTCAGCAATCGTGAGGAAGATTTCACGGATTTGCTTGATTTCAGCGGAGAGATCAAGGTCAGACATGTTCTCTAGTTTAGGCGTGAGAAGGCCAATACCCCTTCGGCTTAGGACCTAGGCGATAATGGGCTAATGGCTACAAGTGCAGAGTTCTCTAAACGCAAATTAGTGCTACCTGTGTACCTGCCATCTTTCCTATTCTCTTCAGCCGAATTCGGAATCATTCCGAGCATCCCGGCCACCGCACTTTTACTAGGTGCAGATCTGGCAACCGCAGGTCTCATCACCGGTTTACTCATGATCGGAAGACTGGTCGCTGACCTACCAGCAGCCAAACTTATTGACTCCCTAGGTGAACGAAGAGCCATGATAGCTGCAGCTGCTGCTGGAGCTATTGGAATTCTGCCAAGCCTTTTTGCTGCCAACCTGTTTATGCTCGGTGCTGGTGTATTTATTGTTGGAGCAGGGTCTGCTGTCTTTGGTTTAGCAAGACTCTCCTGGATGACTGAGCATGTTCCTATCGCCATTAGAGCAAGAGCACTATCTGTTCTTGGTGGAATGTTTAGAGCCGGCTCATTTGTTGGTCCTTCTTTAGCTGCTGGTGTTATTGCTTTATTCTCGGTTCAAGCTGTTTACTACCTGCCACTTATTCTTTGCGGACTAGCAGCAACAATCCTGCTGTTTGTTAGAGGAAGTGAAGATGTAGCTAAGAACAGCTCTTCTTTCAAAGACACCTTTGCAGTTGCCAGACGTGAAGGTAAGAAACTAGCAACTCTTGGAGTTGCGTCTTCTATTCTTAGTGCTCTACGTGGAACCAGAATGATTGGTCTTCCACTTATTGCAGTTGCCCTAACTATTCCAACCGAACAAGCTTCACTAATCATTGGTATTGCTGGAGCACTAGATTTCGCCATGTTCTACCTAAGCGGTCAAATCATGGATCACTTTGGTAGAAGCTTTGCAGCTGTTCCAACACTTGCCGGTCTTGGCCTTGCTCACCTAATAGTAGGTATCGCAATCGATGCCAATACCTTCTTATTACTTGCACTTCTAATGTCCCTTGCTAATGGAATTGGTAGCGGAGTGATCATGGTCTTAGGTGCAGATCTTGCTCCACCTGATAAACGCAGTGAGTTCCTAGCCTCTTACCGACTTCTAGTTGACTTCGGTGACGCTGCAGCACCACTTGTTCTAGCGCCTATGGTTCTAGCAGTAGGGCTTACAGGAGCCATGGCTGGCTTTGGAATCCTTGGCTTTATCGGAGCAGGACTTATGTATAAATACATTCCTGTCTACGCAGTATCACCAAAGAAGAAGCCTTAGCGTGCTAAGGCCATCCCACAGATAATTCTTGAAGCGCTAACTTCTCTAAGCGGAGAAACCCACTCAGCACAAAAGACAACACGGACAGTATCCCCTGACTCGAGACTCACTTGCCTGAGCTGAAGGTTAGGAAATGAATACTGAGAAGTAACAGCACTAAGCAAGTCTTTAGCAGCTGCTGAAACAGGCAGAGTTTCTTCGAACTGGAGCTTGGTCTTTACTGCGACTGCAAACTGCTCGGTGAAATCAATCAGTTCTCTAGCGAATAGATACTGATGCACACTCGTGGCAAGGGTTAGAACAACTAGGCATAACAAGGCAACTAGAAAGACAAACCATATCAGGGCCGTTCCTGCATCATCTCTAATCACCTTGAACCCCAAATGCTTTCGCGTCTAAACCAGACCCCGATATTTCTAACCAGATCAGAGTCTTTGGAACAGAACAGTTAGCTGGAACGCAGTTTACTTCCACTGCTATCCGCTCTTCACTCCAAAGTCTGCTCGCGGACTGGAACCTAGATACTTCGCCAAGAATGTCATTTGAGTTAGACAGCAGGTAAGAACGCATAGAGTTTCTAGCGATGCTTTGAAGCTCCAACACTTTGCGTTCTTGCTCAAGCATCTGAAACCCCAGGGTAAGCACTAAACCAAAAGCAACAACAGCGAAAGCTACTACCTCTATCAAGGCGCTGCCCTGATCTTCGAGGAACAACTTAGTTTTCACACGATGCCCGAACTTCAATAGGAACTTTGATGAGCTCAGGCCAAAACGTAAGCGTTCGCTCTATTTCTCTGCTTGTGAGGACAGAGCAAGAACCAAAGCGAGTTTCAGTTATCAACTTGCTGCTTGGATCTTTCGATTGCCTATAGGTTTCAGCATCCGTAGTTGAGACATCGGCTAAGGCAGAGAATCTGGCTATGTCGTAACTAACCTGCTCTTGAACTATGGCCGATTGGTATAAACCAAAGACCTCAATCAAAGGAATGGCAAGAAGGGATGCCGGAACAACTAGCAATACAAACTCTGAAACGGCAGAACCACTCTCGCCCTTGAACCTAGATAACAACTACCTTGGATACAGCGTTATTGAACACAGTTCGTAATGCTGGGCCTGCCACAGCCCAGAGCAGGACGACAAGTCCAGCTGTCATTAGTGTGACTAGAACCCAACCTGGCACATCGCCTTGCTCGGACATTATTTTGTTTTTCATTTCTCTCCTTGTTATAGAAAACTGCCTTGGATTAAGGCAAGACTTGGATACAAAGCAAACATCACCGTGACAGGCAAGATAACGAAGACCATAGGAATCATCATCTTGGTTTCGTTCTTCCCTGCCTTGGCAAGAAGCTCTGTTCTTAGGGACGCAGTAGTTGACTGAACAAAGTCGCTCATCAGATCAGATAAGGCCGAGCCGTTAGTGAGAGCTACAGCAAGTTTGGTTGCTAGTTCTCTAACTGGCTCTGACTTAGATTCAACTGCCAGATTGGATAACTCAATCTGCAATAGAGCTCCGTGTTCAACGTTTCTGATTACTCGCTCGAATTCGGAAGAAACGTATCCCCGAGATCTGCTCACAGCAATCCGAAGTGAAACATCTAATGACTCACCGGCACTAACCGCAAACCAGAGAATAGAAGCAAAGTCAGGTATCTCCATCAATGCAGCTAAATGATTGAACTTACGTTTGACTGCTATGCGCTCTGTTACTTCTTCTCTGGCAGAAAGTCGTTGAGTTAGTTTCGATGAACTAGATTTTCCTAAACTCCAATAAAGAGCAATAGCGGCCATAACACTTGAGCCAATAGCTAGATACTGCATCAGACCCCCAGAGTTCTAACTCGTTCAGGAAGAGCACCTAAAGCTTTGACTAACCTAAACGCCAACAGGGTTGCAACAAGCCCAATAACTAAAACTGCAATGCCTACTTCAGTTTGAAATGCAATTGCGGTCTCAGGTCGCAAACTCAATAGCACTAGAACTAACCAAGGGGCCAAGACTGCTAGCTTCGCTGTTCCTAAAACCCAGTTCTGTTTGACCTGAATCTCTGTCCAGGTAGCGTTCTCTAATCTCAGCTGTAGAGATTGATTTCTTAGAGCATTCAGGTATCCCCTACCCCCAGAGGCACTAGCGAGTCTTGTGATTTCAATAAACCGATCTGCTACGGGATTAGCCAACCTAGCCTTGAGGTTGTCAAGGCTCTGCGTAAAGGCAACTCCTGCGCTCTGATCTTTCTCAAACTCCAAAAGAGCCCAGGCTAACTTGGGAGGTGCGAATGAGATTGAATCCAGGATGGCCTGCTCAAGTGAAGCACCGGCCCAGGCGGCTGAGTGAATGGAATCTAAGTACTTAGGCCATTGGCTATTTGCTTTGAAGCTCTCGGCCTTGATTTTGTTTTGGAAAGTATCAACAAGTTGAACAGCAACACAGAAGCATACGCTGCTGGCGATCAAAATAGAACCGGTAACCAGAGTCAACAGAGTCAGTGCAAGGCCTAGCCCAGCAATAACTAACAGAACGAATTGGGCTGGTTGAATTCTTGTAATTCCTGCCGCACTGAGGCTGTTGGCTATTTTTCTCATAGGTTCACCTCAACCCAGGATTCAATTCCCTTGGACTGAATAACCTGAGCAACTCTTCTCTTGCCAGAACTATCCATCTCGCAATGAACAACTAAACCGATTGTTCTCTCAACGGTTCGAGAGACGAATAGTGAAGGTATGTTCTCTCCCGCTAGAAGAGGTAGCAGCTTTAGTTTCTCCAAAGCATCAAAGGCCGAGTTTGCGTGAATGGTGCAGAGGCCAGCAATACCTGAGTTCAGAGCAATTAGTAGATCTAGCGCTTCTGCTTGTCTAACCTCACCAATTACTAATCGCCCAGGTCTCATACGTAGAGCTTCCTTGACCAACCTTCGCAGAGTTATCTCCCCGACTCCCTCCAGGTTTGCTTGTCTTGCTTGCAAGGCAACCCAGTCAACATAGTTGGTTCTAATCTCAAAAGTTTCTTCAACGCTAACTAGACGCTCTCTAAGGTGACCAACGTTCAGAAGAGCACAAAGCATTGTTGTCTTACCTGCTTGAGTAGCACCGGAAACCAGAATGTTTATTCCGAGTTGGAATTGTTCTGAGAGAAAGTTAGCCATCGCTTCACTCATGGAACCAAGAAGAACTAGATCCTCAAGTGAATAGACCTTGGTTGGAAACTTTCTGATGTTTACAGACCAGTGCTCGCGGGTCACATCAGGGATGACAACATGCAACCGAGAACCATTGGAGAGGGTTGCATCAACAAACGGTTCAGAACGATCTAGCCTTCTGCCTGAATCCCGAAGCATGCGCTCAACAGCTTGCCTGACATCTAAGGCGGTCAGGCTCAGATCTAGCTTTCTAGATTTTGAATTTTCGAATATAAAGACCTGGTCTGGAGCGTTGATCCAGATTTCTTCAATGGCTGGATTAGCAATTAAGTCATCCAGCTGGCCATAGCCAGACAATGCGCTTCTAACCTCGCCGGCCAGAGATGCCTCCATAGATTGAGCTAGGCCCTGGCCAGTTTCATAGGCTTCATCAATGGCCTGAGCTATGGCTTGATCTAGGGAATTAGGGCTAGAAACCAAGATAGAGCGTGCTCGCTCTGTGATACCTAGGACTGCTTCTCGGGCCATAGCCCATGTTTACAAATCCTTAGAAAACCTGCTTTGGTTCTCCACAGGCAGAGGATTGATTTTTGGCATAGAATAGGAAGGCTCGCGGGAGTGGCGAAATTGGCAGACGCACTAGATTTAGGTTCTAGCGCCCTTGGCGTGTGGGTTCAAGTCCCACCTTCCGCACCAGCAACAATAAAAGCTGGCCCTTCAGGGCTGGCTTTATTTGTTTAACTTCTGGACTGCAAGAACAGCAGCTTCAGCATCAATAATCCCAATGCCGCACTCACCGGTAGTCAAGATGGTGCCATCATTCATACGTGTATCTACCATCTGATATTCACAGTCAGAGTCTGGGTTGAAAGAACTAGCTGTGCTGCTGAGTATCTTCCAAACCTGATCTACGGTAATGCTTGGCCTGATGGAATACATCAAAGCAACAACACCAGCAGCTATAGGTGAAGCCATGCTGGTACCTTGTTGACCACCGTAGGTCGGACGCCCAGGTGTGGTTTTTCCGTCGTTGATGGTTGACCAAATCAAACCGCCTGCAGTTTTGTTTGCGCCAACCTTGTCATCACCGCCAGGTGCAGAGATGTCAACGCCGATAAAAATCTCTTGAGTTCTCGAGTAACCACCGTAGTTACTGTAATAAGAGCGATCACCGGTGATACCGGTTGCACCGATAGTTATGTTTCCAAAACAGTTGCCTGGATATGAACTAGTTGCAAACTTATTGTCATTACCAGCTGATGTGACGATTGTGACGTTTCTGCGCTTTGATTCATCAATGGCCAACTGTGTTGGCGAATTGGAATAACAAGTTGAAAAAGTAGATGAACCAATCGACAGATTTATGACCTTAGCTGGTTTGGAATTAATTGGGATGCCATTAATCTTTACCCCCATAGCCCAGTTGATTCCTGCCGCGATGTCGCTTTCTGAACCCCCTTTGACCCCAAGAACCCTAACTGGCAAGATCTTGACATTAGGAGCAATACCCGAAATTCCAATTTCATTAGACTCCGCTGCAATGATTCCTGCAACGTGGGTACCGTGCCAAGAGCTGGGAGTTGAGTTTGTAACATAATCACCCGGATCAGATGCGTCCGCATCTCGACCGTTACCGTCTCGAGCGTTGGTTGGATTGCTTATCATGTCATAGCCAGGAAGTATGTTGGCATCAAGGTCTGGATGGCTAGTGATACCTGTGTCTAAAACTGCCACCACAATGCTCGGGCTGCCCTTGGTAATCTTCCAGGCTCCTGAAGCGTTGATTCCATACTGACCATCTAGATACCACTGCTGGTCTATCATCGGGTCCAAAGTGTCACTCACCGGTAGGGATGATGCTGAACCACGTTTGTTGGTGGCAGTAACGATCACTTGATAACGTTTATCCGCCTCAAGCCCACTCAAGTTACATGACACACCAGATGATGAACAGGTTGCTTCAGAGCCATCTGGGGCTGTTGCTTTGACTGTGTAAGTTACCGGTAAACCACCACGGTCCATAAGGCTTTGAGTTACCCAAGTCACAAGTGTGTTTGCTGAAGTGATGTTTCCCGCTGATTGCAAGATTGGTCTGTTAGGTAATCCAGTTGGAATGGTTCTAGCAGACACAGAGTCTTTGCTGATTGCCATGTATTTTGAATTACCTGTTTTGGTAATTGTTGCAACTTTGAATCTAGCTTCTTCGCCTGCAATAAGGCCAGTAGATATCACCCGAGATGTAGCTCTACTTTTAGTGTTACTTACAATGACGACATACTTATCCAAAACTTTGTCGTAACGACTAATTCGATATCCCCAAATAAAACCACCACTTAGTTTTTTAGGAGCAGTCCAACTTAGAGTAACCCTTGCTTTATCAGGAGAACTTGCTGACCAACTATCTCTTGCAACTACTCTGGTAGGTGCAGGGCTTGCCTTTAGAACACCAAGCCTTGGAGTTGAGAAGTTATATCTTGCTTTAGTTAATAAGTGATCCAGATAAACAGCTTCAACACTTGGGCTTTTGGCAACCTGATTAGCAACTGCCAAAGCCTCAACTTCAGTTAGTTGTTTTTCAAACTTTGCAGAATGCATCCCCAAACCAATGTCCACACCTGGGGCTAGTTTTTCTTGGGCTAGGTTTAGGGCAACTTGTTTACCGAACATGTCAACTGGGACAACACCAGCACGGTATTTGATGACCAAGCCAACGACTGGTTCATCTTTGAAAGCAGGATCACTTGAAACGGTTGCTGGACCAACAGACGAAACCAATGCTGTTAGGTAGCCAAGAGCCAGTAGCAGAACAAGTGCTACCGCCGTTATTTTGGTACCCCGCTTCATGCTCTTACTCTAAACCCAACGTCTGAGAGGAGTCTGAAGTTAATCACAGACTTTTCTGTAAGAGGACTGTCCCCAACCAGCGGTTGAACTTGAAGCCAACTTTGGCTAGATGACCTTGCTTTTTGAATCCAAAAGCCTCATGCAGAGCAATAGAGGTATCTGCTCCTTTGTCGCTGATGACAGCAACAATTTCCCTTACCCCGGCTGCCTTCGATTGAACAATCAGTTCAGCAAGCAACTTTGTGCCAAGACGCTTACCAATAGCAGCAGGTCTTAGATAGATCGTGTTTTCAACTGTTCGTCTATACGCAGCTTTTGCTCGCCATGGAGCAACATAGGCAAACCCCAAAACATCCCCTGAAGCGGATTGAGCAACTAGAAATGGAAGTTCTAAACCATTGAGGTATTCAAGTTTGTCTAGCCAGGTTGCCTCTGTGGTCTTTTCAATATCAAAGGTGACTACAGAGTTGATGACGTAGTAGTTGTAGATGTCAGTGATCTCTTTGACGTCGCTTTTATTGGCAGCGCGCAGCGTGATGTCCTCAACGGATATCTCTTGGCTACCCTTGGACTTTAGTAACTTAACTAAACGCCAACGCGATTCTGAATCTAGAGGCAAATCATCACTTCCTTATAGGGACCAATCTACTGGCTCTAAACCTAGAGCAACTAAATGTTCATTAGTTTTACTAAAGGGTTTAGAACCAAAGAACCCTCGATAGGCAGACAGAGGAGATGGGTGAGTTGACTCTATCAACACACATCTCTTACTAGCCCCTGCAGCTATTCGTCTTCCAAGCTCAATAGCTGGTGTTCCCCAAAGAATAAAAACTAGGTCATTTCGGTTTGCTAGTTCCCTAAGTGCAGAAGAAGTGAAATCATCCCAACCCAACTTAGAATGAGCCCCTGCTTTACCAATCTGTGTAGTGAGGGTTCTGTTTAGCAGCAGTACCCCTTGGTCAGTCCACTTAGAGAGATCGGCTTGAGTCTTAGTCTCTATACCTAAATCGCTCTCAAGTTCTTTCATGATGTTGACCAAGCTTCTAGGCATTTTGCTATCTGCATTCATAGCAAAAGCCAAACCGATTGCATCCCCCTTGGTTGGATACGGGTCTTGCCCCAGTATTACCACTTTGAGATTTGCTGGATCTTTTTCGAAAGCACGCATCACTTGTTTGAGAGCAGGTGTCACCTGAGTCTCTGCAAGAACCTTGTCTTCAATAGCATCAAGCACTGGCTTGAGTTGGACTAGCCAGCTCTGCCAGATGGGATGCATTGCTTCAAAGAACATGAATCAAGGTTAGTCTCTGGCTCGGATGTCTGCGTTTAGAACAAATCCAAATTCATGAACAACCTCGTAGTTTAAAACTTTGAAACTTGCTTAGGCGATCGGCTTGTTCTAACTACCCAGAAGACCCAAACGGCTAAAGCAATTAGGTTCATTGCCAGCCCAGCACCAAGAGTTAGTTCACCATTTTGAATATCTTCGGGCATTGTTCTCAGCGTGTTGTATGGCCAGTTGAATAGCAATACCAAGAACCCGTAGAACGAAATCAACATGGCGGCCAAAAGAACGAGGACGTTCTGAAGTGCTACCTTCCAAGAAACTTGGGTTTTGAATATCCAATTGAGCAATAGCTTTGAGGCAATTCCGATGAGAGCAAGAACAGCAGCGAGATACAGCACATTCAAGATGAACCCGAGCAGTGTTTGATCTATGTTGAGCAGAACTAGGCCGTATCCCGGAAATACGAACACGATCGCGCCTATAGATAGAGCTATGAAATGTTTGAATTGTCCCTGCATGAAAATACCTTCCCCTTATTAATTAACCCAAGATTTGATCTCAAAACTCCTCGATGAAGAAAAGAAATTTTGTTCCCAAACTGAATACAGACAAGTTTACCCCACCCCCCATTTATCAACTTTGCTTGGCATTCGAATCCTCGCTTTTTGTCACAATAGAGTGCTACATAGTCGCTAGGCTTTACTCAAGGGAGTGGAGGTTCAAAGTGATTCGTTTTGGTTTAATTTCTTTCGGCGTGGGCGTGGTTGTGGCGTGGACAATCTGGGCAAGTAACTTTTCAGATTTTATGTACCTAGAAGATTTGGGTTTGGAAGAATCTGAAGCTGCAATTGCTCTTGGAAAATTAAATCCAATAGAAAAGGTCATGCTTGATCTTTCGCTGGTTTTGATTGCCTTGGGCTTAGTTTCTCTAGTGATTTTCGCCGTCCGCTCGAGAAGACGCGGGTCAAAGGTCAGCTAAAAATACCAGCCGATCAATCGGCATATTTCTAGATCTTGGCTTGGCCAAAAAGCAGACATCTGGCATCTCTTAGAGCCATAAACTTATGGATACCAAGTGCCAAAATAGGACTACCTCCTAGAAAGAAGATGTCATGGACCAGAACGAACTCAAAGCCCAAGCTAACGCCAAGCAAGAGCACCTAGTTTCAGTTAGACGTGCTTTGCACCAAGTTCCTGAATTTGGTCTAGATCTTCCAAAGACCCTGGCTATTGTCCTCAAAGAAGTTGAAGGCTTAGGTGAAGTCACCCTAGGTAAAGATATGACTGCTGCTGCAGTAGTTATTAGAGGAAGCCAGCCTGGACCTACAGTTCTTCTAAGAGCAGACATGGATGCTCTTGCTGTTGAAGAAGACACCGGATTAGATTTCGCATCAACCAATGGATACATGCACGCTTGTGGTCACGATCTACACATGGCTATGGGTATTGGTGCAGCTCATCTGATTGCCGAGAACAAAGACAAGCTCAAGGGTAATGTCGTTATGTTCTTCCAGCCTGGTGAAGAAGGTCACGATGGAGCAGGGCTCATGCTTGCGCAAGACATGCACCTGGCCTCAGGTGAAATGCCTATTGCTGCATTTGGTTTGCACGTGTTCTCTATTCCTGAACCAGGTTTGTTCCTATCCCGTAAGGGAACCATGATGGCTTCTGCAGGAGATATCTTGGTAACTCTTAAAGGTCGTGGTGGTCACGGCTCTATGCCTTGGGCTGCTAAAGACCCAATCACAGGAATGATTGAAATCCTAAGTTCATTACAGTCATACATCGCTAAGAACTTTGATGCCCTGGACCCTATCGTTCTAAACGTTGGTTGGATAAAGGCAGGTAATGATCACACCACGAACATCGTGCCTGAATCAGTGAGCTTTGGAGCAACAGTTAGGTCATTCTCTAAGAAGGGTTATGACGATACTCGCACCAAGATTCCTGCTTTCATCAAGTCCATGGCGGCAGCCTTCGATCTAGATGCAGAAATTGAATTCACCCCTGCAACTAAGGTGCTTATCAATGACCACCCATCAGTTGACCGTGTTGAGCGTGTGACCAAGGAACTCTTCGGAGATGCCCGTTACATCACTATGCAGCAGCCAATCCCAGGTGGTGAGGACTACGCCAGCATCGTTGAGGTAATCCCAGGAGCATTCGTCTTCCTAGGAGCAGCCTTCCCAGGTACTAAGCCTGAAGAGCGCGAGGCTAACCACAGCAATAAAGCCAAGTTTGACGAGGGTGTTCTAGCCGATGGGGCGGCTCTTCTAGCAGCACTTGCCTTTGACACTCTGAACGAGGCAGCAGCTAAGTAATTACCCTTACCTTTAGGTAAACAAAAGTTACATAAAGTTTCAGTCCAATGTTGGGCATTGAAGGGTTTTTCCTTACCCTTAGAACACACTTCACACCAACCAGGAGAGAACACTATGAGCAACCAACCTTCAGAATGGGGATTCGAAACAGCCCAGATTCACGCTGGCGCAGCCCCAGATCCAACAACCAATGCTGTTGTCACACCTATCTATAACACCACTGCCTATGTCTTCAACTCATCTGAGCATGCGGCCAAGTTGTTTGGACTAGCTGAGTTTGGAAATATCTATACCCGCATCATGAACCCAACTCAGGATGTTGCTGAGAAGAGAATTGCTGCCCTAGAGGGTGGAACTGCTGCCCTACTACTCTCTTCAGGTCAGGCTGCTGAAACTTTTGCAATTCTAAACATTGCTCAAGCAGGCGATCACATTGTTTCTTCATCATCAATTTACGGTGGAACATACAACCTCTTCAAATACACCTTGCCGAAGCTAGGCATTGAAACAACCTTCGTTGAAGATCAGGATGATGCAGAAGCATGGGCTGCTGCAGTTAGACCTAACACCAAGGCTTTCTTTGCTGAAACTATTGGAAACCCTAAGGTCAACATTCTGGACATTCAGAAGGTTGCCGATGTTGCTCACAAAGCAGGTGTCCCTCTAATCGTTGATAACACCGTTGCTACCCCTTACCTAGTTAGACCACTTGAGCATGGAGCAGACATTGTGATTCACTCTGCTACTAAGTTCCTTGGTGGTCACGGCACCGTTGTTGCCGGAGCAATCGTTGATGGTGGAAAGTTCGAATGGTCTAAATCAGATAAGTTCCCAGGACTTACTACCCCAGATGAGTCTTACCACGGCGTGAACTACACAGCAGCTCTAGGTGATGGCATTGCATACATCATCAAGGCGAGAGTTCAACTACTTCGTGACCTAGGTTCATCTATTGCTCCAGCAAGTGCTTGGCAGTTACTTCAGGGAATTGAAACTCTGAGCCTGAGAGTTGAAAGACATGTTGAGAACGCTAAGAAGGTTGCTAACTGGTTAGCAGATCACCCGCAGGTGGAGTCAGTGAACTACGCAGCTCTTCCTTCTTCACCTTGGTTCGAAGCAGCTAAGAAGTATGCACCTAAGGGACCGGGAGCTATCGTCTCATTCGAAATCAAGGGCGGTAGAGAGAAGGGAGCGAACTTCGTTGACTCACTACAACTCTTCTCACACGTAGCCAACATCGGTGACGTTAGATCTCTAGTTATTCACCCAGCCTCAACTACACACTCTCAGCTAACTCCAGAACAGCAGCTAACCGCTGGTGTTACCCCTGGGCTTATCAGATTGTCTGTAGGTTTAGAGTCCATAGAAGACTTGCTAGCTGATCTAGAAACAGGATTTGCTGCAGCTAAATAGGAAAGCCAACCACACACAATAAATGGAATTCCAAACCCCTGAGGACACCGTTCCCTCCGAGCTCATTACCGAAGAGCTTGCCCGACAACTAGTTGGCAAGCCTAAGGCAACTGGTGCTTGGCGGGACGGTGATCCAACAGGTGATAGATCCTTTGCCAATATAGGAACTCTTTCCTTGGAATCAGGCAAAGAACTAAGCCAAGTAAAACTTGCTTTTGAATCTTGGGGAACTCTAAATGCAGATGCCTCTAATGCTGTCTTAGTTCTGCACGCCCTTACTGGAGATTCGCATGCTGTTGGCAAAGCCAGCAAGGAACATCCAACTGAAGGTTGGTGGAGTGAACTTATAGGTCCAGGTCTTGCTATCGATACCAACAAGTACTTTGTTGTTGCCCCTAATGTTCTAGGTGGCTGTCAAGGTTCAACCGGTCCTGCATCTCTAGATAAGTCAGGCAAAGAATATGGTTCAAGATTTCCTTACCTCAGCATCAGAGATCAGGTCAGTGCTCAGGTAGCTCTAAGTGATTTCCTGCAGATTGATGCCTGGCATGCCATCATTGGTGGCTCTATGGGTGGAATGCATGTCTTGGAGTGGGCTATTACCTATCCAAAGCGAGTAAACCGCATTGCTGTGATAGCTGCTCCCGCTGTTACTTCAGCAGATCAGATTGCTTTGAACTCTGTTCAAATTGAAGCGATCAAGACAGACCCTAACTTTGCTAAGGGTAACTATTACGACGCTAAAGCAGGTCTTGGTCCTCATGCTGGGCTTGCACTAGCCAGAAGAATGGCGCTACTGAACTACCGCTCCCCTAGTGAACTCAACGAGAGATTCGATAGAAGTTGGCAGAGTGAGATAAGCCCCTTGGGAGATGGTGGTCGCTTTGCAGTTGTCTCCTACCTAGATTTTCACGGCAATAAGTTCACCAGAAGATTTGATGCCAATTCATACATCACACTTTTAGAAGCCATGAACTCACACGACATTGGTCGTGGTAGAAAGTCAGCCAAAGCTGCACTAAACAAAATCAAGGCCAAGACACTGGTGATCGGTATCGATAGCGATCGACTATTCCCTATTGAGAATCAGCGCTTTATTGCAGAGAACATAACCTCAGAATTGGTTGGTGGCAAGCTACATACCATCAAAAGCGAATACGGTCACGATGGGTTCCTGATCGAACACAAAACGGTAGGACCGCTACTAGCTAAGCTATTGCGCTCTTAGGTTTATTACCCAGTCTCGTTAGTTGGATATTTCCAATCACCAGAAGCGCAACAAATCCTAAGTTCTTCAAGATAGTAAGTGTCACACCTAGCGGCGCACCATTTAGTAGCGATCCGTAGAAGATTGGGAAGAGTAGCCATGACACTGCTGAGGTGGCTAAGGTAATCCAAGCAACCATCTTCCACTTTGCAGTTCCAGCAATGAGCCCAAACATCACTGCACCAATTACCCAAAGGTGATACTGCGGGGACCCAACCTTGTTGAAAACAAGTAAGTCCATGGTTGCAGTTAGGAACATCCAAGCA
>JAULUM010000052.1:0-3261 GCA_032111565.1 Rhodoluna sp. | reverse complement strand
CCCCAAAACCCCAAAACCCCGCGTGCAAGATGTGCGTGTTATAATTTAATACTTATGCAAACTAGCAAACCTCACGAAACTCCTTCAAGACTGCGGCGCTCGCTTCCGAGTTCGTCCACGGGAGCCTGAGCGCCGAACTGTTAACTAATGTTCATCTGCGGTCGCATAACAGCGCTCTTGCTCGCTTGCACCGTTTCCTGTTTGTTTTTGTTGTCATTCCTGTTGCTTGGATTGACCGCAGCGCGCGCCGCCAGTCCGAATATCTGTTATTAGCGGTACATCCGCGACAGCTGCCTGCAAGTTGAGCGCACCTGCCACTTACCGTGTTCACTGCATGAAGCCGTACATGGAACTGTTCTGGCTGCTCTTGAGCGAGTTGTTGCCGGTCATGTAATTGTTCCGCTTCACCATTTTCGCCGAGTTTTCGTAAGTTCCCATGCTAAGCGCGTTTTTGACGTGTCCGCGGAACTGGCTGTTTTCAATGGTGCCGCCCGACACGCTCATAAACGGACTGTTGCTCACTGCGATCAAACTCTGCTTTAACGTTGAGGCCACCGACGGACCGTTGCTGCTGGTGTGTCTGTGCTTCTGCTGGTTCGAATTAGTGAGTCCGGTGTTGCGGTCGCCGTGGTAGCTGGCGTGCACCGAGTTGTTTGAAGAGTGCAGGCCGGACACGTGGCTGCTCTTGATCACCTTGTTGAAGTTAATCTGGTTAAAATTGACAGTCGTCTACTCTGGCAACCTGCCCACCATCTACATCGGTTCACTCTGTTTTATTTTTGAGGCTATGTGCTGCGATGATCCTGGCGCCTAACCAATTTTGTCACTTGTGCGCCGCGAATGGCCTTGGCTTTGCATTGCAGATCGTGTTGCTGCCATTTGCTGTTGAATTTGAATTTAAGCTTACAGCTGTGCCTGTTGCTGCATGAATTGTGCCGACGTCAGGTTTGCCATGTTAGGATTTGCGTTGTTTGATGGCTTGCGTGTGAAAAATTTGTGCTGACTCTGATGCTTGCCGTCCACATCGTTTTTCTTCGGGGTCGGACATTCGGACTTGGCAAACTAAATCTGGAAGGGTTTTATGTTGTGCGACGCGATCTTGATATTCTGGGCAGCACCTTTACTGGACTTGAGCTGCTAGGCTTGCTGCTAGATTTGAACGGCCTGGGCCTGGAGCAGCTGTTACTGGTAGTGCTGGCTCTGGCGTAACTGCTGGTTTTTCAAACTTAGTCCGAGGGCCTGATTTGAAATTTGAATTGACTACTGTAGAGGCATCATGCTACTCTTGCCACTAATCTGTGATCCGTTGTGCTCGAAAGTTTCCTTGCTCTTTTGTGCACTCCTTATCAACGGTGTGTTGAGCAGACTCGGGTTGGCTGAATGAAGCGGCACCGAGTTGGGCAGTTTGCCGGCACTAAAAGTATTGGAACCCTGCGAGGCCAATTGTGCGGGTTAATATGCTTAATAATGGGCGGCCTGGGCATTTAAAATTTGCGGGTCTCGGCTCTCAATGAAAACAGTTTAACCGCGCTTGTGGCCAGCAGCCTGCTTGTTATTGCCGAAGTTTTGGGAGTAGGTTATATTCTAACTGTTAGCGTACGAATGCTGCGAAGATGTGGCTCCTACGTTGTGTGTTGACGCCGCAGTGTTGCTCATCGGCCGACCGCGAATGTCTTGCTTCTGCGACACAAAGTTTGTTAGTGCGATCGGTATTTCTCCTTGATTAATGCTTGAAGCCCGGCTATCGACCATTGACACAGGCATTGAGTGCTTGGAAGGCATGTTTAAGTACTGTGAGTTGCGGCCGTCTTTGCTTTTTTGATTTGCGTGCAGACTCTGGTGCGAGATGCTCAGAGACTGCTAGTTGATCTTGGCCGGCGGTAGTTGAGACATGCTGTACATGCCCGTTATAGTAGCAGAACTCGAAGATGTGGCCATGCAGGTGGAGTCTTGCTGTTGAGACGCTGTCTCTTGCTTGTTTATGCTTTGTAAAATGGCTTCCGTTAAGCCCGCGTCAATGACTGCCTGGTTCTACGTGAGTTGCTTGATTTTGTAATCGTAATAGTAGCCGTTAAATAGGGTTTGGATGGACTGTCTCCTCAGCTCTTTCTAGTTCAGAATAAATTGCTCGTCCTCGAGGTCACGCCACTCTTCATTAATGTTCTTCTAGTCAAAGTTGTCCTCCAAAGGCGGAATGAACGGCGCCTTTAGCTTCTTCTAATTTAAATCCTCCCATGGGAAGTCACGTAGCCATGGGTGTGCTTTGATCTCTGCTGATCCATTAATTCCTAGTCGATTTTGTGGCTTTCTTTGAATCATCTGGCGGCAATTAACACACTATGACACTTACTTTGTTGATGAAGTCAGCAGCCTCGACTGACCAGCCACGTGGAATGTCTTGGCGCTTGATCTGAATCTGCTTGGACAATATGTGGTCTCTGATTTCCTTACGCGACTTGCCCACGTAAGGTCTTCTGCCGAACATGCACTCATATGCCATTACGCCGACTGCGAAGTGGTCTACAGACGTGGTGTGGTTCTGTCGACACATGACTTCCGGAGCCATGTAGCCAGGTGTGCCGGAAGTATCCTGTGCATTATCCTCTCTCCATACGCGTGCAATTCCGAAGTCGGTAATGCGGATGTAGCCTGCAACTGTCAACCAGCAATTACTTACCATCGTTCTCAATCACCAGGTTTTCGGGCTTGATGTCTCTATGGATGATGTTCTTCTCGTGGATGTACTCTAAGCCCTGGACCAGACAAGCAACGAAGAACTTAGTGGTTTCCTCGTCAAAGCGCCGGTACCTGCAAATATGGTAGCGCAGATCACCACCAGACAGGTAGTCCATCACGAGGTAGAGGTTCTCACGGTCTTAGAAGGCGTAGTACATGTTGACGATAAAAGTGTTGTTGAGCTGCTCGAGGATCTGTCGCTCGTTGATGACTGACTTAACACTGCGCTTCGTAATGATCCTTGCCTTTGACATCTCCTTCATCGCATAGTAGTTCTTCTCCTTTTTCCGCTCAACTCGCCATACTTTGCCGAAGCCACCCTTGCCGATGCAGAAGTGGTAGATGAAGTTTGATTTCGAAACAGCTGGCAGGTTAATACAACGAATGCCATTACCTTGAAACTGTGAGATATCTAGTTCGCTTGTTCTGAAGTTAGAGTTGCCCATTTGAATTTGCCAAGCTTATCTCCTCCTATATTATAGCAATAAAACACACTTCACCTCTTGGGGTTTTGGGGTTTTGGGG
>JAULUM010000051.1:0-19170 GCA_032111565.1 Rhodoluna sp. | reverse complement strand
ATCAGCAGACCATGACAACCTTCAAGGGTGATGGTGGACCGAAGCTCGATGACATTTTCAAGCGTTTGTCATATGCTCTGAAGTTCCAGAGCGAGCAGATCCTGCTGTCTGACGCTGTTACTGACTTCTCTCAGATTCTTTATAACCGTAATCCTAGAGAGCGTGTTGCACAGGTTGCTCCATACCTAACTCTGGACAATGACATTTATCCTGCAATCGTTGAGGGCAAAGTCGTCTGGATTGTTGACGGTTACACAACCTCAGCTAACTATCCGTACTCAAGAGCTGAAAACTTTGACAGTGTGATTGCAGATAGCTCTACTAACTCACCAATTCGTAGAAGCACAATCAACTACATCCGCAACTCTGTTAAGGCAACGGTTGATGCTTACGACGGTTCAGTGAAGCTCTATGCATGGGATGAAGAAGATCCAATTCTGAAGACCTGGATGAAGGTATTCCCAAATACAGTTAGCCCAGTTTCTGAAATGTCAGGCTCACTTCTTTCTCACGTTAGATATCCTGCAGATCTATTCAAGATGCAGCGTGGGGTTCTAGGTCAGTATCACGTTACTGATGCTGGTGCTTTCTATTCACAGCAGGATGCATGGATGACTCCTAATGACCCTGTAGACCAAGGAACAGGAACTGGTTCACTTCAGCCTCCTTACTACTTGACTCTTCAGGTTCCAACTCAAGAGAAGCCATCGTTCTCGATTTACTCAACATTTATTCCTAAGTCCACAGGCGATGCCAGCCGTAACGTTCTAACCGGTTACCTCGTTGCTGACTCGGATGCTGGAGATAAAGACGGAGTTATTTCTGAGCAGTATGGGAAGCTTCGACTCTTGACCTTGCCTAGAACGACAATCGTTCCAGGTCCTGGTCAGGTGCAGAACAACTTCAACTCGGACAGCGAAGTTTCTAAGCTTCTAAACATTCTGAGGCAGGGTTCAACCAAGGTTCTAAACGGTAACCTATTGACCCTCCCTCTTGGTGGCGGGCTACTTTATGTTCAGCCGGTATACATCCAGTCAACTGGTGAAACTTCGTTCCCTCTTCTAAAGAAAGTCCTAGTTGCCTTCGGAGACAAGATTGCCTTCGAAGACAACTTAGATTCAGCTTTGAACGCTCTTTTCTCGGGAAGTTCTGGTTCGGGTGGAGAAGTTATCCCACCAATTGACCCAGATCAGACCGCTGATCAGCAGTTAGCCACCGCTCTAGCCAACGCTCGTCAAGCAATGCTTGATAAGGACGAGGCCATGAGAGCTGGAGACTGGACTGCTTACGGCAAAGCAGATGCACGTCTGAAGGCTGCAATCGCTGCAGCATTGGAGGCTAGCAAGTAGCAAAGGTTTTGTGGTAGGCTGAGACTTCGCCGCGGGGTGGAGCAGTTCGGTAGCTCGCCGGGCTCATAACCCGGAGGTCGTAGGTTCAAATCCTGCCTCCGCAACCAATAGTGAATAGGTCCCAACGAAAGTTGGGACCTTTCCTTTTAGCTGTTTATAACTCCAAACATGTTTTCATAGAAGTTTGTATGCTCCTTGGATGCTTGTGCTCGCATCGATTGTCCTTTCGTCCTCTGCCTGGGTTGCTAGCCCGAGCTGTCCACCTGCATTCAGCATGCTCAACACAACTGTCGGGGCAATCAGTAATACAGCTCAGCTGAATGTTTGTGTTTCGAAAGCGACTCTCGTCAAAGGATCAAATGGTTCAGTAAACCTTGTTCTTGGAGCTCAAGTTAGTAATGCACCTAGATGTCTGGTTTATCCAAATGGGTTAAGCCTGGATCTAACATTTGGCTTACTTTCCTCAGGACATGTTGGATGCTGGAGTCTTTATCCGCCTTATCAATCGGTTGGAATTGTGAATGTTGGTAGACCAAGTCAAACCAAGTTGCAGTCGGTGCTGAAAACTTTTCGGCCTGATGTCCCCAGAATCTTCATGAAGCCTGGCAAGAATGTTGAGGTCGGCACAAACGTCCTTTTCTATTCCTCTGCTAGAACTCAAATCATTAAAACCAAGCTGCTCACACTGCCAGCTGAGATCCGGTTCAAACCTCTTAGATTCCGATGGGCAATGAGTCAAGGCGGGGAAAGTCCTAAGTTGAGTAGTTTGGCTAAGCCATCCCTTAAGACAACTGTGGTTGGCGATGGCAATACGACGTTAGCTGCTACCTATTCAATTGAATATTCATTCACTGGGCTGACTAACTGGGTAAGAGTTCGGCCAGACATTCTTGTAAATGCAAGTCCTTTGAGTTTCAAGGTTGGGGGAGATCAGGATCCTGAAGTGTCTGAAGAGCCTCCGAGGCTTGTCAATAAGCCTTGTGAACTAGGATCTAGAGCTTGGCGGTGCTGACTTTCAGTTCTTTGTCAGCCGATTTTCATACAATTATGTAGTTGCCTACATAGGGTGGAAGTTCGAGCCATTAGATAAAGGAGTCCCGAATGTCAGATAACAAAGGTCACTTTAATACTCAGTTTCTTGGCGAGCCAGTAAAACTTCCTACCCAAACTGTGGGCACACCAGCACATGCCGCTCGTAAGACTCCGACCACACTGCTAATTGTTTTGATTGCAACAATTGGTTCAATCGTTGGCGCTTATCTTGGTGCATATGGTGCAACAGGTTCATTACCTTTTCTTTCTTCCACACAAAACGTCGTAATCAATAACCCAAGTAGTGTCAACTGGGTTTCAGCTGCCGCGGCCAAAGGCCTTCCATCCGTTGTGACCCTTTCTGTTGCTAGCCGTGATGGTGCAGGAACTGGATCAGGTGTTGTTCTTACTAATGATGGATACATAGTTACAAATGCTCACGTTGTAACCATCAACGGTAAAACTGAAGGCGTAAGAATTGAAATCAAAACTTCAGCCGGCAAGATTTTTAGAGCATCTATTGTGGGCACCGATCCAACCAATGACCTTGCAGTTATCAAAGCTCGAGGATCTGGATTTACTCCAATTGAATTCGCAGATAGTTCTGCTGTAAACGTTGGAGACTTCGCAGTGGCTATCGGTTCTCCTTTGGGTTATGACGCAACTGTCACATCAGGTGTTATTTCAGCGATGAACAGAACTATTTCTGTTGAATCAGCAGAAGCCCCTGATGATGGCGGTTCTAGCCTTCAGTTATGGCAGGAACAAAACAATGTTCCACCAGTGAACCTTGATGTTATTCAGACAGATGCTGCAATCAACCCAGGTAACTCTGGAGGCGCACTAGTCAATGACAAGGGCCAACTAATTGGAATCAACGTTGCTATTGCAAGTTCTGCAAGAGTTTCTGGGGAAGCAGGAAACATCGGCGTTGGATTTGCAATTCCATCTAATGTTGCCAAGCGTGTAGCAAATGCAATCATCGAGAATGGCAAGGTAAGTCACGGTTTATTAGGCGCAATGGTGAACGATGCTAAGTTCTCTGAGTTTTCGGGATCATTTAGCGTTGGAGCTCAAATCCAGGAACTTTCTCCTGGTGGTCCGGCTGAAAAGTCAGGACTAAAAGTCGGAGATGTCGTTATTGAGTGTGAGGGTAAAGCCATTGATGGAGCTAAAACACTTACCGCTGCAATTAGATCAAACCCTGCTAATTCGGTGGTTAGCCTCAAAGTTCTGAGAGATGGAAAAGAGATCACTATTTCGGTCACTCTTGGAGACGCTTCGGAGCTCAACTAAAAGTTCGTCATCTTTCGCTACTTCTGGCAGACTAAAGGTATGTCAACGATGCCATCTGTTCAGTATTCAATAACTATTCGACTTGAAGCTCCTGCAAAGAACACTGCGGTAAGTGAGTTAACCTCCATAATCGAGCGTGCTGGTGGATCGGTAACAGCAGTGGACGTCAACCACTCTGATTCTGAGCGAGTAAGAATCGATCTCACCTGTGCCTGCACTAACTCAGAGCACGCTGAGCAGATTGTTGACAAGCTTAAGCAAATAGAAGGCGTTGTCGTTGGCAAGGTCTCCGACCGAACCTTCCTAGCTCACCTTGGTGGAAAGCTAACTATTGAGTCCAAGCTTCCTATTCGTAACCGTGATGATCTATCTCTTATTTACACACCAGGCGTTGCCCGTATTTGTGAGGCAATTGCTAAGGACCCTTCTGATGCCAGAAGGCTAACCATCAAGAGAAACACGATCGCTGTTATTAGCGATGGTTCTGCTGTTCTTGGTCTTGGAAACATTGGGCCACTTGCGGCTTTACCTGTTATGGAAGGTAAAGCAGCATTATTCAAACGCTTTGCCAACATCGATGCCTTCCCGATTTGTTTAGACACTCAAGACACAGAAGAAATTGTTAGAACTGTTAAGGCAATTTCTCCTGTTTTCGCAGGTATCAACCTTGAAGACATTTCAGCTCCAAGATGTTTTGAAATTGAAGAGCGTCTTCGTGCTGAATTAGACATTCCAGTTTTCCACGATGATCAGCACGGAACAGCAATCGTTTGTCTTGCTGCTTTGAGAAACGCTCTCAAGGTTGTTGGAAAAAACATTTCCGATGTTCGCCTAGTAATGAGCGGTGCTGGTGCTGCTGGAACCGCTGTTTTGAAGTTATTGTTTGCAGCGGGTCTGAAGCATGCAACTGTAGCTGACCAAAAGGGAATCATTCATGACGGCAGAGGCGACATAGAGGTTGGTTCTTCACTTGCCTGGATTGCAACAAACACAAATGCTCAACGAAAGAGTGGAACACTCAAAGAGGCTCTAGTTGGTGCTGATGTCTTTATAGGAGTCTCAGCTGGGAATCTTTTGACTGCAGAAGATATTCAAAAGATGGCGGCAGATTCCATTGTTTTCGCTCTAGCTAACCCAACTCCAGAAATTGATCCAGCTCAAGCAGCTAAGTTCGCTGCTGTAGTAGCAACTGGTAGAAGTGACTTTGCGAACCAGATCAACAACGTTCTAGCTTTCCCTGGTTTCTTCAGAGGACTCTTGGATGCCGGAGCTAACGTCATCACAGAGAAGATGCTGCTTGCAGCAGCAGATGCATTAGCTACATGTGTTGAGGCAGATGAGTTGAATGCATCGTATATTGTCCCTAGCGTCTTCCACGCAGATGTCACACAAAGAGTTGCAGATGCAGTTCGCTTAGCTTCTAGGTAGTAAAGGTATAAATGGAACAGCAAACAATCAACAAGCCTTCAGTAGCCATAGATCCGCAGACTCAGAACATTGAGCCAGGCGATCACGAGAGATACTCTCACTACGTAAGAAAAGACAAGGTTGTTGAGTCAGCAGTGATGGGGAACCCAGTAGTTGCCCTGTGTGGAAAAGTTTGGATTCCTAGCCGAGACCCTGAAAAGTTCCCTGTTTGCCCTGAATGCAAAGACCTTTATGAGCAAATGAAGAAATACGAAGAGGGCAACGGCTCAGGCGACGAATAATCTTTCGCCAATAGACTAAACCAGTGAACAATGCACCTATAGGTATCTTTGACTCTGGAGTCGGTGGTCTAACTGTCGCTCGAGCAATTATCGATCAGTTACCTCATGAATCAGTCATATACCTAGGTGACACAGCAAATACTCCTTACGGAACCAAGACAATCCAAGAAGTAAGAACGCTTGCTCTTGAAGTTATGGATCGTTTAGTTGATGAAGGCGTGAAGCTTCTGGTTATTGCCTGTAACACAGCATCTGCCGCTGTGTTAAGAGATGCTCGTGAAAGATACACCGAGGGCAGAGGTATTCCTGTTGTTGAGGTTATTCAGCCAGCAGTTAGAAGAGCCGTGGCTGCAACTCGTAATGGCAAGGTTGGCGTTATTGGTACAACCGCAACCATCACTTCGAGAGCATACGACGATGCTTTCGCAGCAGCAGTTGAATTTGAATTAATCAGTGCTGCTTGTCCTGATTTTGTTGATTATGTTGAGCGGGGAATAACTTCAGGACCTGAGGTCATCGCGCTTGCCGAGACTTATCTTGCACCTATCAAGAATGCTGATGTTGACACCCTAGTACTGGGGTGCACCCACTATCCACTTCTAACCGGAGCTCTTTCATACGTAATGGGGGAGAACGTCACGTTAGTTTCGAGTGCTGAAGAAACTGCCAAAGATGTTTATAGAACTCTGGTAGCACACAACCTTCTTAGAACAGATAATGCAAAGCCATCACTTCGATTCCAGGCAACCGGTGATGCTGAGAGTTTTGCAAAGCTTGCAAGAAGGTTCTTAGGCCCAGAAGTTCAAAGTGTTGAACAGATTCAATAACAGGTAGGAAATCAAATGAGCAGAGTAGATGGACGCAGTGCAGATCAGTTACGTCAAGTAACCATTGAGCGTAACTGGAGCGAGCACGCCGAGGGTTCAGCACTCATCTCATTTGGTTCAACCAAGGTGCTTTGCACAGCAACATTCACCGCAGGTGTTCCTCGTTGGAAAGTTGGCAAGGGCGAAGGTTGGGTTACGGCTGAGTACGCGATGTTACCTCGAGCAACTCATGACCGTAATGATCGTGAATCAGTTAGAGGAAAGATTGGTGGAAGAACCCACGAGATTTCAAGACTGATTGGTCGAGCACTTAGAGCTGCAGTTGATTTCAAGGCACTAGGGGAGAACACCATCGTTATTGACTGTGATGTTCTGCAGGCAGATGGTGGAACTAGAACCGCTGCCATTACAGGTGCCTATGTCGCTCTTGTTGATGCAGTGAACTACGGCATTGAGCATGGACACATTCCAGCAAAGAACAAAGTAATCGTTGATTCAATCGCTGCTATCTCAGTGGGAATCATTGATGGAACTCCAATGCTAGATCTTGCCTATACAGAAGATGTTCGAGCAGAGACAGACATGAACGTTGTTGTTACAGGCCAAGGAAAGTTTATTGAAGTTCAGGGAACTGCCGAAGGGGTTGCCTTCGATAGAGCAGAACTAGACGCTCTTCTAGACCTTGCTCTAATCGGGACAAGAGAACTTACCAATATCCAGAAGACAAGCTTGGGTCAAAACTAATAATGCAAATTGTTTTAGCAACACATAACCAAGGCAAGGTTCAAGAACTTAGAGCCATCCTAGAACCAGTTGGTTTGGATCTGATTGGCTATGACGGCCCTGAACCAGTTGAAGATGGGGTCTCTTTTCTAGAGAATGCTCTTATCAAAGCAAGGGCTGCTCACAAACACACAGGACTTCCTGCCCTAGCTGACGATTCGGGTTTAGCGGTTGAGATTCTCGGTGGAGCACCCGGTATCTTCACAGCGATCTGGTCAGGCACTAAAGACAATGTCGCTAACCGAAGACTTCTACTTGCTCAACTCAAGGACATTGCTGAAGAACATAGAGCAGCTTCATTTGTATGCACTATCGCTCTTGTTACCGATGATGGTGAAAAAAGTTTCACTGGAGTATGGCCAGGTGTTATAGCCACCGAAGAGCGTGGCACTAACGGTCATGGTTATGATCCAGTTTTCATTCCAGAAGGATTTACTCAAACGGCTGCTGAATTAGAACCTGAAGTTAAGAATGCTCTAAGTCACAGAGCACAAGCGCTAAGTGGGCTAATTAGTTACTTTAGAAGCTAATTTTTCTTTTCTTGCCTTTACAACTTCCAATACAACTGGAATAAAGGAAACAGCCACAAGTGCCAGAGTTACCAGAATCACGTTCTCTCTGACAAATGTAATGCTTCCTAAGTAGTAACCGATTAGTGGAACAATCAATCCCCAAGATGCTGCACCTATGAGGTTGTATCGAAGGTAGTAGGCATACTTCATTTGCCCCACTCCTGCCGCAACTGGAATGAAGGTTCTCATCACGGGAACAAAGTGGGCAAATATAACTGCTTTTGCTCCATACTTTTTAAAGAACGCTTGAGCGCGAACAGCGTTGTCTTGACTAAAGAACTTTGAATCTGGTCTCTTGAAAATGGCAGGTCCTGCTTTACGACCAATGAAGTAACCGAGCTGGTCACCAATGACTGCCGATACGGCAATCACTATGCAGGCTAGCCAAATAGGGAAGTCGATTACTCCAGCACCGATCATGACGCCGACAGCGAATAGGAGAGAGTCACCACCTGGCATTATGACGCCAATAAAGAGACCAGTTTCAGCAATGACCACAAGGCTCACCAGAACCATGGCGGCTGGGCCCATGCCGGATAGGACGGACTCAAAATCGAAGTGCAGTATGTCGTTTATATTCACGTGCCCCCAGCAGGAATCGAACCTGCGCCCCCGCCTCCGGAGGGCGGTGCTCTATCCCCTGAGCTATGGGGGCCTAGCGGATAAGCCCAGACTACCAGCGACCCAATCTATTGCGGCTGAGCACTTATGGCCTTCACGAGCACTTTGGTAGACTTGAGCCATTACCGGCGTAGGCGTTGTGGCCTTGAAGCCCAATCAATCTACTCCCCAAAGTAAAGGTGCATCGCGTGACCCCTGCAGATCTATCCAGTCACATTCATGCCATTCTGGGCTCTCTGCAGTCTCAGGGCAAGTTGGCGACCATTGATCTGCCATCTGAGGTTGTCGTTGAAAGACCAAAGAATCGTGACCACGGTGATTGGGCAACAAATGTTGCAATGCAGTGGGCTGTGAAGCTTGGTTCAAACCCAAGAGAGTTGGCAGTGTTGCTAGCCAAAGAGCTTGAAAGCGTAGCTGGCATTTCAAAAGTAGATGTTGCAGGTCCTGGATTTATCAACATCACACTAAGTGCAGCAGCTGCTGGAGAACTTGCTAAGCAGATTGTTGAAGCCGGGGATTCTTACGGTCTTGGCAATCTTCTTGCTGGGATCAAGATGAACCTTGAGTTTGTTTCAGCTAACCCAACTGGACCTATCCATATCGGTGGAACTCGTTGGGCAGCTGTTGGAGATTCCCTTGCCAGAATCTTTGAAGCGCAAGGAGCAAGAGTCACTAGAGAGTATTACTTCAATGACCACGGAGCGCAGATCGATAGGTTCGCAAGATCACTACTAGCTGCTGCAAGAAACGAAGATGCACCTGAAGATGGCTACGCCGGTGAATACATCAACCAAATTGCTAAAGCAGTAGTAGAGAAGCACCCGAATGCAGCCTCGCTGCCTGAGGGTGAAGCTAAAGAAACCTTTAGAGCAGTTGGTGTTGAAATAATGTTTGGAGAGATTCGTGAGTCACTTGAAAAGTTCGGTGTTCACTTCGATGTCTTCTTCCATGAGAATTCTCTCTATGAGCAGGGTGCTGTTCAGAAGGCAATTGAAAAACTTAGAGATTTAGGTCACATCTATGACCAAGATGGTGCTGTTTGGTTGCGCTCAACAACATTTGGTGATGATAGAGATCGAGTTGTTATCAAGAGTGACGGTGAAGCGGCATACATCGCAGGAGATCTTGCCTACTACCTAGATAAGCGTGAACGAGGATTTGATCAGGCCATCTATATGCTTGGTGCTGACCACCACGGATATGTGCAGCGAATGATGGCTATGTGTGCAGCATTCGGTGATGAGCCAGGTGTGAATCTTGAGATTCTTATTGGTCAACTAGTGAACCTAGTCAAAGACGGTGAACCAGTTCGAATGTCTAAGCGCGCGGGCACTGTAGTCACAATGGAAGACCTGGTTGATGCTGTTGGAGTAGATGCAGCTAGATACGCACTGACCAGATCTTCAATCAACTCAATGGTTGACATTGATCTTGATCAGTTATCAAAGAAGACCAACGACAACCCTGTGTTTTATGTGCAGTATGCACACGCGAGAACCAAGCAGGTTGCTAACAACGCAGCTTCACTATCGGTAGATGATAGTGAGTTTGATCCAAGTTTGCTGACTCACGAAAGCGAATCAAACCTTTTGGCGGCTCTTGCTAGGTTCCCTGCAGTAATGGCGCATTCATCAACTGAAAGAGCACCTCATCTTGTAGCTAGATATCTTGAAGAAGTTGCAGGTGTTTATCACCGCTGGTATGACGCATGCAGGGTAACACCGTTATCCGGTAATGCTGTTGAGCCTGTTCACAGAACCAGGCTTTGGTTGAACAACGCTGCTTCTGTAGTTCTAGCTAATGGACTCAAGGTTCTTGGCGTAAGTGCACCGGAGCGTATGTAATGAATAACAATCAACTTGCTCCAGCGTGGTTAGAAAAACCTACAGATGTAAACAGCATTGCTGCTGGCATTTGGCCGAAGAGTTTCAAAAGAGAATCCGATGGGCATGTTTCTATTGGTGGAAACGCTGTTGGTGATCTAGTTGCTCAGTTTGGTTCTCCACTTTACGTATTAGATAAAACAGAATTCTTCGACAGGGCTAACCAGATCATCAAGGCGTTCTCTGTTGCAGCAGCCAAGCGCGAGACAACATCAAAGATTTACTATGCGGGTAAAGCATTCCTATCTACTGAGGTAGTGCGTTGGGTAGATGAGCTCGGTATGAACGTTGACGTTTCCTCGGGTGGGGAGCTAGCTGTTGCACTTGCTGGCGGCATCGACCCTAAGCGAATTGGTTTGCACGGTAACAACAAATCACACAGTGAGATTGGTAAAGCAGTATCTGCTGGAGTTGGTGTGATTGTTATAGACAGTGATATTGAAATCGAAAGAATTGCCTCAGCTGCTGGAGCCCAAGACAGAATTCAGCCGGTGAGGCTAAGAGTAAATAGCGGTGTTCATGCCCATACCCACGAGTATCTAGCTACCGCTAGAGAGGACCAGAAGTTCGGCATTGCCATGGCTGATGTTCCTTCTCTGGTTGAAAAGATTAGATCTCACAAGCACCTTCAGTTCCTAGGTCTGCACTCACACATCGGTTCACAGATCTTTGCTGTGGAAGGTTTTGTTGAAGCCGCTAAGCGACTAGTAAGCCTGCAGGCAGAGCTTCTCAAGGGCGGGCCAGTGCCTGAAATGAACTTAGGTGGTGGCTTTGGTGTTGCTTACACCCCGGCAGATAAGCCACTTGAGATTGAAGATGTTGCTAAGGCAATTACTGATGCAGTTGCTGATGAGTGCGCGAAGTATGGCATTCCAATTCCAGTACTTGCATATGAGCCAGGGCGAGCAATTGTTGGGCCAAGCGGAATAACTCTTTACAACGTTGGCACCACTAAAGATGTTCTTGTTGGTGAAGATGCAGATGTTAGAAAATACGTCAGCATCGATGGCGGTATGAGCGATAACGCTAGACCTGCTCTCTATGGAGCGGACTACAGCGTTTGTCTCGTCTCTAGAGAATCGAAAGCAGCACCTGCACTCTCTCGTGTTGTTGGTAAACACTGTGAGTCAGGGGACATCGTTGTCAAAGATGCGTATCTTCCTGAAGATGTTGCACCTAATGACCTATTGGCCGTTGCCACCACTGGTGCGTACTGTTTCTCTCTAGCTAGTAATTACAACTACCTAGCCAGAGCGGCTGTTGTTGCTGTATCTAATGGCAAAGTAGATCTAATCGTTAGATCTGAAACTGAAGAAGATCTGCTGGCGAGAGATGTGAAGGTGTCAAGATGATTGAGTATCGTCCACTAAGAGTTGCTCTTCTAGGAGCGGGTTCTGTTGGTTCTCAGGTAGCCAGACTTATTCTCGAGAACAAAGATGAGCTCGCAGCTCGCGTTGGTGCAGAGCTTCAGTTAGCTGGAGTACTAGTGAGAGACAAACGCGCTGCAAGAAACTACGGCATTCCTCAAGAACTAATCACAACCGAAGCAGATCAACTAATTCTTGGTGCTGACATTGTGATTGAAGTAATGGGCGGCATTGAACCAGCTAGAACTTATATTTTGGCTGCGCTTAACTCAGGTAGCGATGTCATCACTGCTAACAAGGCTCTTCTAGCTACTCACGGAACAGAGCTATTCGATGTGGCTGAGCAGGTTGGTGCGCAACTTTACTTTGAGGCAGCAGTAGCTGGCGCAATTCCTATTATTAGACCGCTGCGGGAATCTCTTGCCGGCGATAAAGTCAAGCGCATCATGGGTATTGTCAACGGCTCAACTAACTTCATTCTTGACCGAATGGATACAACTGGTTCAACTCTTGAAGACGCTATGGCGGAAGCAACCAAGCTTGGTTACCTAGAAGCAGATCCTGTGTTGGATGTTGAAGGTTATGATGCTGCTCAAAAAGCAGCTATCTTGGCATCTCTTGCTTTCCATACTGAAGTTCCTTTGGAGAAGGTTTACCGTGAGGGAATTACGAAAGTTGCTCAAGATCAGATTGCTGCAGCTAAGCGAGATGGTTATGTAATCAAGCTTCTAGCCATCTGCGAAAGGATTGCCGCCGATAGTGAGAACCCAGAAGAGGGAATCTCAGTTCGTGTCTATCCTGCGATGGTTCCACTAGAACATCCTTTAGCCGCAGTTCGTGGAGCATTCAACGCTGTCTTTGTAGAAGCAGAGGCTGCTGGAAGCCTGATGTTCTATGGTGCAGGAGCAGGTGGAATCCAAACAGCATCAGCTGTCATGGGTGATCTTGTTTCAGCTGCTAAGCGTCACGTTGCAGGTGGACCTGGTTTGGCTGACTCTGTGCACGCTGAATTAGAGGTACTTCCTATCAGTCGCATTAAGACTCGCTACCAAATCACTTTGGAAGTTACAGATCAACCGGGTGTTCTTGCATCAGTTGCAAACATATTTGCTTTACACAATGTTTCAATCGAAACAGTTGAGCAGTCTTCAAAGATGATTCAGGCAGAAACTACTGCTTGGCTTGAAATTGGAACTCATGAGGCTAGCGATAAATCACTAGCTGCTGTAGTAAGTGAACTCGACGCCAGTGCTGCCGTTGAACAAATCACCTCTGTCATCAGAGTTGAAGGAGTATAAAAATGGCACATCAATGGCGTGGAGTTATCAACGAGTATTTTGATCGACTAGATATTGCTCCTGGCACCAAGGTAGTTACCTTGGGTGAAGGTGGAACCCCTCTGGTTGAAGCTCCTGCACTGGCAAAGCTTGTTGGAGCAGCAGAGGTATGGCTAAAGGTTGAGGGCATGAACCCAACTGGGTCATTCAAAGATCGTGGCATGACCATGGCTGTTACCAAGGCTGTTGCGCATGGAGCAAAAGCTGTTATTTGTGCCTCAACTGGTAACACCTCAGCCAGTGCTGCTGCCTATGCGGCTGCAGCTGGAATCAAATCTGTTGTTCTTATTCCTGAGGGCAAGATCACCATGGGTAAGTTAGCCCAAGCAGTTGCCCACAAGGCAGAGATCTTGCAGGTAAGAGGTAACTTTGATGACTGCTTGGTTTTAGCTCGTGAACTAAGTGAAAACTACGCTGTGCACCTAGTCAACTCTGTAAACCCTGACCGCATTGAGGGGCAGAAGACTGCAAGCTTCGAGGTAGTTGAGTCTTTGGGCTTTGCCCCTGATTTCCATGTAATGCCGGTAGGTAACGCTGGTAACTACAGTGCTTATTTCAAGGGTTACCTTGAAGAATTCAACGAGGGAAACATCAAGGGTGTTCCTGTGATGTGGGGCTTCCAAGCAGAAGGTTCAGCACCATTTGTTGCAGGTCACCCGATTGCTAACCCAGAAACCATCGCAACTGCTATTCGTATCGGTAACCCAGCATCTTGGGATCTAGCTCTAAGTGCTCAGGATTGCAGCAGGGGAGAGTTCGGAGCAGTTAGCGATGAAGAGATTCTATGGATGCACCGTTACCTATCCAATGAGGTAGGTGTCTTCGTCGAGCCTTCTTCAGCTACGGGTGCTGCTGGTCTGTTCAAGAATTCAAAGCTGGGTAAAGTTCCATCAAATGCCAAGATTGTTGTCACCGTCACAGGCCACGGTCTAAAGGACGTTGGTTGGGCTTTGAAGGATGCTAACGGAAATGAAATTTCTCCAACATCTTGTTCCAAGGAAAGTAGCGAAGTTGCCGAACTTCTTGGATTGGTTAGAAACTAATGCGTTTAGATCAAGCGAACGCGATGCTAGGTAGAAAAGTTGTTGTCAAGGTCCCGGCAACAACAGCAAACCTAGGTCCTGGCTTTGACACACTCGGCATGGCACTTTCTTTTTATGACGAACTTGAAGTTCAAGCAGTCGATGCCCTTGATGCTCAGGTTGAAGTCATCGGTGAAGGTCAAGGAGAAGTTCCAACAGGCGATGAGAATCTTGTTGTCAAAGCTATTGCTTACACATTCCAATATCTAAGACAACCACTACCTGGTTTAAGACTTAGAGCTCACAATTTCATTCCACACGGTAGGGGAATGGGTTCTTCAGGAGCTGCAGTTGTTGCAGGAATTATGGCTGCCAAGGGATTACTTGAGGGCATCGTTGAAATAACTCCAGCTCAATTACTGGATATTGCAACCAAGCTTGAAGGTCACCCAGACAATGTTGCTCCAGCACTATTCGGTGGTCTAACAATTGCTTGGCAGGATGAGACTGGCCCTAAGCACAAGAAACTTTTTGTGCACAGAGGAGTTTCTCCGTTGGTTCTGGTTCCAAAGAACAAGATGTCCACAGAATTGGCAAGATCCCTTCAGCCGGACTCTGTTCCTCACGATGATGCTGTGTTCAATGTTTCACGGTCAGCGCTTCTTATTGCAGCATTGACCCAAAGCCCGGAGCTTCTTTTAGCCGCTACGGAGGACCGTTTGCACCAGGCTTACAGGGCTAAAGCCATGCCTGAAACTGACGCTCTAATCACTGCTCTTCGCAATTCCGGACATGCTGCGGTGGTTTCAGGGGCAGGACCCTCGGTACTGGTTTTGGCCAGTGATCCAGCCCAAAGACTGGCTGCGGCAAGCCTTGCGGCTGAACTTTTCCCGAGTTGGAGCCCTTTAATGTTGGCCGTAGACTTCAAAGGTGCTACTGTAGCAACGTACACAAATCTTGGGGCTAACAAATAGCCATCCAAAATCAGATCCCGTAAAAAACTTACGGTTCCTGCATGACAAGGGTCATGCAACCAGCAATCCACCTCAAACAAGAAACCGATTGCTAAATAAGAAAGAGTCATAAAAACATGGATGAAGTCCAAAAAGAAAATTCACCAAAGAGATCACGTCGCGTAACTGCAGTTCCTGCAACCGACGCTCCAGCTGAAGCTAAGAAGCCAGCTCGTTCTCGTAAGAGTGAAGAAGCTCCTGCAGCAGCCACTGAAGCAAAGTCTTCTGATGCAGCACCTGAGCGCACAAACACAAGAACTCGTAACCGTTCAGCAGATTCTGCTGAGTCAGCTCCTAAGGCTGAAGGTTCACAGGAATCAACTTCAGAGCGTCCTAATCGTGACCGTGAAGTTGATAGCGAACGCCCAGAGCGTTCTGAAAGAAATGAACGTCAGGGTCAGAACCGTAACCGCAACCGTAACCGCAACCGTGGTGGCGGCAATGATCGTTTCCGTGACCGTGGACCAAGAAGAAACAACGACAGAGATGAAGTTGATACCGAGATTTCGCCTGATGACGTTTTAGTACCTGTAGCAGGTATCTTGGACATCCTGGATAACTACGCATTCGTTCGCACCTCAGGCTACCTAGCTGGTCCTAACGATGTTTACGTATCTCTTGGTCAGGTAAAGAAGTATTCACTTCGTAAGGGTGACGCTGTTGTTGGTGCAATTCGCCAGCCTCGTGAAGGTGACTCACCGTCAAGAACTAAGTTCAATGCAATTGTTCGCGTTGACAGTGTTAACGGTCAGACTCCAGAAGAGTCAGCGAACCGTGTTGAATTTGGTAAATTGACACCGCTATACCCACAGGTTCGTCTGCGTCTAGAGACAGAGCCAAACAAGCTTTCAACTCGAATCATTGACCTTGTAGCTCCTATTGGTAAGGGTCAGCGTGGACTTATCGTTTCACCTCCTAAAGCAGGTAAGACTCTAGTTCTTCAGGCAATTGCCAACTCAATTGCTGTAAACAACCCTGAGGTTCACCTAATGGTTGTTCTAGTTGATGAGCGTCCTGAAGAAGTTACCGACATGCAGAGAACTGTTAAGGGTGAGGTTATTGCTTCTACTTTTGACCGTCCAGCAGAAGATCACACAACTGTTGCAGAGCTTGCAATCGAAAGAGCTAAGCGTCTAGTTGAGATGGGCCACGACGTTGTTGTGTTGCTTGACTCAATTACTCGTCTAGGTCGTGCGTACAACCTTTCAGCTCCTGCTTCTGGTCGAATTCTTTCTGGTGGTGTTGATTCATCAGCGCTTTACCCACCAAAGCGTTTCTTTGGTGCTGCTAGAAACATTGAAGACGGTGGATCACTGACTATCTTGGCAACTGCTCTAGTTGAGACTGGTTCAAAGATGGATGAAGTAATCTTCGAAGAGTTCAAGGGAACTGGAAACATGGAACTTCGTCTTTCACGTTCACTTGCTGACAAGAGAATCTTCCCAGCTGTTGATGTGAATGCATCTGGTACTCGTCGTGAAGAAATGTTGATGAGCCCTGATGAGACCAAGATTGTTTGGAAGCTTCGTCGCGCTCTTGCTGGTCTTGAGCAGCAGCAAGCACTGGAGCTTGTTCTAAACCGTCTAAAGGAAACTAAGAGCAACGTTGAGTTCCTAATGATGGTTCAGAAGTCAATGCCTGTAGCAAGCGGATCTGAAAGCGAATAATGTTATCTTCAGTCCAGGCATTACTGGCTGAACATGCAGAGTTGCAACAGCAACTTTCAGAGGCCTCAGTCCACGCCAACCCAGTTCTTGCAAAGAAACTTAACCGCAGGTATGCCGAGCTAAACGCAATCGTTTCGGCTTACCATGTGGTGAATGAAACGCAGGCTGATGTTGACGCAGCCAAAGAGATGGCTAAGGAAGACGAGAGCTTCGCTGATGAAGTTCCAGCAATGGAAGAAAAGCTTCACGAAGCAACAGAAAAACTTCGAAGACTACTAATCCCTAGAGACCCTGATGATGGCCGCGATGTCATTATGGAAATCAAAGCTGGTGAAGGTGGTGCTGAGTCAGCGTTATTCGCAGCCGACTTGTTCAGAATGTATATCCAGTATGCAAACAGCAAGGGCTGGAAGACAGAAATTCTAGACAAGAACGAATCAGATCTTGGTGGATACAAAGATGTTCAGATTGCTATCAAAGGCAAGTCATCTGACCCTGCTGAAGGAGTTTGGGCTCACCTGAAATATGAAGGTGGTGTGCACAGAGTTCAGCGAGTTCCAGTAACTGAAACTCAAGGCCGAATCCACACCTCAGCGGCTGGTGTTCTTGTTTTCCCTGAAGTTGATGCCCCTGAAGAGCTTGAAATTGCGGCTAACGAAATCCGCGTTGACGTTTTCAGATCATCAGGTCCCGGTGGCCAGTCTGTTAACACAACTGACTCTGCTGTTCGTCTAACCCACATTCCAACCGGAATTGTTGTGTCTATGCAGAACGAAAAGTCTCAGCTCCAAAACCGTGAAGCTGCGATGCGTGTTCTTAGAGCTCGCCTTCTTGCTGCACAGCAGGAAGCTTTAGAAGCAGAGCTAAGCGCCGCTAGAAAGTCACAGGTCAAGAGCGTTGACCGTTCAGAGCGTATTAGAACTTATAACTTCCCTGAGAACCGTATTGCTGATCACAGAACTGGCTACAAGGCTTACAACCTAGATCAGGTAATGGATGGCGCATTAGAGCCTGTTGTTCAGTCTGCTATTCAGGCAGATGAAGAGGCTCGTCTAGCGGCCCTTGGTGAAAACGAATAATGAAGCTCTCCGCTGCTATCGAACTTGCATCAAAAAAGTTTGAACTAGCAGGTATTGAGTCTTTTCAGGCAGATGCTGAAATTCTGCTCGGGTTTGTGCTTGACCTATCCCGTGGTGAATTACAGGTCAAAGCCGTAACTGGTGAATCGCTTACAGAAGCAGAAACTTCTAAGTTTCTAGAACTTGTTGAAAAAAGAGCAGAACGCTTTCCACTCCAGCACCTAACCGGAGTTGCTTACTTCAGGCAGCTAGAACTCAAAGTTGGTCCTGGAGTATTCGTACCTAGATTTGAAACCGAGACTGTTACTCAATTAGCAGTTGACGCTCTCAAAGCAGTGCCTAGCGAAAAACCAATTGCTGTTGATCTAGCAACAGGCTCCGGAGCAATAGCAATATCTCTGGCTGTTGAAGTTCCTAATGCCCAAGTCTTTGCAGTTGAACTTAGCGAAGATGCTCTTATATACACAAGGCAGAACTTTGCTAAGTATGCACCTAAGGCAACTCTTGTCCAAGGTGATCTTGCCCATGCATTTCCTGAACTAAATGGTCAGGTTGATGTCTTGGTATCTAACCCTCCATATATTCCAGATGACATGATTCCTATTTATCCTGAGGTTCACCTACACGACCCATCATTGGCTTTATACGGTGGGGCAGATGGTCTTGACTTGGTTAGAAAAGTTGAGGCTTCGGCTAAGAGATTGCTGAGAGCCGGCGGAGCATTAGTCATTGAGCACGCTGACATGCAGGGCGATGCGATTAGAGAACTAATATTGAGCCTAGGTTGGCGTCAGTGTTCGACTCATAAGGATTTATCAGGTCGCGATAGGGCGACCGCAGCGATTAGATAGGGCGGGTAGCACGAAATGCAAAAAATCTTCGACTGCTCTGTCGACACTGAACTTCTTACCGGTATGCGTTTAGCCAAGGTTGCACTTGGCAGAACTGAATTAGCGGTTATCCCAACGGACACTGTTTATGGAATTGCTGCCAACGCCTTTTCGCCAGAAGCTGTTCAAGCACTTCTTGATGCCAAGGGTAGAGATAGACAAACTCCACCTCCAGTTTTGATTGCAAATCTAAACATGGCAAAAGCTCTGGTTGAAACCCTTCCTGATGCTGCCATCAAACTTGCTGAAACTTTTTGGCCAGGAGCTCTAACAATTATTCTTCGTGCCCAACCTTCCTTGCAGTGGGATCTAGGGGAGACCAAAGGAACAGTTGCACTCAGGGTCCCTGATCACAAGATTGCTCTTGCACTAATCGAAGAAACTGGGCCATTAGCCGTTTCAAGTGCGAACCTAACCGGTGAGCCATCTGCAACAACTTGCAAGCAAGCTTTCGATTACTTAGATTCTTCTGTTGGCGTTTTTCTCGATGGCGGACCAAGTCCAAAGGGTGAGGCATCAACCATCGTTGATCTAACTTCATTGGTTGATAGCTATGACTCCGATGGAATGCTTTCTACATCTGGAAAAATCAGGATTGTAAGACGCGGTGCTTTATCCGAAGCCAAGATTCGCTCTGTCGTTGGCGACCTGTTGGAAGTAAATAAGAGCTAGTGCGCGCCTATCTTCTTCTCATGGCCATTGCAGGTGTGGTTACATACCTAG
>JAULUM010000050.1:0-14171 GCA_032111565.1 Rhodoluna sp. | reverse complement strand
CAGCGCCAGTCAGGGTTGCTACGTCAATGATTAGATCTGGCTTCATCTCTGAAGCAAGGATCAAGCCGTCAGCTAGAACTAGGCGACCTTCTGCATCTGTGTTGGTAACTTCTACTGACTTGCCGTTACGGAAAGTAATGACGTCATTAGGTCTTGTAGCTGACCCTGAAGGCATGTTCTCAGCAATACACATGAATGCGGTCACCTTGATTGGAAGACCTAGCTTGGCAATTGCCAATGCAGCCTGAGCAACTGTGGCAGCTCCTGCCATGTCGTACTTCATTCCAAGAATTCCGTTTGAAGGCTTGAGTGAAATACCTCCAGTGTCAAAAGTAATTCCCTTACCAACAAGAGCTAGATGCGCCTTGGCCTTGGCAGGGGAGTAAGTGATCTTGACAAGTCTTGGTCCACGAACCGAGCCCTGACCAACAGAAAGAATGCCTGTGCACTTTTCCTTGGCTAGTTTCTTCTCATCCCAGATTTCAACAGTTACTCCAGGAATCTTTGCCTGTGACTTTACAATCTCAGCCATCTTGGCTGGGTAAAGGTCATTTCCTGGGGCGTTAACGAGATCTCTTGTCTGGTTGAGTGCTTGTGAAAGAACTGCAACTCTTGTGAGGTCTGCTTTAGAAACAGTTTTTGAGGTAACAAGGTTTACAGTCTTCAAAGCTGAAGACTTCTTGTCACCTGACTTGTATAAGTTGTATTCGTATTGAACGATGGCGATGCCCTCTAGAAGAGCAACTGCGATTTCGGAGGATGCAACTGGAATGTCAACAGTGATTGATTTCACATCATTGAAAGCTCTACCAATAGCTCCACCAATCTCACGCGCCTTAGCGTGAGTGGTAACACCGCTTCCAAGACCGATGAGTCCTACGACGGTTGAGCCAACGCTGAGCCTAGAGGTTGCTTCGAATGCGCCTGAAACGGATAACGCTTTTAGGTTCAGTGATTTCAGTCCAGCTAACTTAGCTCCAGATCCTTGAAGTTTTACGTCCTTGCCATCTAGTCCAACCCCGTAAACGAAGATTGAGTCTGAGGTTGGCTTTGGGGAAGCTGCACTTACTTTAAATGAGATTGAGGTCATAAACTCCATGTTATCTAGGCGAAAGTAGAATGTAGACATGGCACAGCCAAATTCTCTGTATACGCTCGTCAACTCAGGCATTTTTGTTCCGGAGCACCTTCACCTGTTTGCCTCAATTTCAGGCTTCACAGATGCAGGTTCTTCGATGCAGCAGATATCTGAGCACATCCTTGGGAATCTCGAGTACGAGACAATTGTTGTCTTTAACAACGACGAACTTTTGGATTACCGTTCCAGAAGACCGGTCATGTATTTCGAACAAGATCACATCGAGGACTACCAACCTGCGTCACTTTCTCTACATTTAGTTAGAGATGAAGTTGGAACCCAGTTCCTCTTCCTCAATGGCTACGAGCCAGATTTCAAGTGGGAAGCATTTGCCTCTGCTATCGAGCAGCTATTTGCGCTACTCGCCATTGAGGACATGACTTGGCTACACGCCATTCCTTTCCCAATCCCACATACCAAACCTGTTGGTGTAACGGTTTCTGGCAACCAGAAAGATGTTATTGCCGAGTATTCAGAATGGAAACCACGAACACAGGTTCCTGGAAACATCATGCACCTTCTTGAGTACAGACTCACTCAGGCAAACATTCCAAGCACAGGCTTCGTACTACTCGTACCTCATTACCTGTCAGACTCTGAATTCCCACAAGCGGCTGTTGCTGGATTAGAACTAATCAGTTCTCATCTTGGCTTAGTATTTCCAACTGATGATCTACGTGATGAGGGCGATGCCTTCCTTAGAAGAATTGCCACTCAAATGGCAGAAAATCAAGATCTTGCACGCATGGTTCAGGGGCTTGAAGCTAGTTTCCAGAATGAGCGTTCAGCTAACGGTCTCGGTTCAGTGAAGCCTCGCGAGAGAGCCATTCCGGACGCTGACCAGATTGCTGCAGAACTCGAAGGATATCTAGCAAGCCACCAAAAGAACAAACAGGAGAACGAAGAGGACCAAGACTGAATCGTTCACCAACGCTGGTTCTGACTGTTGCGGGTCTGGCGTATTTCTTAGCAGTTACTCAAAGATCTTCTCTTGGTGTAGCGACGCTGACCGCAAGCGAAAGATTTGACACCAACGCTCAACAGTTAGCCACTCTCGCTGTGTTTCAACTTGTTGTTTATGCAGCAATGCAGATCCCAGTAGGAATCTTGGTTGATCGTTTCGGCGCAAAAGTTTTGTTAGCTGTAGGTGCCGGCATCATGGCAGTTGGTCAACTGACCGTTGCATTTGCTCCAAGTCTTGAAGTTGCTGTTGTTGGTCGCATGCTTGTTGGCATGGGAGATAGCTTCACATTCATTTCGATGATCCGAATGGTGAACGGTTGGTACACAGGATCTAAAGCCTCGAAGATGCAGCAGTATGTATCAACAATTGGTCAGACAGGTCAATTCTTTTCTGCGGTTCCATTCTGGATTATGCTGCAGAGTTTAGGTTGGGAACCTGCGTTCTCCATAATGGCGGCAGCTTCACTTCTAGTTGTTCTTCTCTTGATTGCCTTCACTGCAAATGAATCCGATGCTAGTAGTGGAAAGTCGCACGCCGTTAATTCCTTGAAGCAGGCTTGGGGCCAATTAGTTCAGAACATCGGCATCCCTGGTATCCGATTATCATTCTGGACACACTTCACTACTCAACCAACAACAACCTCAGTTTCTTTGCTATGGGCAGTTCCATATTTAGTCACAGCTGAAGGGCAACCGTTAGGGTTTGTTGCATTCATCCTTTCAGCAATGGTCGTTTTCGGATTCATCACAGGCCCAATCATCGCTGAGGTTTGTGCCAGGGCTCCGCACCTAAGAGCAAAAATGGTTTATGGGGTAGTAGGACTAACTGTTGGGGCTTGGATTGTCCTGCTGTCTATGCCTGGACAATCGCCTGCATGGCTGCTTCTGATCTGCTTCCTCCTAATTTCCATTGGGGGCCCGGCATCTATGATTGCCTTTGATTTCTCAAAGGACTTCGTTCCGAAGGAACGGCTAGGGTCGGCCAATGGTTTTGCTAACGTGGGAGGCTTCTTGGCTACGTTCACAATGATGTATTTGACAGGGCTAGTTATTGACCTTCTTTATGACCCAAGTAGTGGCGTCGATAGGTACAACGTAGAGAGTTTCCGCTGGGGTTTTGCCGCTCAATTCCTTGTGATTGGTGTTGGCTTGGTGTTTTTCACCAAGGAGCGTACGAAAGTACAGGCTTTAGCCAAGATCTAGGGAATGATTGGCCAGACTATCTGGTTGTTAGCATCAGGCAAGCCTTTTGGCTCCGTTGAACCGTTAAGTCACTCGGAGGTGGCATAATTGGAGACAGACCCAGTCAATTCATCCGATTTGACATGGGTCTTCGTAATACCCAATTTTTCGATACGGTCAACCCTTAGACACTGAAGGTTCACATGGCTTCAAAACAAGCAAAGACTTCTGCTACTGCAGTTAATAAGGCAGCTGCGCCTAAAGAAGCGGCATCGAAGAAAACTACTAAAGGAAACGCAATCAAATCTTCAACAACTAAAGCACCAGCTGCTAAGGCAAAGTCAACTGCAACCAAAGCAAAGCAAGAAGTAAAGAAACCTGCTGCCAAAGTTGTAGCAAAGTCAACCAAGGTTGCTCCTAAAGCCGCTGCGAAAGCGACTAAGCCAGCTGCGAAGGTAACCAAGCCTGCGGCAAAGCCAGCAGCTAAAGCAACATCTAAGAAGGCGGTTGCGAAACCTGTTGCAAAGAAAATTGTTGTCAAGCCGGTTGCTAAGGGAACTGCCAAGCCAGCGGCCAAGACTGCCGTCAAGGCACCCAAGGCAACTGCGAAGACACCTGCTAAAGCAGCTGTGAAATCGCCAAAGAAGATTGCACCAACCAAGGGTATTGGTATAGATGGTTTAGATCTTGATGACGAAGAAGATGATGATTTAGATCCTGAGGCGATTGTTGCCGAAGCGGATGTTGATGTAATTGTCGCGGAAATCGAAGAAGTACTTCCTGATGTTGAAGAAGACGAAGATAAGCCAATAGTTCCAGAAGGCGCGCTAGTTCTTTCGACAAAAGAAGAAGATGATCTTCAAGTTCAAAGCACATCCATCACTGGTGCAACTGCTGACCCGGTTAAGGATTACCTAAAGCAAATCGGTAAAGTTGCGCTTCTAAACGCGGAACTAGAAGTTGAACTAGCGAAGAGAATTGAAGCTGGTCTGTTTGCAGAAGAGAAGCTTGCGACCGATAAGAAACTGACTGCAGACATGAAGCGCGACCTTAGGTGGGTTGTGAAAGACGGTCAAAGATCGAAGAGCCACCTTCTTGAAGCGAACCTAAGACTTGTAGTTAGCCTTGCAAAGCGTTACACCTGTCGAGGAATGCAGTTCCTTGACCTGATTCAAGAAGGTAACCTCGGTCTAATTAGAGCCGTAGAGAAGTTTGACTACACAAAGGGTTTCAAGTTCTCAACCTATGCAACCTGGTGGATTCGTCAGGCCATTACCAGGGCTATGGCTGACCAGGCTAGAACAATTCGTATTCCCGTTCACATGGTTGAAGTCATTAACAAACTTTCACGTGTTCAAAGGCAATTGCTTCAGGATCTAGGTCGCGAACCAACCCCTGAAGAACTAGCAAGAGAACTGGACATGACACCTGAGAAGGTTGTTGAAGTTCAGAAGTATGGTCGTGAACCAATCTCGCTATCAACTCCACTTGGTGAAGACGGAGACTCAGAGTTCGGTGATCTAATCGAAGATACTGAAGCAGTTCAGCCAGCTGACGCTGTTGCTTTCCGAATCATGCAGCGTGAAATCGAACGACTACTTGACACATTGACTCCTCGCGAAGCAGCAGTAATCAGAAGTCGTTATGGTATCGGTGATGGTGTTATGAAGACTCTTGACCAGATTGGTGAAGAACACGGTGTTACTCGTGAGCGCATTAGACAGATTGAAGCCAAGACTATGTCCAAGCTCAAGCACCCGTCTCGCGCTCAGTGGCTCAGAGACTTCATTAAAGAGAGCTAATTCTTGCGTTATCTACCAGCACTGCTAGTTGGCCGCTTGGTTCGCTTTGCGGTCCGACTGGTTAGACCTGGTGGAGGTTCTGCCTTACCTGGGCTGGTTGTTAGCAAGCTCGCCCCGAATCTTGTTTATAAAACACTCAATTCGTTTGAGCACGGACTCGTGATCATCACTGGCACTGCTGGTAAATCAACAACAACGAAGATGGTCGTTGCTATTGCTAGGGCACATGGTCTAGAAGTTTTCACCAATCCATCAACTGCGAACATTGAGCAGGGGTTCTTTAGCACCGTTGTTAGGCAAGCAAACCTTTTCGGCAAGGTTCCAGGTTCAATCGCAATTTTAGAAATGGATGAAGGTCACGCTGCAGCAATTGTTGAGAAAGTGAAGCCGATAACCTCGGTCATCCTTAACGTTTTTGAAGATCAACTTGATCGCTTCGTTGATCCAGCCTTAGTTCGTGAAAAGTTGTTGCAGGTCGCCAAGGCAACCTATGGAACTGTTGTTCTTAACGCTGATGACCAAAACTGTTTGATAATCGCAGAGGAGATTAACCAACACAAAGAGTTTTTTGGATTGGGTAGATCACTTTCTAAGACCGTCGGCGAATCAATGTCTTACGCACAGACTTACCAAGCTGAGATTGCAATACCTGAAGTAACAACAGCAGCTATCGCTCTTGATGGTAGAGACCTGCAAGCTTCTATGCATGGACGCGAGGTAAAGCTCGAACTTCCAAGCAGGGGAGTTCACTTCGCACTAGATGCACTTGCCGCCTTGTCTTGTTCTCGTGAGGTGCTAGGTGAAAAGTTTGACTTGGCATTAGCAACTCGTGTTCTCAATGAGTTACCACCCGTATTTTCACGAGGTGAGATTCGAGAAGTGAATGGCGAACCATGTGAATTTATTTTGGTTCAGAACCCAATCAGTATGCAGTTGAACATAGACAATCTGCCCAAAGAGCAAGAACAGGTTTTCCTTGCCATCGGTCGCGACGTCCATGATCCATCTTGGATGTGGACTTTGGACTTGAAAAATTTGAAGAGTGTGCACACAGTAAGTGGATTCAACTACGCTGACGCAGCTTTGCTGCTTGCCTACAAAGGCGTTCCTGCATTGAAGGTTGAAGAGGACTACTTCAAGGCGATAGATGAATTCTTCGCCTTGCCAGCGCCGCCTCATGGAATAAAGACAGTGCTTTACAGTGCCGATGCCATGAGAAGACTTAGAAGATATCTAGGCTTCACAGACCCTGAGGATGTGGAACGTGTCTAAGACGTTAATGCTCGCAGTTCTATATCCAGGTCATCTCAATCTCAACGGCGATGCAGCAAACTTTGATGTTCTCCAACGCAGACTGGAATGGTCTGGCATCAGTTCCGAGGTCCATCACATTAAGAAGCCAACTAATTTAGAGAAATTCGACTATGTGCTTCTTGGGCATGGATCAACTCATGCGTGGAGTCAGCTTGCCGACATTGATCCTGCCCTTATTCCAAATCTTGTGGAACTAGTAAGAGCTGGTGTGCCTGTTATGGCCGTTTCTTCTGGTTACGAGATTCTGTTTGAAGCACTTAAGGGTTCGACAACGAAACATGCCGAGCGCGTGAGTGAGTTCAAGGATTCAGACGGGGTTGTTGGCTATGTAAATAGCGAAGCTCAACTCCCTGAAATCACTTGGGTTGAGAACTCTTTACTCACTCTTTTTCACGGTCCGGTCTTTGCGAAGAATCCAGATCTGGCAGATAAGTTCTTGGGGAATGTCTTTACAACTGCAAAGAGCGCATCAGTTGAACTTAGTTATGTGAACGACTTGGCTGCTGCCAGTCGAAGAATCGCTTTTGAAGACTAGTTAAGCTTGTCAGTCTCGTCTTGCCAGGTAATGGCAATCGGCTTTAGTTTGTCTTTGTTAGCTGTTCCGTGGTGACCACAGAAAACTAGATCACCAGCAGCCAGAACTACTCTGATGAACGCCTGAGCTCCACAAATGTCGCAACGATCCGCTGCTGTTAGTGCAGGTAGATTCGTGGTTTCTTCTACCGCTTCGTTGGTGCTTTCAGTCTGTTCCATTAGTTCCTCCATAACTACTACAACACAAATACCTCGCTGTTTCTTCCTCATTCCCCCTTATTTCGCTATCTGCGAATAGTTTTTCACTGGCTGAGTGTCCTAGAGCCTTGATATCAGGCTTGTTCCTTAGGCTTGAAGCATGCCTTCAAATGATTA
The DNA here is from genome assembly GCA_032111565.1 of Rhodoluna sp. Taxonomy (GTDB): domain Bacteria; phylum Actinomycetota; class Actinomycetes; order Actinomycetales; family Microbacteriaceae; genus Rhodoluna. Next base: position 6,863 of record JAULUM010000050.1, on the reverse strand, counting down.
CTCAGCACGCCATCTCTCCGTCCTGGAAGGCCTAGAGGCGGTTCGCAAACGTCCTGGAATGTACATCGGTTCAACTGATAGCCGCGGTCTCATGCACTGTCTATGGGAGATCATTGATAACTCCGTGGATGAAGCGCTAGCTGGTCACGGAAAGCTGATTAGCATCGTGCTTCACAAAGATGGCAGCGTTGAGATCTCTGACCTTGCCCGTGGTATCCCAGTGGACATTGAGCCTAAGACAGGTCTTTCAGGTGTCGAGGTTGTATTCACCAAGCTTCACGCGGGTGGAAAGTTTGGCAGTGGATCATACGCAGCATCAGGTGGGTTGCACGGCGTAGGTGCGTCAGTAGTAAATGCTCTGTCCGAGCGTCTAGAAGTTGAAGTTGATAGAGACGGTAAAACATGGGCGATGTCTTTCCAGCGAGGAGCTCCAGGCACTTTCGATGACAAAAAGTCTCTATCGCCATCAAGTCCATTCAAGCCGTTCAAGGACAAGAGCATACTCAGAGAAATTGGCAAAGTAGCCAAGAACAAGACAGGCTCTCGAGTTAGATTCTGGGCTGACCCTCAGATTTTCGTAAAGGGTGCTGAGTTTGAGCTGGATGACATTCTCGCGCGCGCAAGACAGACAGCTTTCCTCGTCCCGGGTTTGAAGCTCACTGTTTGTGATCAAAGAGCCGGCAAACCTGTCGTTCACGAATTCTTGTACCAAGGTGGAATTGTTGAGTTTGTAGACTTCCTAGCCAAGGACGCTCCTCTCAGCAACGTTTGGAGACTCAGCGGTAGCGGCGCATACAGTGAAACTGTTCCTGTACTCAACGCTGCAGGCAACATGGAATCCAAAGAGGTGCAACGTACCTGTGAGGTAGATGTAGTAGTTCGATGGGGAACTGACTATGACACAGAGATCAAAAGCTTCGTAAACATCATCGCTACACCAAAGGGTGGAACTCACCTTCAGGGGTTCGAGCAAGCATTACTAAAAGTTCTTCGCGCTCAGGCAGATGCCAACTCAAGAAAGTTCAAGCTCGGTAACGAGAAGATCGAGAAAGAAGACGTAACTGCCGGTCTAACTGCTGTTGTCACTGTGCGAATTGCTGAGCCACAGTTCGAAGGTCAGACTAAGGAAATTCTAGGTACACCTGCCATCAAGAACATCGTCTCATCAGTTGTCTCTAAAGCGCTGACAGATAGATTTAATTCTTCCAAGCGTGAAGATAAGGCGCAGACTGCTTTAGTTCTTGAAAAAGTAGTCAACGAGATGAAGTCTCGTATTTCTGCAAGAACACACAAAGAGACTCAGCGTCGCAAGACCGCTCTAGAGTCTTCATCGTTACCTACAAAACTTGTTGACTGTAGAACCCAAGACACCATTGATTCAGAGCTAATCATTGTTGAGGGTGAGTCTGCTCTTGGTACAGCAAAGCTAGCTAGGAACTCTGAGTTCCAAGCATTACTGCCAATTAGAGGAAAGATTCTCAACGTTCAGAAAGCTGCCATTACAGACATGCTCAACAATGTTGAATGTGCATCAATCATTCAAGTTCTTGGAGCAGGTTCAGGAAGGTCTTTCGACCTAGCTTCTGCTAGGTACGGAAAGATCATCCTGATGAGCGATGCGGATGTCGATGGCGCTCACATTAGAACACTTCTGCTAACTCTGTTCTATAAGTACATGAGACCTTTGGTTGAGGATGGCCGCGTCTTCGCGGCAGTTCCGCCATTACACAGAGTCGTTGTGATGAACCCTGGTTCCAAACCTAATGAGACTATTTACACCTATTCACAGCCCGAACTTGAAGCCTTGCTAGCGAAGCTTTCTAAGGCAGGAAAGAAGTACCAAGAACCTATCCAGCGTTACAAGGGTCTAGGTGAAATGGATGCCGATCAACTTGCCGAGACAACGATGGATCGCAAGAGTAGATCATTGCGCCGAGTAACAGTAGATGACTTGGCTGCAGCTGAGAAGATGTTTGAACTTCTAATGGGTAACGAAGTTGCTCCGAGAAGAGACTTCATTGTAGATAAGGCTGAATCTTTCGAACGAGAAAGAATCGACGCTTAGTCTCTACCTGCTGAAACAATCGTGGCGCTTAGAGGTGTTCCTGAGGCATCTCTCTTAGCTAGATACTCAGGTGTCTCTAGAGGCTTACCTGCTGAGGCGGAACCAAGAATGGGAGCATTACCTACATAAGCGAAGTAAAGATGATTCTCATCTCTGATGAACTTGTGAGCTCGTACACCACCGGTTGCTCTTCCCTTGGCAGGGAACTCAGCCATCTCAGTGATCTTGGCGCTACCAGCGTCCACAGCTCCAAGTGATTCACTGTTGCTTGCTGCGGTTAGAACCTGAGTGTCCTTCGTGACCTTGATTGATGTGAAGTAAATTGCTTTAGCTCCATCAGAAAGCTTTATTCCAGCCATACCTGCAGCTCCACGACCTTGAGGTCTAACGCTCTTGGCCTCAAAACGAAGCAGTTGAGCATCATCCGTGATAAAGACAAGGGTGTCCTTCTCAGTGCTTACTTCAGCCCCAACGATTGCATCATCTGGTTTTAGTGAAATCACCTCAAACTCTGTCTTAGGCAAGAAGTCTGCGCTCAGCCTCTTTACAACACCCAGCTTGGTTCCAATTGCGATAACTGTGTCATCAGTTAGCTCGAATACGCCGACAAGTTTGGTTTGCTTACCTAGGCCAAGGAACTCGCTTGCTGAAACGGATTCTGAAACTTCGAATGCGCCTTCACTAGCAGGAATGTCACCAGCGTGAACTCTGTGCATGATGCCATCAGAAGTTAGGAAACCGATGTAGCTTCTGGTTGTGCTTGAGATTACAGATCTCAGAGCATCATGCTTTCTGCGTTTGTCAGTTTTTACAGGCTCAAGGACAGTTCTAAGCACTTGGCCGCTTGCTGTTAGAACTATAAAGCAAGGGGAGTCAGCAAGTTGAGCATCAATGGCAGCTGCCTTGGCTGAGCTCACTGGTTTTACCTCAGTGAGACCATCGGTGATTGTTGAACGGCGGTCGTCACCGTACTTTTTAGCAACTTCTTCTAGTTCAGCTGCAACAACATCACGCAAGTTCTTATCAGCAGATAGGATCTTCTTCAGTTCTGCGATCTCTTTTGCAAGCTCCTTGCTTTCAGCTTCTAGCTCAAGTTTCGAGAACTTAGTAAGTCTTCGTAGCTTCAGTTCAAGAATGTATTCAGCCTGAATCTCTGAAAGTGTGAACTTGCTCATCAATTTCTTGCGAGCATCATCAACTTCGTCGGCTGCACGAATGATCTTGATAACCTCATCAATGCTCAAGATGGCTTTTAGCAGGCCCTCTACAAGATGCAGGCGAGCAAGCTTCTTGCCCAAACGGTTCTCAGTGCGACGCTTTGTGACTACAACTCTGTGAGCTAGGTATACGCCAAGCATGTCTCGAAGGCCGAGAGTCTCTGGCTTTCCATCAACAAGAGCCACGTTGTTGATGCTGAATGAGTCTTCAAGTGGTGTGAATCTGTAGAGAAGTTCTAGAACTACGTTTGGATCAAAGCCTGTCTTCAACTCGATGACAAGTTTCAAACCGTTGGTTCTGTCAGTTAGGTCAATAACGTCAGAAATACCCTGAAGCTTTTTGTTGTTGACGCCATCTTTAATCTTCTCGATGATTCTCTCAGGACCAACAAGGTAAGGAAGTTCGGTTACTACAAGCGCTAGTTTTCTAGGCGAGACGCTTTCAACTGTGACTCTGGCACGAGTCTTGAAGCTTCCGCGACCGGTTTCATATGCTTCAGTGATTCCCTCAGTGCCCATGATGATTCCACCTGACGGTAGATCAGGGCCTGGGATGAACTTCATCAAATCTTTAGAGGTTGCCTTCGGGTTGTTCAGAAGGTGAATCGCTCCTGCAATTACTTCTCTCATGTTGTGTGGGGCCATGTTCGTAGCCATACCAACTGCGATACCGGAAGAGCCATTCACTAATAGGTTAGGGAAAGCTGCCGGTAGAACTTCCGGCTCTGAAAGTTGAGCATCGTAGTTTGGTTTGAAGTCAACCACGTCCTCGTCAAGACCTTCGTTCATGATGAGTGCAGCTGCTGCCAGTCTTGTCTCGGTGTATCGGGAAGCCGCTGGGCCATCGTCTAGCGAACCAAAGTTACCGTGACCATCGATCATTGGAACTCTAAGAGTGAAGGCCTGGGACATGCGAACCATGGCGTCATAGATAGCGCCATCACCGTGTGGGTGGAGCTTGCCCATTACTTCGCCTACAACACGAGCGGACTTTACGTGACCCTTATCAGGTCTAAGGCCCATCTCACCCATTTGGAAGATGATTCGACGTTGAACAGGCTTTAGGCCGTCTCTGGCGTCAGGAAGTGCTCGTGCGTAGATAACTGAGTATGAATACTCAAGGAACGAGTCACTAAGTTCTTGGGTGAGGGCAATGTCTACGATTCGTTCATCTGGGAATCGGTTTTCAGGCTTCTTGTTAGTCATGATCTTTCTAGTGGCTAAAAGGGCTGTGGCAGACTTGTCACTATGAATTCGATGCTACCTGCACCTCCTAAAACCTTGGGGATGCTCGGCGATGTGTTGATAAGCGCTCTACAGAGCGTTTCCGGGGAAAATAACACACTTGGGTTAGCTAGGAAGCGCTCGGTTTGCGTAATCCTGATTGATGGACTTGGGTCATCTAATCTAAAGGCTGCTGGCGCTCACGCGGGATTTCTGAACTCGAAGCCGTCTACTCCAGCCTCATGTTTCTTTCCAGCTACGACGTCCACTTCAATAGTTTCTCTCGCAACCGGAAAGCCTCCTTGGGAAACAGGTTTCATTGGTTACCAAATCTATGATCGTGCAGCTGGGTTGAGAAGAAACCTTCTCAATGGCTGGGATAGCCAACAGGACGCGAAAGACTTTCAGGTTTTAGAAACAGTTTCAGAGAAGGCAGTGACTAGAACCATCGAATTTCACACAGTAGCACCAGGTGCGTATCGTGACTCTGGTTTTACTGCGGCAACCATGAGAGGTAGTGAATTTCACGGAACCAAATCAATTGAAGAACGGTTCGATAAGGCAAAGGATTTGCTGTCTGACTCTAGAGAAAAAGTTGTCTATCTTTACATTCCAGAACTAGATCAGATTGCGCACGCTCAGGGCTGGAAATCACAAGCGTGGCTCAATCAACTGGAAGATGTTGATGGTTACATCTCAAAGCTCTCATCAGAACTAAGGAAAACAAGCGGCATTATCGTGACAGCTGATCACGGAGTTGTTGATGTTCCACACGCAAGCCACATCTATCTGGATGAGTTACTAAGTGAAGATGAGCTGCTTGATGTTGGGGGAGACACACGTTCTCTGTTTCTTTACCTAAAGAATCAAGGCGCAGTTGAAGCAACCATGGTTCAACTTGATGCTGAATTAGGCGATAGCTGTTATATCGTGAACCCAAAAATGTTAATCGATGCAGGTTACTGGAAAGAGATCCGTGATCTCGATATAGTTCCTGACATTGTTGTTATGGCCAAGAAAGAAGTTGCCCTCTATCACCGTGGATTTGCCAAAAAGAAGTCTTTAGATATGATTGGGCATCACGGCTCAGTTAGTCAGCAGGAAATGAGTATCCCGCTAGTCACCTTGGGTTTCTAATTACTTATCGTCTTCGTCGTCTTTAGTTCCGAAGAGCACTTCAGCCCAGCGTGAAGTGCTTTGAGGCTTCGGTTGTTCGGCAACAGGTTCTTGAACTTTGGCTTCTTCAACAGTTGGTTCGACTGGTTCAACTGCTTCGAACTTCTCTGTTGTTTCTATAGGCTCAGCGAATACTTCTTGAGCCTGTTCTTCATCTTCATGAATGAAAACGAAGTCTTCTTCTGAGTGAGTGTGGTGATCTTCGACAACATGGAATGTAGTTCTGGTTTCAGATTCAACTACGGTGATGATTTCTGTGTGAGTCTCAGTTGTCTCAACTTCTACTAGTTCAGGAACGATCGTGAGCCCAGCAGTTGGAATACTGATTTCAATCTCAGGTTCAACCTGGGTAGCAGTCACAGTTGGGTGCATAATCTGTTCAGGCTTTACTGGCTTTGACGATTCAGCCAAGCTCAGAGGTGATGCGTTAGAGAGAAGAAGCGCGCTTTGGTTTTCAGGAACAAGAAAAAGATTCTTTGGATCGAAAGACCATGTTGCAACGCCTGGTTCAGAATGCAATAAGTACTCAGCAGACACTAACCAAACGCCTTCAACTGACTTCTTTGATACCCAGCGAATGTCTGTTGCACGGTTGTTTGCTAAGCGTTCATCCATGACAGTTCCGAACTCAATCTGAGTTGGGTCAGTGAATCTATCACCTGCAAGCGAGAGTCTTATGTTCCGAGCTAAGGTTACGATGTGCTTGAGCTCAGTGATGATCGGCGCAGCGAACTTGGCAACCTGATCTTCATCAGCACCGGTCCTTGCTACTAGTTCGGCAACTGTTGTGCCTAGGCGAATCTCTGCCTGAATCTCTCTTGGTGTTAGAGATGAAGGCAAATCGCTTGGCTTTGACTTGATTGCTTTGACAAGGTCAGGAGAAATCTCCAAGTAGTGACGTGTGCCGTCGGGAGCTTGAAGCTCGAGCTGGTTGTTGGTAACTCCAGTTATACGTAAATCCGCCATTATCATTCCTTCTGGGCATAGTTTCTCACTGTATTTGCAGGAAATACGGTTGATTTCTCTGTGCCGCGACACGCCCAAACTGGGAGATAACTGACAATACCTGTTTCGTCGGTGTTAATAGGGTTGCATTTATGCAGTTCGTGTTGGACACTTTCAGCGCTGAAAAGAATTATTCGAAAGGAAAGTAATTGGCTACCGATTACGATGCTCCACGC
>JAULUM010000049.1:3223-4712 GCA_032111565.1 Rhodoluna sp. | reverse complement strand
ACGCGCGGCGATGTCCTGGTGGTCTTCGGTATCACTGGTGACCTCGCGCGGGTGATGACCTTCCGGTCGCTCTACCGGCTGGAGCAGCGCGGATTGCTTTGATGTCGTTGGGATATGTGTCTTATTGATCAGGGCGTTTGGTGTGTGGACATCTGAACCCTTTGCGATAGCCCTTGTGAAAGTGACTGAGCTGCCAACAACCTCAGTGATCCTTCCAAAATCTCGCATCTGACGGTTGCCCTCGCCACGGTAGCGAACTACTACTTCTTGATCTACCTTTGGGACGTAAAGATCATCTTCAGGGAACAGGCAGGTGTAAGTGACCTGTGTGTAGGTGCTGTCATCAACCCTTCTGGTCTTAGTCTCCCTGCTAACTTCAACAACTTCCGAGATAGCGGCTGCAGTTCTATCTCCCTCAAGAGCTTCATCATCCATCAAGACCTTTATTGCTACATCCGCCCGGAACATCACTTCTTCGCGCTTATAGAAAAGAATCGAGTGTGTAATTGCTAACCAAATTTGAGCTCGGTAATCAGCATCGAGATCTTTGCCCCATTGCCAATTAGCTACCTTTTCAAAGAGTTCTTTAGTCTGAGCTTGAAGCTCTGCTAACTCTTGTTCGCTTTTGCTGGGCTTCCTATCGGGCTCCTCCTCGTCTGAATCGCCAGGCTCTGGCAACCCATACTTAGAACTAGCACCAGGCATGCCCTCCAACCAGCGGTACAGCTCTCTGGTAGACCAAACGTCCTCTAGGTTATAAAGACGTAACTCGGAATAAACCTTGGCTGCATCTCCAGCAATTACTTTGCGCTCAGCCTCTGGCAGAGATAGGTCTTTACTTAGCGCATCAAGTTCACGCCAGCGATCGTACTCGTCAATGCTCGCGGATGCCTTTTGAACATCTGATGAGCGAATGAACTTATAGTGTCTTTCCAACTTCTTGATCGAGTAGCTTTCTTCACCGATGATAAGAGAGTTACGAACAATATTGAACATGTCCACAAGACGTCCAGTGGAAATAAGCCAGGCCACTTCCTTTTCATAGACACCATGTCGCATCGCCAGACGTTTCAGTGCTGTAACCTCATAGCTTGCGTAGTGGTAGATGTGAGCGTCAGGATCCTCTTCCATACGCTTCATAGCCCAAGTCATGAAACCTTCGAATGCTACTTTTTCAGATGCTCTATCGTGAGCCCAAAACTCAGTGAATAAGTCATCTTTCGGCTCTTCTTCATTCGTTCCAGTGCCCCATTCGTAGTTTCCGAAAAGATATTCCAGCCCGCCACGGTCAACGTAGTAGGGGAATCCCTCAAAGTCGAAGAAAACATCTAATCGAGATCTAGGCGGCAAGTATTGAATCATAGGGTCTGGAATCAGACGAGAAACAGGCTTGCCTGTAGCTAGAGATTCAACCTGAGCGGATGCTTGATTTCTAATCTTGTCGAATGTCTCTTGAGTCATTCGATAAGGACGAAGGTCTTCACCCGCC
>JAULUM010000049.1:0-3213 GCA_032111565.1 Rhodoluna sp. | reverse complement strand
AGTGGTGATGCCCACAGTTGAGAGTCTTGCGATTTGGGCCTGTGTAATGTTTGCAACCTGAACTAGATCATCCGTTGCTTTTCTGTCGTCCTTGCATAGATCCGGATACTCACAGATGTCACAGTTTTGTTTAGAAGGGCAGTGCCACAGCAGGGAAGAAGCTTCAAATTTCTGTAACTCATTTTGGTTCTTGGCTTGCTCTGCAAAATCGATAATGTCCGCAATCTTTTTCCTTGCGAGGCGCATCGCAGGAACTATTTCAATTTCTTCAAAGCTCTCGGTTGTTCTAGAACCTAGGACCAAGCCATGGCGCTCACCCTCGGCCTTTAGCCCCAAGTGGTCTAAAGCATCTACGTAAAGTCCCACCTGAAGAAGGTAAGCAGGTTTTGCCTGACCTCCGTATTTGGCATCCCAAACTGTGTACTTATTGTGTGTAGAAGATGAACCTACTCGCTTCTCAGCGGCTAGTTTTCCATCTACAAAAGTAAGAGCCCAGTCTTGGTGCACTAAGAAGTCGGGTCGACCGCTAAAGATTGTTCTTTCAAACTGACGTTTAAGCCCACCTTGATAAATAACCGGAACACCGGCCTTCATGAGTTCAATGGTTTGAGCCATGTCCCCGTCTGTTTCTGGTCTGCCAACTACCCCTAATTCAACAGATGAGATTAGCTCCTGAATTAGAGCATCTTCAAAGATGACACCGTATTTCTGGGCAAGAGATTGATCTTCACCTTCTGCTTTAGCTCTTGCTATTTCATCCTCGTAAGGCTGTAGCTTCGATAGAACACTCTGCACTGCAAGTGTTCTGGATACTGAAATCATCGTGCAGTGTTCGCAAGATGAAGCTCTCATGAGGTCTCTTGTATTGAATGACCAAAGCGCCGAAGAAGTTAGATACATAGCCTGCCTTATTTGCCTATGCTTTTAGTGTGCCAGTAAGGTATGACATTCCTAGGCAGCAACAATGATTTTTCTGGGTGAATTGCAACTGTAATTTGGGACTGGATCCCTCTGCAGCTCCTAACCAAACAGTTCAGGAATAGTTGCTCCGTGGGAGCTCTTTAGTTCTTCAATGCTCCAGGTAGCTAGATCTTGAATTTCAAGTTGTCCTGATGTATCTGTTACACCGATTCTAAGTACTGGAATTCCTCTTGCTTCACAAAGACCTACGAACTTGACGTCGTCTTCTCTTCCGACAGAAACAATTACTCTTGCAGTTGATTCAGAGAAGAGAGCTGCTGTTAGATCTACTTGGTCTCTTTCACAGATTTCATTTAGCCATACTCTTGCACCCATACCAAAACGTAGTGTGCTCTCCACTAGTGATTGAGCAAGACCACCTTCTGATAGGTCATGCGTTGAAGCTAGTAATCCTTGAAGAGAAGCACCTTGCAGCAATTCAGCAAGAGCTTTCTCCGCAGAGAGATCTACTACAGGTGGTTTGCCACCTAGGTGATCATGAATAACTTCTGACCAAACTGAACCATCAAGTTCATCTCTAGTAATACCTAGAAGGTAAATGTTGTTACCTGCATCTTGCCAACCTGAAGGAATTCTTCTGGCAACATCGTCGATAACACCAAGCACACCAACAACAGGTGTCGGGTGAATAGCAACATCGCCTGTTTGGTTATAGAAGGAAACGTTTCCTCCGGTCACAGGAATACCTAGCTCCAAACAACCATCAGCAAGACCTGCTGTTGCTTGTTTGAATTGCCACATCACTTCAGGATTCTCAGGTGAACCAAAGTTGAGACAGTTAGTAACAGCCATCGGCACTGCTCCTGATGAAGCTACGTTTCTATAGCTTTCTGCAAGAGCAAGTTTTGCTCCGTTGTATGGGTCTAGTTGACAGTAACGACCGTTAGCATCTGTTGAGATAGCAACACCTAGACCAGTCTCTTCCGAGACTCGAACCATTCCTGAATCATCAGGCATGGCGAGGGCTGTGTTTCCACCGACGTAGTGGTCATACTGATCTGTGATCCAGCTCTTAGATGCTTGGTTAGGAGAAGACACGATTTGAATCAACTGTTCGGCTAGGTCGCTTGGTTCACTTGATCTTCTTAGCTGAGCATTGTTTACAGAGTTGTTGTTTAGGCTATCAATCCATGACGGATAAGCAACTGGTCTTTCATAGACAGGGCCATCGTGAGCTACTGATCTAGGAGGAACGTTGACAATCTCCTCTTTGCCCCAGTTGATGTATAGCCTTGGCTCTTTGATTACTTCGCCTAGAACACTGAACTCAACTTCATACTTATTAACAATGGCAGTGAATGCCTTTAGGTCTTTCTTAGGAACGATAGCCATCATGCGCTCTTGTGATTCACTCATCAGAATCTCTTCAGGAGTTAGCGATTCGTCTCTAAGTAGAACTTCTTTGAGCTGCACTCGCATACCTGCTTGACCATTAGATGCAAGCTCACTTGTTGCACAAGACAAACCTGCTCCACCAAGGTCTTGAATACCAGCAACTACTTGAGCAGCATATAGTTCTAGGCAGCATTCAATGAGAACCTTCTCAGCGAATGGGTCACCAACTTGAACAGCTGGTCTTCTTGAAGGTCCATCAGCATCAAATGTTTCAGATGCTAGAACAGATACGCCACCGATACCATCAGCACCTGTTCTTGCACCAAACAGGATTACAAGATCGCCTGGGTTAGAAGCCTTTGCTAGCTTGAGATCTTCGTGACGAAGAGCACCAACTGATAGAGCGTTAACCAACGGGTTACCTTGGTAAACCTTGTCGAATACTGTTTCTCCACCGATGTTTGGTAATCCTAAACAGTTACCGTAAAAACTAATTCCTGAAACAACACCGTTTACTACACGAGCGGTGTCAGGGTTACTCACTGCACCAAATCTAAGTTGATCCATAACTGCGATAGGTCTAGCGCCCATAGTTAAGATGTCTCTAACAATTCCACCAACACCGGTAGCTGCACCTTGGAAAGGTTCGATGTAACTCGGGTGGTTGTGTGATTCAACTTTGAATGTGACCGCCCAGCCTTCACCGATGTCAACAACACCTGCGTTCTCACCCATGCCAACCATTAGGTTCTTCTTCATCTCATCGGTAATTTTCTCACCGAACTGACGAAGGTAAATCTTTGAGCTCTTATATGAGCAGTGCTCAGACCACATCACCGAATACATAGCTAGTTCAGCACTTGTTGGTCTTCTATCAAGAATTAGTTTGATACGGAC
>JAULUM010000048.1:0-26457 GCA_032111565.1 Rhodoluna sp. | reverse complement strand
CCGGAGTTCCTGCTCCTAAAATGTCAAAGTCTGGACGAAAGAGTGTAGCTCCAGCCAGAACAGTCAAAAAGGGTGCTACCCGAAAGAAAGCTGGCTAATGTCAGGTCTCTTTATTTCCTTTGAAGGTATTGATGGTGTTGGTAAATCAACCCAGGCAGACCTTCTTGAGCTTTGGCTAAAGGAGCAGAACAAAGATGTCGTTAGAACCCTGGAACCCGGGGGAACCGATGTTGGCGTTGAGATTAGAAAAATTCTTTTGCACCACAAAGGCGATTTAGCTCCTCGAGCAGAAGCAGCATTGTTTGCAGCCGACAGAGCTCATCACGTTACCAGCAAGATTCGACCTGCACTTAGTGAAGGCAAGATCGTTATCACTGATCGATACTTTGATTCTTCTGTTGCGTACCAAGGCGCAGGTAGAGACCTATCACGAACTGAAGTTAGAGATTTATCTTTGTGGGCAGTTGGTGGATTACTCCCGGATCTGACAGTGCTACTAGACCTACCAGCTGATGAGGCGAGAGCAAGAAGAAACACTTCTGGAACAGAACCAGACCGTCTTGAAAAGGAAAAGACTGAGTTCTTTGAAACAGTCAGATCTGCCTATCTTGATTTAGCGAAAGCAGAACCAGATCGTTTTCTGGTTGTCGATGCATCAGTATCAGTTGAAGCTATGCAATCAATTATTCGCGAACGAGTAGCTGGACTTATCTAAGTTGATGCTAACTCCACCAAAAGTTTTTAGAGACGTAGTTTCCCAGCCGGAAGCGGTTAGTCAACTTTTGGATGCTGTTGGTCAGGGTAAAGACATCCACCATGCATGGCTTTTTACTGGCCCGCCAGGATCTGGAAGATCTCAACTAGCTTTGGCTTTTGCTGCAGCGTTACTTTGTTCTGAAAGTGGTTGTGGAAATTGTAACTCTTGCCAGATGATTCAGTCCAAGAATCATCCTGATGTTCAGGTGCTCAACACTCAACGTGTTCTTATCAGCATTGATGAAGTAACTGCCTTCATTGAGAAATCAATACAGATGCCCGCGGTTGGTAAATACCGCGTGATGGTTATTGAAGATGCCGACAGAATGTCAGAGAGAACCAGCAACCTTTTACTCAAATCTTTAGAAGAGCCGCCAAAGGGAACTATCTGGATGATCTGTGCTCCAAGTGAGGCCGATCTTCTGCCAACCATCAGATCTCGCGTACGTCGTGTTCAGCTAAAGGTTCCAACTGTCGAAGCAGTGGCTCAACTACTAGTTGAGAAGTATGGAATTGGATTCGAACTTGCTCAGCAGAGCGCCGCTCAAGCCCAATCTCACGTAGGTATGGCAAGAAGATTAGCCAGCAACGCAGGAGCAAGAGAGAGAAGATCTCAGGCTCTAAGGGCAGTTCTTTCAATCACCGACATCCCTTCTGCTTTGTTTGTGGCTGAGGATCTGATAAAGCTCGCAGTAAGTGATGGGGCCCAACTAACTGCTGAGATTGATGAAGCAGAGAGAAAAGAGCTTTTTCTTTCAATGGGAGTTTCTGACGAAAGTAAGCTCAACCCAAGTTCAAGAGCACAACTTAGAAGACTAGAAGAAGCCCAGAAGAGAAGAGCAACTAGATCTAAGCGCGATGGTTTAGACAGAATCCTTATCGACCTGATGGGTCTCTATAGGGATGTACTTAGCATTCAACTTGGTACTGGTGAGCCTCTAATCAATGTCGATCTTGTGCAGGAGATCACGAAGCTGGCTAACGAAAGCACCCAATCTCAATCAATTCACAATATCGAAGAAATTGAAAAGGTTCGGAAGAGATTAGAGCGCAACGTCAACGACTCTTACCTGTTTGATTCTCTAGCAGTTTCGTTGAGAAGAAAGGCGACCAAATGAGCCGCTTGAATACCACCGTACTAAGCCTCAGCCTTGTTGCTGGTGTAGTCGCTGCAACAGTCATCATCTATCCATCTTTGTTTGATGGCAGTGAGCCAGCTCCAACAAAGCCAAATGTGAGTTCAACTCCTGCAAACTTAGAAGAGTTCTATTCTCAGAAGCCAGTCTGGAGCGACTGCGACGGTAGTAACTCAGATGCCAGATGTGGTTACATTCAAGTTCCATTGAATTGGAGTAAGCCAGAGCAGGGGAGTATCGACATCGCTGTTGCAGTTAACCCAGCAGCAGATCCAGAAAACTCTCCTTACCTTCTTATGAACCCTGGCGGGCCTGGCTCAAGCGGTAGACAGTGGGTCACAGAGTACCTAGATTCATTGGGTACAGAGTTGCTTCGATCTGAATACAACGTTGTTGGCTTTGACCCAAGAGGTGTCGGTAAGAGCACAGCCATCAAGTGTTTTGACGATAAAGGTTTATACAAGTTCTATTACGAGCCATCACCTTATGAATACGGAACCTCAGAGGATCTTGAATACTCCAAAGAGGCAATTGCCGATTTTGGTGCAGCCTGTTTGGAGAACACCGGAGATTTGCTAGGTCACGTTGACACATCTTCCGCTGCTAAAGACATGGACATCATTCGCGCAGTTCTAGGCAGTGAGAAGCTCAACTACCTAGGTTTCTCTTATGGAACCCTTCTGGGTACTACTTACGCGGCTTACTTTCCTGAGAACGTCGGCAGATTCGTTTTGGACGGAGTAGTTGATCCAACATCTACTTCTGCAGAAGACTCTTTGAATCAGCTAATTGGTTTTGAGTCGGCAATGCGTTCATACCTAAAAGATTGCATCAATAACACCTCGAACTGCCCATTCGATGGTCTAACAGTCGATCAAGCTATGGACAAGGTCGGTAAAGACTTTTTGGCAGTTCTTGAAAAAGGCCCGGTTGCCACCTCTGAGAGAAACCGAGAACTATCTCTGAATTCAGGTTTCACTGGAATGATTGCAGCACTTTATTCTGATAGCTCTTGGCAGTTTTTGACGCAAGCTTTTAACGAGTTCTTTGACAAGAGTGACCGTGATGGAAGGGTGTTCCTTGTTCTTGCTGATTCGTACTTCAACTACGACAGTGGTTCAGGAAAATTTGCCTCAAACGCTAATGAAGCATTCAAAGCTATCTCATGTATCGATGGTCGTGAATCAGATGATCCGAAGTCAATGAAGGCTCAAAACGAACTTGTGCTGAAGACAAGCAAGGTCTTTGGCAAATACTGGCAGTATGGCGGGCTTGGTTGTAACAATTGGCCATTCGATGTGAAGAAGGGCCCTAGCGACTATTCAGCCAAGGGTGCTCCGACCATGCTTGTAATCGGAACAACAAATGATCCGGCTACTCCATACTCACAGGCGAAGAAGCTAGCTAATGAGATTTTGGAGAAGGGCTACCTTCTGACTTACGATGGAGAAGGACACACAGCTTACGGATCTACCAATAGCTGTGTTGCTAATACAGTCGATGATTTCCTAATCAATGGCGAGCTCCCGCGAACAGAAAAGACCTGCTAGGCCTAATGCCAAACAACAGATTTCAAGAAGCATATTCCAAAAGATTCAGAGCACTTCTATCAAATGAACCATCGGGGACACCTCCTTGGCTTGATGTAATTGCCAAAGGTGAAACTGGCGGGTTGTTTCTTCCAACGGATGGACCGTGGGTAGTTCATAGAGACTTTGGAACTCTAGTAGGCGGCATTAGAGCATTACTCCTGCAAGCACTTCACCCAGGAACCTTGGCTGGTGTTGCTCAGCACTCTAGGTACGAGCAGGATGCATTAGGTAGATTAGCTGGCACCATTCGCTGGCTAACTGTTACTACCTTTGGTTCACACGAAGCCGTTGCAGGAGAAGCCAGTCGAGTCAATCGCCTGCATGACAGAGTCAAGGGTGAATACACCAAGACTTCAGGAGAGACTCTTTCCTACAAAGCCAAAGACACGGATCTCTTGCTTTGGGTGCACATCGCTTTCACGGATTCTTTTCTAACCTGTCACCTTGACTATGCATGGCGCGAGATTCCAGGTGGAGCCGATGGCTATGTTGATCAGTGGGCTAAATCAGTTGAACCACTTGGGTTATCTCGAGTTCCGCACTCCAGAGCAGAGCTTGACCAAGAAATCAGAGGCTTTTATGATCGCAATGAACTTCGAGTTGATGAAACCACTCAAAAGGTAATCAAGTTCATACGAAAGCCAGGGCTACCGCTTCTGGTTAGACCAATTTACAAACTGCTCTTTGCGGCTGCAGTTGTTTCTTTGCGTCCAGAGCACAGAAAGATGCTTGGCCTTAGTACTTTGCCAAAATGGCTAGTTGTTCCGGTGACTAGATTCACACTTAGAACACTGCAGATTTTGATTGGCCCTGACTCACCTATTGAAGATGGCGCTTTAGCCCGCCTCAGAAGACTTGGGCTTATAAAGTAAAGCTTTATTTGCCAGAGTTGGCAATCATCAACTTAGCTCTGTGCAATCTAGTTACAAGTTCTGCCTGTCTGATACCAAGGTCTTGAGAAACATCACTCATGGTTCTTTTCTCAATTAGCAAACCGTGAGCCACATGCTTCAAAGCTTCAGGTAGAGCACTGACTGCAGTCTCAAGTTCTTTTGGGGATAGGTGGCTAAGGTCTGGTTCATTCTCTTCAAAGGTGACATCTAGATCGAATTCGTTTGACATGGTTTTCTCCTATATGAACTTAGCTCGGTAACTTTGCACAACACTTCTCATTCCAATTCCACAAACCCCAACCAACTGCTCGCCTCTGTGATATTCAAATACGCATTCACCAGAAACATCGCCAGCTACCAGGGTCGCTTTGTCCGCTAACGCCAACGAACCAAATGCCAGCAGGTGAATGTCATACTGATCACTCCAGAATGACGGCACTGGCTTGAACTGGTCTTGGACTAAGGATTCAAACTTCTCATCTTCGTTTAGCTGAGCAGCTATAACAGCGGCAGCGCGCTTAGCTGTTTCAGTTGGGATGTTCCAGTGCTCCACTCTTCTTGGAACATCATCAAAGATTGGGTTAGCAAATCTAGCAACATCACCAATTGCATAAATGTTAGGAACAACGTTGCTTGATGCACTGATGGCTCTCATAGCGCGATCGACTAGGACCCCATCGGTTAGATCGATGTTGGTACTTTCTAACCACTCAGTGTTTGAGTTAGAGCCAACTGCTTCAATGAGGACATCACACTTTATGCTGCTGCCGTCATTAATTTGAACTTCTTGGATTCTTGTATCACCGGTGACACCTGTCACCGAACGGTTTAGAAGAAAGCGAACGCCTTCGGCTTCGTGCCTTAGTTGCATCTGCCTCGCTAGTTCAGTTCCTAGAGGTCTAAGCATTGGGTGTGCTGAGTTATGCACCACGGTCACATCGCAACCCAACTTGGCTGCTGTTGCCGCTACCTCACAACCGATAAAGCCACCACCAACAATCACAACATCAGCACCAGGTGTGAGCTCTGCTCTTAGGTTGATGGCATCATCCAAGGTTCTTAGGGCATGCCTACCGGCTAGATCGCTGTTAGCAAGATTTAGTCTTTTAGGTCTTAATCCAGTTGCAATCACTAGGGCAGAGTACGAATGGACCATACCCGAGCTATCTGTAACAGTGTTGTGTTCTTGATCTACTGAAACAGCTCTAGTTCCCAAGACCCAGTTCACATCAGCTGTTGCTGCTCTTTCTTCGAAGGCAACTGCTTCGTGAGTAACCTCGTTGGCTAGAACTTCTTTAGATAGAGGAGGTCTGTTGTATGGCTTGTGAGCTTCCTCACCAATTACGGTGATAGGACCCAGGTAACTAAATCGTCGTAGTGATTCAGCTGTGCGCAATCCACCCATGGATGCGCCAACTATTACTACGGGATGGTTCATTACTTATTCGACGATGCGGATAGCCTGCATAGGGCAGACATCGATTGCTGCTTCAATGTTTGCCCGCTCTGAATCATCAGCTTCAGCTGTGTATTCAAGCTTGTCATCTGAATTCAAACGGAAGATGTCTGGTGCTTCAAATACGCACTGACCATAGTGCTGGCACTTAGTCATATCAACTTCGACTTTAATCATTTGCTATTCCTTTTCTACAACTGTTGAAGGGTAAAGATCTTTAGATGGAGTTCTGATTCCTCTGAACTCCCAGTCGCCACCAAGGGCAGTTGAAACTACTTCTTCTGAGGATGTTGGTTGAGCACCAACATCAGTGCGAATACTGGTTGGTCCTTCAACGATGTGGTTGGTGAGTTTTCCAAGTCCTTCAACTTCAACTTCAACAACATCGCCAGGTTCAACTGGTCTTGAGTTAGCTGGTGTTCCTGAGAACAACATGTCTCCTGGCACCAAGGTAATTGTTCTTGCAATGTCAGCAACTAGGTAGTGCATATCCCACTCCATGTTGTCAGTATTGTCTTCTTGCTTCACAACGCCGTTCACATAAGTTCTAATGAACTTATTCTTGAAGTCCCAGTCAGTAACCAAGCCAGGGCCTACTGGAGCGAGAGTGTCTGAACCTTTGACTCGAAGCATGGAACCTGCATCAGTATCTCTGAAGTCATGAAGACCAAAGTCATTACCGATGGTGTATCCAGCGATGTATACGCCTGCCTCTTCAGGAGAGATGTTTCGACAGGTCTTACCAATAACAATGACGATCTCACCCTCATAGTTCAACCACTTCAAACCAGCAGGTCTAACCACCGCACCGTTGTGTGAGTTTAGAGCTGTGATTGGCTTGTGGAAGTAAGTAGGGGCTGGTGGCAACTTGGTCATGAACTCTTGAGTTCTTGAGTCATAGTTCAAGTGCACGGCAATGATCTTGGTTGGCTCAACAGGTGGCAGGTGAACTGCATCCTTGATGGCAACAACCCGGCCATCTCCGGCAACTAGATCTTCACCCTTACGAACTACCTGAGTTGGGTAGCCATCAATCAGGATTCTTCTATATTCAGTCACGGGAAAGTACCAAGTCCTTTGGCTTAGGGAATCCACCCTCTGGGCGAGGGAAATAGACGTGAACCTGACCGGTTCCAATTGAGTTTTCATACTCTGAGTACATGACACCCTTAGCGGTGTTTAGTTCTTCACCGGTAGCACCAGCCATGGCTAGCCAGTGGTAGAAGTTAGCTTCAGGCTTGACCTTAGAGAACTCAGGCATGGTTTCTAGAATCTTGCCGTGCTCACCGTTCTTCATCCACTCAAGTCTTTCGTAGTCCATCTCACGAGCAAGGTCTGAAAAGATGTGCTTAGGGTCTGATGCTTCGTGCTTACGAAGATCACGAAGCTTATAAAACGTATGTGAAAGAGCACCAGAGGCTAGTAGCAATACTTTTCTATCACTGTCTCTAATGGCTTCACCAAGAGCACGACCTGCTCTAAGGAAGTCTTCGTGAGTTCCAGTCTGGCAAACAGACATTGAAATCCACTTCTTGTCATCTAGACCTCTACCTAGGTAGTGCCAAAGGTTTACTGTTGCGTAGAAGATTGGTAGGTGTGGATCTGCGATAGGGGTTACCCAGGTGCCGTTCTTCTCTGCGTAGTTCGCCACAGAGTTAGCAAGCTCTGGGTCACCCTTCATGGCATAAGGAATCTGTGACATACCTCTAGGTAGTTCTTCAGAAGTGAATAGACCTGATCGCTCTGCTGCTGAGGTAATAACGAATTCAACTGTTGTTGCCCAGTGGCTGTCTAGAACGACAACTGTGTCATAGTCCAGAGTTTCAAAAACATCTTTACGAAGTTTCTTTAGTCCTGGAACTAGAGAAAGCTCTTTGCCTTCATTGAGGTCGTATCTAACTGCCTCAGGCAACATGATTGTTGGAACGTGTGCAAGTAATGCTGCTCCTACAACTTCTCCCATGATTTATTCCTTCCATCCATTAGGTGATACCACTGTGTTCTTTATATCTGCATAGAAATCAAATGACCAGTTACCGCCCTCACGACCAATACCTGACTTCTTAGATCCACCGAAAGGTGCTCTTAGGTCTCTAACGAAGAAGCAGTTGACCCAGATAGTTCCAGCAACTAGTTCTTTGGCGACCCTGTCCGCTCTCTCTCGATTGCCTGAAACAAGGATTGCAGCCAGACCGAACTCTGTGCCATTAGCCATAGCAATAGCCTCTTCATCAGTCTTGAAGGTCTGCATGCAAAGCACTGGGCCAAATACCTCTGAGGTAACAATCTCTGATTTAGGGTCTGGGTTCATAACCAAGGTAGGTCTGAAATAAAGTCCACCTAGGTCACTGTTAGGTTCTCCACCCATAACGATGTTGGCCCCAGAGTCTTTGGCTCTATCAACAAAGCCCTTTACTCTTTCGAAGTGAACCTGGTGGATCTGAGGACCAATCTGAGTTGCTTCATCTCGAGGGTCACCCTGAATAATCTGTGAAGCCTTCTCCTTGAACTTCAATGCAAACTCTTCAGCGATGCTCTCGTGAACCAGGATTCTGGTTCCAGACAAACAAACCTGACCAGCATTGTCATACTGCTCAACTGCAAGCTCTACTGCTAAATCCAAATCAGCATCTTCTAGAACAACGCAAGGAGATTTACCACCAAGCTCAAGACTTACTGGTGTTAGGTTATCCGCAGCTGCTCTAGCAATAACCTTTGCAGTTGGAACTGAACCAGTAAATGAAATACGTGAGATACCAGGGTGAGCTACTAGTGCGGCTCCCGCTACTTTACCAAAGCCTTGAACAACATTGAAGACACCATCAGGTATTCCAACTTGCTTGGTTAGATCTGCAAAGAATGATGCACTCAAAGGAGTCCATTCAGCAGGCTTGAGGATTACTGTGTCACCAGAAGCAAGTGCAGGACCTATCTTCCAGGTAGCAAGCATCAGTGGAGCATTCCAAGGAGTAATTAGCGCAGCAACACCTGAAGGATCCCAAGATATCTTGTTGGTGTGTCCTCTGGTTTCAAACTCTGGGTGATGTAAATCATTGATTGCCCATTCAGCAAAGAACCTGATGTTCATTGCAACTCGTGGCATTACTCCACGTCGGTGTGATCTCAATAACGATCCGTTATCCATAGTTTCTAGCTGAGCAAGAGTTTCAATGTTCTCTTCAACTAAAGCTGCAAGTCTCAAAAGAATCTCACCACGACCTTTAGGTCCAAGAGCCGCCCAAGCAGGGAATGCTTTTCTAGCTGCCTCAACAGCCATATCAACCTCAAGAGAAGTTCCTCTAGAGATCTCACCTAAGAATGAACCATCAACAGGGGAGGTGTTAGTGAAGGTCTCAGCTGAAGAGACTCTTTGCCCACCAATGTAATGGCGGGTATCTATCTTGGTTCCAACAACTTCTATGGTGTTCAAGCCTCTTGTCCTTACCTTTAGCCCTATTCATTAGGATACTAACGATTAAGATTAGGGCATACTTAAGGGTATAAACCCTATGTTTCATAACGATTCGTATAAGGAGCAGCTCCATGGCTAGACGTCCCAGAATTGCGATAGTCGGTAGGTTTACCGAGCAGGCAACAGCGATTAGAAGCCTTGGTGTTGTCTCTTCAAGAAGACTCCTCGAATCAGTCTGGGCAGCTGGGGGAGAACCAGTAACCTTCCTGCCGGTTGAGAACCCTAACTGGGCTGAAAGACTTGTTGGCATTGATGGAGTTCTAATCCCAGGTGGAGGAGATGTGAATCCTAAGTGGTACGGCGAAGAGCCAAACACCGAAGAGCTCTATGGTGTTGATGATCTGCAGGATGAGAATGACTTTTCAATCGCCAAGTATGCCTTTGAAAATGCACTACCTGTCCTAGCTATCTGCCGAGGCTTCCAGTTAGTAAACGTTCTGAAAGGTGGAAGCCTTGTTCAAGACATGGATCAACATCACCGAAACCATATGCACACCATCACCATTGACAAGGATGCTGAAGGACTCGGTCTATCAAAGCCTGTCCTAGAAAGCTCATGCTTCCACCACCAAGCCATCAAAGAACTTGGTAGTGGTTTAGAAGTTCTAGCTAGAGCTGAGGAAGGACACGTCGAAGCCTTCAAGATTGAAGCCCAAGCTTGGTCTTATGGAGTTCAATGGCACCCAGAGGATAACTACAAAGAAAACCCTCAGCAGATGGAACTGTTTACAAAGTTTGTTTCAGAAGCGGCTAAGAATTAGTTTCAGCAAACTTAGTTATTGCTCTTAACTGATCTGCTAGTTGGCCTTGCTTAGATTGGGCAACTACGTTAGCTACTGCAGTTTCCTGTTTGTTGAAGGCGGGGAATAGGGTGTCCATTAGTTTTCTACCCTTTGTAGTCAATTGAACGATTACTAATCTTCCGTCATCTTTGCTCTTAGTTCTTGTGATTAGTGAGCGCTTTTCTAGGGTTGATAGCACTCCAGTGAGGGTGGCTTTAGAAAAGCCTCCTTCTTCAGCTATCTGTCTAGTCTCAATAGGTTCCCAGATCCAAGTAACCCAAAGAACAACAAAGGCGGTCCAGGATAGGTCTTGCTTGGCAAGAACTGTTCTCTCTAGGTGGTTTCTAACTGAGTTCGCTGCTCTAAAAAGGTTTGAGGTTACGGCCATGGCTTCGAAGTTAATGTTCTTGTGAACAAGCTTCTGATTCACCTGGCGTTCTGTTTCGGCAAGGGTGTGTGGTCCAGCCATTGCTACCTCCTAAGAATGTTCTTCTATTCTCCCCTAATCATTAGGGCATAAATAACTTTTTAGGCACAAAGGCGTTTCTTTCTTGTTTGGGTGTGTAATCTAAAAATGATTCGTATCCTAACAATCGGAGTGACCATGACACAGTTGTCTGAGCTAACCCTTGCAGATTTAGACCTATTCGATGGCGGCGCTCCTTGGCACGTCTTCGACAAACTTCGTGCTGAGGCCCCTATTCACTGGGATGTTGAGGAGAAGCCAAACAGTGGTTTTTGGTCGGTTACTAGGTACCACGACATAGTAAAGGTGCTTCGTGACCCAGATACTTTCACATCAACTCACTTCACCAACTTGGAAGAAGTAGATGCTGAGCAAGAAGAGGCTAGAAGATCTCTTCTTGAAACAGATGGTGCTCGTCACCGTGCCCTTAGAAGATTGCTGCAGGGTGAGTTCACTCCTCAGGCTGTCTCAGGTTATGAGACATTCCTGCGAGGGCTAACAGCCACTACTTTGGACAACGCTTTTGCTAAAGGCAGCTTTGACTTCGTTGATGAAGTTGCTGCTGATTTCCCTATTCGTGTTTTAGCTCGAATGCTGGATGTTCCAGATCATGACACTGACAAGTTGATTGAGTGGGGTAACCGCATGATTGGAAACACTGACCCTGAGCATGCAGATGTTCTTCTTGAAGATCCTGAGAGCGAAAAGTATCGCCTGGTTCCATTCAGATCTCCAGCAGCTCTTGAGGTATTTGAGTATGGGCAGAACCTTGCTAATCAGCGCAGAGGTAAAGATGGAAAAGACCTGGTCTCTACATTGATAAACCAGGTGCCATCAGATGGCATTCCTTTATCAGAGCGAGACTTCAACACTTACTTCCTGCTACTAGTTGTAGCTGGTAACGAGACCACTCGTCACACCATCTCACACACTATGAACTACCTAATTGAAAATCCAGAGCAGATGGCAATGCTGCAGGAAGACCCAACACTAATTCCTTGGGCAGTTGAAGAGTTCATTAGATTAGCTTCTCCGGTTTATCACTTCAGAAGAACTGCAACTAAAGACGTTGAATTCCAAGGAACGCTAATCAAGAAGGGGCAGAAAGTTGTTCCTTGGTTTGCTTCAGGTAACAGAGACTCAGCTATCTTCAACGACCCATACAAGATGGATGTGACCAGAAACCCTAACGAGCACATGGCCTTTGGTCGTGGTGGACCTCACATGTGTCTAGGTAACTCACTAGCTCGCCTTGAGGTTCGAATCATGTTTGAAGATCTGCTCTCACGAGTAGACAAGGTTGAGCGAGTAGGGGAGATAGATCACCTACGTTCAAACTTCGTGAACGGAATTAAGAGATTCCCTGTGAAGGTAACGCTTAGATAAGTTTCGCTATATCTTTTAGATAAGCGTCAACTAGAGCAAAGGTTCTTTGCTTTGAATCTTCATCTTCAGCTATAGTCTGATCCATCATGATTTGAGCATCTTGACCATCTTCACCAACGCTTCGTAGGCCTCCCCAATCAAGCCAGCCTTTGAGTACAGCTGCGTTTAGTTCCGGGTGGAATTGAACAGCTAAAGATCTGTCATAGATGAATGCTTGGGAAGCAATAGGGTTTCTTGCAATCTCCACGGCCCCTGGTGGAACTACCCAGCGGTCATAGTGGAATTGGAACCATGGACCGTTACTCACTAAGTCTTTTCGATCTGACCAGATGTTGGTCCAACCTATTTCACCCTTAGGGCCAGGTGCTACCGACCCACCTAGTGCTCTAGCCATTAGCTGACCACCAAAGCAAATTCCAAGAACAGGCTTGTGTGCTGCCATGGCATTTCTAACCCAGTCAAGTTCTGGTTGTAACCAGTTGCCAATGCAGGCGTCATCCCAAGCACCCCATGGAGCACCTAGTGGAACAAGTAGGTCGTAGTCATTGAAGTCTGGGAATTCAAAAGGAACGTTAGGGGTTTCGAATGAAGCCTCAGGTACTACAAGAACCTCAGTCATTTCAAAGCCGTGGCGGGCTAGGGCTTCGCCCACCCATCCGGTTGGGCTCACATGGTCATGTTGAATAAATAGCGCTTTCATAATTCCTTCATAACTTTTCGGTTTCCACGGCTATTTCTAACGCTACTAGGAAGTAGCATTCAAATATCGTTTGAACCCGAATGAAATGTAACAAAGGAGTTGCAATGAGCACCAACCTCACCGCCCTAAGAGAGAAGCTTCAAGACCAGGGCATTGATGTCCTAAGGATTTTGTATTCGGATGTTCTTGGAATTACAAGATCTAAGGACTTGCTAGTTAGCCAACTTGAGAAAGCTGCTGGTCACGGACCTGCTTTCTGTCAGGGTGTTTGGGTTACCACAACTCAAGGTGGAGTGTTGGATGCAGAGGGCATCGCAGGAGATGGTCTTCAAGACCTTGTTACTCAGTTAGACCCTGACACCATTCACGCAATGCCATGGGAACCAGGCGTAGCTTATGCAATTGGTGATGCTCTCAACCCAGACATGTCTCCTAACCTTTTCTCTCCTAGAACAGTTCTTAGGAAAGTTATTGCTGAGTATGAGAAGTTAGGCCTAGTTCCTGTTGTTGGACCTGAGCTTGAGTTCTATATTGCAGATCGAGTTGAAGGTGGAGGCTTCAAGAGGTCGCTAGAGAGAACTGGTCGTGTTTACACAACCGGTGCGCTAGTTGATCCAAACGGAACTTTCTTGCACCTAATGCGCATGCTTGATCAATTAAACATTGGGGTATTCGCAGGTAACCACGAATTCTCACCTGGTCAATATGAAATCAACCTTTGGCATTCAGAAGCTATGGATGCTGCCGATAGAACATTCCTTTTCAAGACCTCTATCAAAGACATTGTTCACCGTGAAGGTCAGCATGCAACATTTGTTGGTAAGCCTTGGAGTGATGAGGGAGGATCTGGTTTCCACCTGCACTTCTCAGTTACCGATAAGAACGGCAAGAATCTAATGCATGAGGGAACTGAACTTAGCGAAGTTGCCAAGCAGATGATTGCAGGTTTGTGCGAGAACGCTCATGCTCTAACTGCTTTCACCAACCCAACAGTTAATGCTTTCAAGAGATTGGGCCCAGACACCCTTGCTCCTTACAGGGCTAACTGGGGATACGACAACAGAAGCACCATGGTTCGTATTCCACCAGAGCGTGGATCAGGAACTCGCCTAGAGGTTCGTGTTGGTGATGGTGCTGCTAACCCATATTTGGTTATCGCAGGTATCTTGGCTGCTGCTCTTGATGGCATTGTTAGAAAGCTCGATGTGCCAGCCCCTGCAGAAGGCATGGCCTATGACAATGAGGCAGCGGCAGTTCTACCTGCAACATTCACTGAAGCACTTGATGCACTAGAAGCCAATGAACGTATGCGTCAGCACATGTCAACAGGTCTTATTGGAATCTTCCTAGTCATGAAGCGCGATGAGATTGAAAGATACGAAGCTTCGGTTCCAGACCCATCAACTAGAGATGTGACCGACTGGGAAATTCAGGAATATCTAGAGGATTACTAAACCGAAGGATTTGAGTTATCTGCTAGAAGTGTTCCACCGTTGAAGGTAACTCCAACTTCACGGTAGTATCCACCGAGTATTTCCTTGACAGGAAGTATGGAAGCTAGTTCATCCCATTGGGAATCTGAAAGAGTAAGTTCAGCATCTCCAACCCATGGTGTTCCTAGATCTGCATCAACTCCACCCATGGTGATTAGTTGATCCATTGAGTTACCAAGCCCTGGAGTAATTGATGGCATCCATCTTGAGTGAATCATTGGGTGACCGTTAACAAAACCATTTGAGTCGGCAGGCTTTCTCAAGGTCACAACTGCTGAGGCAAGTCTGTGGTCGTAAGCAGCGAGAGAGGCACCAAGCTTTGCTCCTGCTTCAAGTTTTGGAGTTGCTTTACCGTGGTTGAAGATTCTAGTTACGGCAACATTGCCTAGCTTCTTCGGATAACCCTGGAACCAGCCACGAGCAATAGCGAAGTCTTTGGTAACCCAGATAGCTACACATCGTGAATAGGTTTTCCCTTGGTACTTGCATCTAACAACAACAAAAGCTTCTAGGTACTGTGAACGAACTGGATCAAGTAGTTCTTCTCCACCAGTTGAACAGGACTGCCAGTCAGCCCAGATAAGAGCAACAGCACCTGGGTGCTCATCAGCTAGTTCTAGTTCTGGCGGCAAGATTGCCCTGACATTTGCTTCATCGGTTAGATACTCAACGGTTAGTAGAGTCCCTGAGTAAAACCAAGGCATGTTCGGGATGATTGCCGACTTGCCAGTAGGGGTCTTTGGGGCCATAAATCCGTTTAATTCGCTCATGCTTCCTAGATTACCTAACCATTCGTGTCCGAATGACTCTTTATAACGGAACTGATAACGATTAAACAACCATCAGGTAACGGAACCTAGAAAATGCCTAGTTAGCCCTCTGCGTTGCACCAATCTATTAGCAGGTCGTTTATACCCGAACGACTTTTTGTCGACTCGATGAGGAGCAGTAAATGTCAATGGAAACAAAAGATAATTCCCTTCGGAAAAACCGACTGGGTGTCTTAGGTATCGTATTTTTCGTGGTGGCAGCATCCGCCCCACTAGTTGGTATGACTGGCGCTGTGCCGGTCGCAATTCTTGCCGGTAACGGAGCAGCTGCTCCTGGCGCATATTTACTTGTTGGTTTAGTTCTCATTTTGTTCAGCGTTGGTTTCACTGCCATGTCTAGCAAGGTAACTAACGCAGGTGCATTCTTTGCATACGTAGGTAGAGGTCTCGGTAGAAATGCTGGAACTGGATCTGCGTTTGTTTCGATTGTTGCTTACGTAACGATCCAGCTCGCAATCTACGGATTCTTTGGCGGCATCATGGCAGGTCAAGGTGTGGCTATGGGAATCGATCTTCCATGGTTTGTCTGGTCAGCTATAGCTTGGGTCCTTGTAACTGTACTTTCACTTCTAAGCATTGATGTTGGTGCGAAGGTTCTTGGAACACTTATGGTTCTTGAAGTGCTCTCACTTCTAATCGCAGGTATTGCAATTCTTGCTAACAACCTAGGTTCAATGAACTTCGTTGCTTCATTCTCACCAGAAAACATCTTTGCCGGTGGGCTCATCGGTGGAGCAGGTATCGCTTTTGCGTTTGCTCTTGCTTCCTTTATTGGTTTCGAAGCCACCGCTATCTATGGTGAAGAGTCAATTGACCCGAAGCGCACGGTTCCAAGAGCTACATACTGGGCTGTTGGTTTGATCACTGCAGTGTTTGCAGTTGTTTCATTCGCTATGGTTACCGGCCTTGGTTCAGCAACTGTTATTGACCGTGTTGCAGAGATTTCTGAAGGTGGAGCAAACCCAGCTGCGGTTCTATTCTTCCTAGTCAATGAAAATGTTGGCGCGTGGCTGGTTTCAGTGATGGAAATCCTAGTGATTTCTTCACTGTTCGCTGGTCTTCTTGCTTTCCAGAATGCTAACGCACGTTACGTGTTTGCTCTTGGTCGTGCAGGAGTTCTTCCTGCATCGCTCAGCAGAACAAACTCTTCAGGCGCACCAGTTGGTGGAGTAATTGTTACTTCAGTAATTGCGATTCTTGTAATCGTTCTGTTTGCTGTTCAGGCTCTAGACCCAGTTCTGAACCTGTTCTTCTGGACTAGCGCTATTGCAGCGATTTCCATCATGTTTGTTGAGATCTTGGTGAGCATTGCGGTAATTCGCTACTTCATGCAGAACCCTGGAACACACTGGTTCAAGGCTGTAGTAGCGCCGGCTGTATCAGCTCTACTACTAAGCGGTGGTCTATACCTATTGATGTCACGCTTCAACTTGCTTTCAAGTCTTGCTCCATCACCGGAGGAGTCTATGAATGCTTGGTCGTTGACACCACTTGGTTGGATTCTTGTCTTACTACCGTTCCTGGCTCTTGTTGTTGGTTTCATCTGGGGACTAATCAACAAGAAAGAAAACGCCAAGATGAGTGCAGACATTCTGTCCTAATCAGTAACTCCACACACAAGGGCTCAGACACTTCGTCTGGGCCCTTGTCCTATTTGGTTAGGAAACTAACGATTTAATGGCAGACTTAAGGCATGTCAGCAATGAGGCTAGAACATGACCTGCTCGGTGATTACGAGGTACCTTCAATCGCATATTGGGGGGTGCACACAGCCAGAGCGGCGGAGAACTTCCCGATTTCAGGGGTTCCAATTGGGCATTACAGATCACTCATCAGGGCGTTAGCTCTTGTAAAAGAGTCTTGTGCCAAAGCCAACTTAGAAGTTGGTGAGTTAGATGAACAAGTAGCCAGTGCCATAATCGCTGCATGCCATGAAGTTGAAGCTGGCAAGTTTGATAAAGAATTCATCGTCGACGCAATTCAGGGTGGTGCCGGTACCAGCACCAACATGAATGCTAACGAGGTCATCGCTAACCGTGCATTAGAACTAGCGGGCTTTGAAAAAGGTGACTACGACAAGATTCATCCACTCAATGATGTGAACATGTCACAGTCAACAAATGACGTTTATCCAACTGCTCTAAAGGTTGCTCTGATTCTTGAAATCAGAGAATTAATCAAGGCTTTGGAATATCTACGTTCTAAATACACAGACAAAGCAAGTGAGTTTAAAGACCTAATCAAGATGGGCCGCACTCAGTTACAAGATGCGGTTCCTATGACTCTGGGTCAGGAGTTCGCAACCTTTGCAAGGATGACTCAAGAAGATGAACAGCGTCTACTGGAACTCATTCCTCATCTGAGTGAAATCAACCTAGGTGGAACTGCTATTGGAACAGGCCTTAACGCTCCTAAAGGATATGCAGAAGCTGCATGTAAGTATCTAAGTGAATTAGCCGGTTGGCACTTCGTTGTTGCGGAAGACATGGTTGAAGCAACTCAAGACGTTGGTGTCTTTGTTCTAGTTTCTGGAGTTTTAAAAAGAGTTGCAGTGAAACTATCAAAGACAGCTAACGACTTACGTTTATTGTCTTCAGGACCAAGAGCTGGTTTCGGTGAAATAAATCTTCCTGCTCGTCAGGCCGGATCTTCAATTATGCCGGGTAAAGTCAATCCTGTTATTCCTGAGGTGGTCAACCAGATTGCCTTCACAGTAATTGGTAATGATATGACAGTGACCATGGCCTGTGAAGGTGGCCAGTTGCAGCTCAATGCATTTGAGCCAATCATTACTAGAGCACTTATGATGAGCATCATCTATCTTCGTCAGGGTTGTTACACACTTGCTGATAGATGTGTTGATGGCATCACAGCAAATGCTGACCGCATGAGAAACGATGTTGAAAGATCCATCGGAACAGTAACTGCTCTTTCACCAATGCTTGGCTATGAGAATGCAACACTAGTTGCTCAAACTGCTTTATCTGAAAACTCAACAGTCAAAGAAGTCGTGTTGAGACTGGGTCTTATGAGCGAAGCTGAGTTCAATCAAATTCTTGGTGACGTTGACAAGCTGGTTAGGCCGAACGGTTAACTTACTTCTTTGGCTTACGTCTAATTACTAGGTAAGCACCAAGGACACCACCTGCAACAATAAAAGCTCCACCCCAGATAAGTCCTTGAACAAAACCAACTTCACGGCCAGGCTTTTTAGACAGCGGATCTTGGCTAGAAATGTCAAGTTCATTTCCGTTGTCATCAAAGCACTGGTTGCCCACCTTCTCGCTTACGTATCCGGTGTTGTTCTCAACTGTTATTTGGTAATCTCCATCAGCGATGTGACCATCGGAAGAAGCACTTCTCCAAAGGATCTTGTATGTGCCAGGCTCTTCGATACTGACTGTTGTGTACATGGTCTTGCCCTCAATACGAGCACAAGCAGCACCGAGCTGTTCCCCATCCTCGTTGGCAATGGCGATTAGGTTGCCCTTGCCAAACTCGGTTGGAATTGGCTCGGCGTCATAATCTAGACGAATTTCAAAGGTTCCAGCCTCAACAACTGAGCCAGAACTTGGGCTCTCACCCAGTAGCTCATTGTGAGCCTGGGCAGGGGAACTAACTAGAAAAATGGATGAAAGAGCCAAAACAAGGACTGAAACTGTTAACTTGGGCATGAACCTATTCTACAAGAACCTATTCTACAAGTCGCGAAAAGGTCTAAAATTGAGGGGAATAGAGCCGTTCGGAGCGTAAATGCCATCACCAAATTCACCAATGAACTACCTGAGGCAAATAGCCATAGGGTCAGCCACTGGTTTACTGCTGCTAGTTCTTATCATCGGGGGATTCACACTGGCTGCTCCGAGCAATAACGAACCAACAGCAACTCCAACCAGCACACCAACAGACACTCCTACTGTTACACCGAGTCCAGATGGTAGGGACTGCTCAATTGCTGAATTAGCCTCGGATGAGCGTTTAGTTGGGTTACATGCTCAGGTAATAAACCCTGCAACCAACGAAGTTCTTTTTGATATTCAGGGTGATGTTCCTGCTCAAACTGCATCAGTTATGAAGCTGTTGACCGCTACTGCTGCTCTTCAGGTTCTTGGTCCTAACTACAGAGTTCAAACTAAGGTTTATGCAGATCTTGATAACCCGGGTCATATTGTGATTGTTGGAGCAGGCGACCCAACTCTTTCAAGAACCAGAGCCGGTGTTCAGTCTGTATACAGAGACGCGCCAAAGCTAAGTGATCTTGCAGTTCAGATTAACGAGTGGGCAAGATCAACACCTATTACTAACATCACTTTGGACAGCACGTATTTTGCTCCTGAAGGTTGGGATCCAGGTAACCCTGAGACTGAGAGGACCATAGGTTACCAGTCGCTAGTGACTGCCCTTCAGGTTGATGGCGACAGAGCAAACCCAACTGCTCTAACCTCTCCTAGAAGCACTGATCCAGTAAATGCCGTTGGTGTTGCACTAAAGAAAGCAATCGGCCCGCTAGCTTCTTCAGCTACTTTGACAAAAGCCAAGGCTGGAACAAACCTGCTCGAGATTGCATCGGTTAGATCACAGCCAATAAGTAAATGGATTGAGCATATGCTCAAAGTTAGCGATAACACCGAATCTGAATTCTTGGCACGTTTGGTTTCTAAGCAGTTAGGTTATGACGGCTCTAGAGATTCTCTAGATATTGCTTTGAAGGCTGCTCTTACAAGAGCTGGACTTTCTACACTGGACTTAGTTCTACTAGATGGTTCAGGTTCTAACGAGGGTAACCGTGTTCCAGCCACCTTCATCAACGCACTTCTAAAGAAGGTATTAAATGAAGATGGTGATTTGGGGGTGATTAAGAGATCACTTCCAATCGCGGCTGAAACAGGTTCTCTGGCTAACAGATTCAAAGGTGACAACCTAGATGCTGCAGGAAAGATTTTTGCTAAAACTGGTTGGACCAAGAACGAATACTCTCTTGCTGGAATCATCAAAGCCAAAGATGGCACAGATCTGGTCTTTAGCATCGCTGCTATTGGTGAAGTTAACGCAACTGCCAAAGAGGCCATCGATAACCTAGCCACAGGTATTTATAGATGTGGCAATAAGCTCTCAGCCGAAACAATCCCTAAAACCCCCTAAAGAAGAAGGTAGCAATGTCGCTCACCGAGAGTGAACTATTAGCCAAAGTTCCAACCAAGTTATATATCGCAGGTCAATGGGTCGATGGTCACGGAACTCAGCCGATTGATGTCGAAGATCCTTCAACTGGTAAGACATTGGCAACAATTGCTAATGCAACTGAAGTAGATGCCCTGGCTGCGCTAACTGCTGCTTCTAACGTTCAGGAGTCTTGGGCTAAGACTCCTCCTCGTGAGCGAGCAGAAATTCTTAGAAGAACATTCGAACTAGTTAAGGCTAGAAGCGAAGAGTTTGCAATGCTTATCAGTCTTGAGATGGGCAAGCCACTAGCCGAAGCCAGGGGAGAGGTTACCTACGGTAATGAGTTCCTTCGCTGGTTCTCTGAAGAAGCAGTTCGTATCTCAGGTCGTTATGGGTCTTCTCCTGAAGGCACAGGAAGAATGCTGGTTACTCAAAGACCAGTTGGTCCTGCATTTGCCATTACTCCCTGGAACTTTCCATTGGCTATGGCAACTAGAAAGATTGGTCCTGCTATTGCTGCTGGTTGCACCATGGTTGTGAAGCCCGCTGAACTAACACCACTAACAACACTTCTTCTTACCAAGACTTTGGAAGAAGCAGGACTTCCTGCAGGTGTTGTGAACATTATTACTACCAGCACTTCTGCTCAAACAAGTGCTCCGATTATTGCTGACCCTAGACTTCGTAAGATTACCTTCACAGGGTCAACTGCAGTTGGTGTGAAGCTACTGGAGCAGTCAGCAAAGCAAGTCCTAAGAACCTCTATGGAACTAGGCGGCAATGCTCCATTCCTAGTATTCGAAGATGCAGATATCGATGCAGCTGTTGAAGGTGCAATGCTAGCCAAGCTTCGTAACATCGGTCAGGCCTGTACCGCGGCGAACAGATTTATTGTTCACGAATCTCTAGCAGATGAGTTTGCCAACAAGATGGCAGCCAAGATGGAGGCAATGCCATTAGGCCGTGGAGTTGATCC
This sequence comes from Rhodoluna sp., assembly GCA_032111565.1. Lineage (GTDB taxonomy): Bacteria > Actinomycetota > Actinomycetes > Actinomycetales > Microbacteriaceae > Rhodoluna. The sequence continues at coordinate 5,356 of JAULUM010000048.1, read as the reverse complement.
AGATACCAAGATTGGCCCTGTGATTAACGAGAAGGCAAGAGAGAACCTCAAGCGTCTAGTTAATGCAACAGTTTCTGAGGGTGGAAGAGTTGTTACCGGTGGATCAGCGAGATCAGGTGAAGGCTACTTCTTTGAGCCAACAGTTCTAGCTGATGTGAAGCCAGGCTCAACCATTTTGAATGAAGAGATATTTGGTCCAGTTGCTCCAATAGTCCGATTCAAGGATGAAGACGAAGCCATCAGGTTGGCTAACGACACTGAATACGGTCTAGTTTCCTATGCATACACCCAGAACCTAAAGCGTGGAATACGGTTAATCGAAAGGCTCGATACAGGTATGACTGGACTCAACACGGGTCTTGTTAGTAATGCTGCCGCTCCATTCGGAGGTGTGAAACAATCGGGGTTGGGTCGCGAAGGTGGCCTGGAAGGAATTCAAGAGTACTTGGAGACCAAGTACGTGATGATTCCCGACCCAAGTATTTAATTCACACCTAGGAATCTTTTGTCTAATCACAGCATCAAATTCAACAGCGGCATCGGGTATTGGCTCAAGCTTGTTCTTCCATTTGTTATCGCGATGCTGGCTTGCGTTCCAGCAATGCGTCTTGCCATCACGGGCGAGACCTATGACCCGGTCCAAGGTTTAGTTAGCTTTGGTATTGGAATCGTTGCAGCTGCATTCGTTTTGGGCTGGATTGGTGAAGCAGCCGAACTAGATCTATCGGGTGGTTTGGCTGTGAGCATCTTGGCACTGGTTGCAATCTTGCCCGAGTATGTTGTTGAGATTTACTTCTCTTATGCCGCTGGCACTGATCCGAAGATGATTGAGTATGCAACAGCAAACTTGACTGGAGCTAACAGAATTGTTCAGGGCTTTGGTTGGCCAATTGTTGCTTTCATTGCTTTCTTCTCTATCAAAGCAATCAAGGCGAGAAAGGCAGGCAACAAGCATCCTTTCGGTATCAAACTTGAAAAAGACACCCGAGCAGATTTAGGGTTCTTAATTTTCGGTTCGCTAGTGATGCTGACAGTTCCAGTAACTGGAGGCATGCACCTTCTTATTGGAATCCTGCTAATTGTTATTTACTGTGTGTATCTCTGGCGAGTTTCAACATCCCAGCGTGATGAGCCTGAACTCGAAGGGACAGCTGCGCATGTTGGAGCGCTACCTAAATGGGTAAGACGATCTTTCATCTTGGTGATGCTCGTGCTTGCCGCAACTGTAATCTTCGTCAGCGCTAAGCCTTTTGGTGACAGCCTGGTTGAAGCAGGCATTGCACTAAACATAGATGAATACATTCTTGTTCAGTGGCTAGGCCCAATCGCATCTGAAGCACCGGAGTTCACTTTGGCATTCCTATTCGCGGCTCGTGGCAAGGCAGTTGCTGCTTTAGCAATCCTGATTTCCAGCAAACTAAACCAGTGGACACTTTTGGCAGGATCTATGCCAATTGCATACATTATCGGTGGTGGCGACAATGCTGCTCTTCCGATCGTTGGACGTGGAGCATCAGAGCTTTGGTTAACTACAGCCCAAACCCTGCTGGGTGTTGCAATTCTGCTTACCCTTCGTTGGGGATTGACTTCATCTATTTTGATGTTCGGTCTGTTCCTTGTTTCCGTGATTCCAGATGAAACATATAGAAATGTCCTTGGAGCAGTTCACATGGCGATCGCTCTTTATTACTTCTATAGAAATAGGGCACTTATTATGCCAACATTGAAAGCACCGTTTAGTCGACCAAAGGAATGACCTTGAGAAAAATCGGACTCATTGAAAAACCTGCCTTACTTGCAGCTACGCTCGGTCCGATAGTTCTTTTCATCGGTTACACCATTGCAGGCATGATGTGGCCTGGTTATGACCCAGTAAAGAAAACCATCAGCGACCTAGCCGCTGATGATTCACCTGTCCAACTTTTTGTTTCAGTCTTATTCATTTTTGGCGCTGTCTGCGACTTCATAATTGCTCGGCATGCCAAGGCCTTTGCTATGCCGGGTCGAATAGTCATTCTTCTTATCGGTATCGCAACTATTGGCCTAACGGTCTTTACGACCCCGGACCAGAACAGCTATTCAGTCATGCACAGAATTTTCGCCATTTCTAGCTTCTTTTTGCTCTGTGTCTGGCCACTTTTCGCCATGAGAAGGGGAAATGATGTTCCGCCCCTACTCAGACCTGGAGCAGCCATAGCGGGAGCCCTAATAATAGGTGTGATCTGTATCTGGTTCTTGAGCCTCTGGCAGGACCCAAACTCCACTATTACTGGCCTTGGCGAACGTATCGGCGTTGGGGCTCAGGGCCTATATCCGATGATCGTTATCTGGCATAGCTACCTGTGGCAAAAAAAAGAACGCCAGACTTAGGGGCAACTAAACCTTCGGGCCTAAACTCCAGCAAATACAGGGCCTGCAGGGCACTGCCCCTAGCCGTAGCTTTGGCACATAACTGAGCCACTCAATACTTATTTCCCACTTGATTCTGATTTGATAACAAATCTGTAAAGACTCAATGAAAGCGGTTTCTCGGAAGCGGTTTCAGAGATAAAGTCTAGGCAAGCCACACTGTGGCTAGGGAATACATCTGCGGGCTTTGTCCGGCCCTCAGGTGCACCATTTACTGAAAGGTTCACATGTACGCGAACAAATCTGCACTTCTAAAGGGTCTAAACCGAGTAGCTCTCTTCTTGGTGACCGGAGCATTGCTTGTTACTGGTGTTACACCAGCTCAGGCGAATGTCACTACACCTTTATTCCTGAACTTCGAAACAGCAGATGTTCTGAAGACCGTGTCTAGCACTCCTAGCACAGGTCCTTACGGTGGAGCCACGACAGAGATCAAGGCCTCCACGAACCTAAGCGGCAACTCTTTGCACTTTACAAAGACTGCCGGCAGCCAGGTGTGGGCGGGAGTGAACCTTCTACTAGGTAACTCAACTCCGTTCCGTTATACCGATGCTAGTAAGCCGATCATTACTTTGGACTACTGGTCAAACGACACTGCACCGTCTCCGGTGATGATGAAGGTCGAAGGTGCAGGAGCTGCACTCAAGACTCTCACAGCACAACCAGGACTAAACAAACTAAGCTTCGACATGTCAACTGGAACCGGTTGGAATCCAGATGCTGTTTACAAAGTTATTGCTTTCTTCCCGAACTTTGGTGCCGATGACCGTACATACACCGGCCCTGGTCCAGTAGCAAACACAGGACAGATTTACGAGATCGACAACGTTTCAATCAACGGTGGAACACCTTCCGACCTTTACGTTCCAGCTCCAGCAGGTCGCGATGTTCCAGCAACCCTAGTTACTTTTGAGGCTAACGACGCTCTTGGTGCGAAGGTAGTTGGCGATTCAACAGGCGCAAAGCCTGAAGGTGCCTTCGCTGGTGCTGTTACGACAATTGAGGATGCTCCTGCTGGCGGTAACGGCGGCAAAGCGCTAAAGATTGTAAAAGCTGGAGAAGTTTACTCTGGTGCAACAATCTTGAACATCACAGGTAACACCAGGATCACAAATGGTACTCACAAAACTGTGACCTTCAACTACTTCTCTGCAAAAGCTAACTCTCCACTACGTGTTGAGTTGGTTCCATACCCTCGCGCACTTGGTAAGACCGTAACTGTTCCTCAGGGTTGGTCGAGAGTTGTTGTTGACTTCTCTGATGTTGCTGGTTGGTCAGCGACAGAAGATTACCTATCACTCGCAATCTTCCCTGATTTCAACGTAGCTCCAGGAGCTGAGCCACTTTCTTACTTCGTGGACGACATTGCAATTAACGGTGCAGTTACTCCTGCAATCCGCAGCACTCCTCAGGTTCTAGTGAACTTCGAGAGTGACGACACATCAGGCTACTCATTGACCGACTTTGGTGGAAACCAGTCTTCACTGGTAACTGATGCTCCAGCTAATGGATCAGTTGGTTCAACTAAGGCAATGAAGATTTCATTTGCTGGTGGCGAGCCTTGGGCTGGAACCACATTCCTATCAAGAGCTGCTGGACAATCTCTAATCTCAGCAGGCAACTTTATTGTGAAGGCAAACATCTACTCTCCAGTTGCAGGCAAGAGACTTGCTCTAAAGCTAGAGAATGTTGCTGCTCCGGCTCAAGCTATTGAGAAGGATGCTACAAGCACCACTTCTGTTGGTTGGAAGACTTACACCTTCGACTTCTCTGTTGGTGGAAGCCTTGCTATCGACTACAACAGAGCATCAGTCTTTGTGGACTTCCAGGGTAACCCTAAGAGCACAGAACCTTTCTTTGTTGATGACATTGCATTCAATGGTGCTAAGGGTGCGGATCTTGGTGGCGGTGTTGTTGAGCCTCCGGTTCCTCCGTTCACTGGAAACGCGAATGTTCGTCTAGTTGGAATGGATGACACTAACTCATTCAACCGTCCAGCTGATGCGACATTCTTCTCTGTTACTAACCCTTGGTACCGCGTTGGAATTAACGTTCGCACCAAGCAGGTTCCTGTTGGTTCAACTCAGACTCTTACTTACCTTGTAACTAACTCTGTAGACAACGCTCCGTTGGCTGGTCAGACAGTTACTTTGGTATTCGGTAAGGAATTCTCTGGATCAACTGCAAAGGTAAACGTAGGTAACGTTGCTGCTGTTGGAACTCAGAACAGAACTGTTACTGGTGTTACAAATGCTGAAGGTCTTGTGACTTTCAGTTTGGTAAACACTGACGTTGCTGCTGATGCCGCTGATTTCCCTGGCTCTAACCTAGGTGTTGACTTCAAGGGTAAGAAGCTGTTCTCTCAGGTAACCGCTTGGGTTACAAGCCAAACTCAGGACAGCATTGACCTAGTTGACTTCATTTTCTTCCGTCCTGCGGACTATGTACCAGCTAGAGAAGCTGTAAGCACTCTTCTTACTTTCGAAGCTGGTGACACCCGTGGCGAAAGCGTTGTTGGTGGTGCAGCAGCTCCGAAGATTGAAGGATCTTTTGAAGGTGCTGTAACAACTATTGAGGATGCTCCTGCTGGCGGTAACGGCGGTAAGGCATTGAAGATTGTGAAGAGTGGTCAGCCATGGGCAGGTGCAAACATCTTGAACTTTGCTTCTGGTGTTCGCATCACTAACGCGGCTAACAAGACTGTTACTTTCAACTACTTCTCACCTAAGGCAAACTCACCAGTTCGTGTTGAGCTAAACCCAGGTGCGGTAGGTAAGACAGTTAATGTTCCTCAGGGTTGGTCGAGAGTTGTTGTTGACTTCTCTGATGTTGCTGCTTGGTCAGCTAACACCGAGTACACATTGGCAGCTATCTTCCCTGACTTCCTAGTTGCTCCTGCAGCCGAACCATTGGCTTACTATGTAGACAACTTCGGGGTCAACGGAGC
>JAULUM010000047.1:0-11296 GCA_032111565.1 Rhodoluna sp. | reverse complement strand
GACAGGTTGCCTAATATTAGACATTTTGTAAACTTTTCTCTATATTTCCCAATCGGAGACTCTTTCTGTGCTACTGTCCTTTGTACTATTCGTAATTGCGAATGGTCGAACGGGGATCATGGCTACTTTTAGCTTTAGCAAATTGGCATTTAGTATCAATCTAAATGGACGGGAAAAGCGTGCCCTGAATAGACCAAGCCTGGTTCTTGAGAAGAGCAGGTTGATATCAGCTGAGTTTGCTGAGTTTCCGGGTAAAGGAACTTTGGGGATCAAAATCTCTAAACACATGTTGTTTTTCGGGGTTGTTGGAGACTATCGCTCCAATTCGAAGAGATCTTTGGTTTTAGGGAGATTAGGTGGTTCTGGGCAGGCTTTGAAGATCAAGATCTCTCATCCAAGCATTGATGAGATCTGGGTTTGTGGTTCTCAGGCTGAGCAGCTGGAAGCTGACCTAAAGAAATTTCTAAAAGCAGCCTAGTTAAACACTGTGTTTACTTGGGGTGCGCTACTACACTTGTTTCATACGTATTAGCGAATACTTTAGGGAAACAGTATGGCAAAACTCATCGTCACCGACGGGATTGCCCTTTTAAAGCTTTCTAGGTTAGAGCGCTACGTTCTAGGCAGACACTACATAGCCTTTGAGTTAGATCGAATCCTCAAGGTTTCAGTTGAAGATACCCCTAAGCGAAGTGAGCTTGGTGAAAAGACTAAATACGGCTGGCTGCCTTTCGCAATCTCCGGGGAATATCAGCTTGGGGTCAAAAGGAGCCTATTTATAGGGCCTAAGAAGGAGCGCTGCGTCAGGGTCTTGATGCTAAACCCGTCTTTTGATGAGCTTTACATAACTGCTGGGGACCAGTTTGACCTATATGCCGTATTAAAGGGGCACCAAAGTGGGGCTGTTTACCCAAAGGACTAGCCCTAACTAGGGTTTTGGCAACGATAAAGTTCAGGTTGCGAATTGGTAAAGACTAGGGAGATTACCCTATATTGCTCTAATCTTTTACATAAGTAGATACTTAGCCCCTCAATAAAGGACGAAGCAATTGTTTAGATCAAAACGCCTTTCACTACTAACTATTTTTGCCCTGGTAGTCACATCCATGACGGGGCTGAGTGCTTCTGCAAATAGCGCTGAAGTGAGTCCATTCTCGACTTTTACTGTCAATGGAACAACTGTTACTGACGGTTCTGTTGTTGTGATCTCTCCGGAGACTAAGAGCGCTGACTTGGTAGTAAGTGGAGCTGTTCCTTATGACATCACTGCAGGTATTAGTGCACTTAATGCTTCCGCTGAGTCTGTTCCTAACGAGGACTTCTCATTTTCTACTTTGACATCTACTTTTAATAACTTGCCTTTCGGTGATTCAGAGTTGTTCGTTAGAACAGGAAATGCTCTAGAACCAGAAAGTATTTACCTTGCACTTGTAACACTTCGTGTTACCCCACTACTTGCGTCTTTGAAAATCAACAACGTTGAAACAGCTGACCGTACAACTGTTTTCCTTGACCCAAAGACCAAGAGCGTTGAAGTTGTTCCAGTAGCTGTTGATGAGAACGCAACAGTGACTGTTGCAGGCGCTACTGGACTAGAAGTCGGTGCTAACGAGCTAACCGTTACTGTTACTGATTCAAATAACGTGACTGGTGTCTACTCAATCATTCTTGATGTGCCAGCAAGCGATAACACCGCTGCTACCTTCACAGTTAACGGAACTCCTATTGCTAACGAAGGAAAGTTCACTGTTCCTTTTGGAACAACAGAAGTTGCCGTTGAAGTAACACTTGCCGATGTTGAAGCAACTTTCTTTATTACTGGTGAACTTGATCTTCAGACTGGTGAAAACCCAGTTACTGTCACTGTGACAGCAGAAGACACAGTAACAACTCAAGAGTATTCATTCATTGTTGAGGTTCTGAGAAGCACCAACACAGCTGTAAACTCAATTTCTATTAACGGCATCCCTGCTGTTGAGGGTGAAGGCATTGACATTGACTCTCGTAACACCGAGGTTTCAGTTGAGGTTGACACAGTTGACACTGACGCAACCGTCACTGTTGTTGGTGACACCGAACTAGTTGTTGGTGAAAACATCGTTGCAGTTACTGTTACTGCTGCTGACGAGGTAACTACTCAGACCTACACCTTCACTGTGAACCTTGTTGTGAGCTTCGATACCTCACTATCTGTATTCAACGTGGCTGGTATTGACGTTCAGGACGCAGACTTTGTGACTGTTCCACCACTAACTACTGAAGTTGACGTAGTTGTTGAGGTAAACGATCAGGATGCAACCTTTGAAATTGAAGGTGGAACTGACCTTGTACCTGGCGACAACGACCTGAAGGTCATTGTTACTGCCTTCGATGGTGAAACTGTTCAGGAATACTTCGTAACCATTACTGTTCTTCCAAACACTGACACCACATTTGCTTCTCTATCTGTAAACGGTGAAGAAGTAGAAGATGGTGGAACTATCGAGGTTCCTCCTTTCACTGAAGAAGTTTCAGTCGATGTTTTTTTGAACGACGAGCTAGCCTCATACGTTGTTGACGGTAACGAAGGTTTGGTTGTTGGAGAAAACACCATCACCATTACTGTTACTGCAGCTGATGAACTAACTTTCACTGATTACTTCGTTACTGTAATCGTTGCTTTATCTAACGATGCAACATTGGCTGATCTTTCAATTGTTTACGCTGGCCCTGATGGCGAAGCAAGCGCAAGCGTTGTTGATGGTGAGACTCTAGATCTTCCAGCTGGAACTAAAGAAGTTGAAATTGTTGTTGAGACAACTGATCCAGAATCAACCTATGAAATCACCGGTGGTTCAGATCTAGTTCTTGGCGAAACCACATTGGAAGTTGTAGTTACAGCTCCTGATGGTGAAGCAACTGAGACAACCACAGTTATTTTGAACGTTCTTCCTTCATCAGATGCAACCTTCTCTGGAATCACAGTGAACGGTCAAACATGGGTTGAAGACCAGAGAATCGAAGTTGAAGCGGGAGCTGTAAACGTAGTTGTTGCTAAGAACAACGAATTCGCAACTGTCCGTGTAATCGGTAATGTAACCAACGCAACCGGTATTTCAGAACTTCAGGTTGAAGTAACTGCTCAAGACGGTGAAACCGTCGAAACTGCAACCATCTTGCTATGGGCTTCACGTGAGGTAAGCGTTGTTCCTAACGCAACCGTCAACGATGGCTTCCTAAGAGTTGGAACCTTCATCAAGTTGCCTCGCGCTCAGTTCCCTAAGGCAGCTAAGTTGACTTACACCTGGCTACGCGATGGTGAAGAGATCGATGGTGCAACATCAGCTAAGTACCTAGTCAGCATTGATGACTTTGGTAAGGATGTCCGCGCGGTTATTGAAGTAGCATCTGCTGGTTCTGTATACAACATCATCAGCAAGCCGATCACTATTACCGAAGGTCTAATGACTAAGGCTCCAGTTCCAACAATCAAGGGCAAGGCAATGGTTGGAAGCACTCTAACCGCCTCAACCAAGGAATGGATGGACGGAACCGAGCTTAGCTACCAGTGGTACCGTGATGGTGAGCCAATCTTTGGTTCAGAAGAGGACACTTACGAGCTAACTGGAGAAGACGGTGACACCCGCATTAGCGTTGGAATCACTGGAACTCTAGAGGGTTACGAGACCACTGAGAAGTTCAGCAAGGGTGTAGCTGTTGCTCTAGGCCTTCTAAAGCCTGCTAGCAAGCCTTCAATCTCAGGTCCATTCGTGACCGGTGGAGTTGTTGAGGTCAACGTTGGCGAGTGGGACCAGGAAGTAGACATCTCAATCCAGTGGATCCGTGATGGCGAAGTGTTCTACGAAGGCCCAGGCGATGACAACATCTACGAGTTCACTCTTGATGACTTCGGTACCACCATTGGTATGCGCGTAGTTGTGGCTGCAGCTGGCTACAAGACCTACACTCACGTAGTAAAGGCCCGCCAAATCAAGGCTGGAACCATTGCTACCCCTGGTATCCCAACAGTTACAGGTGAGCCGATCCTAGGCGGAACCCTGAGTGTTGACCCAGGCGAGTACCCAGATGGTGCTGATTTCATCTACATCTGGAAGCGTAATGACAGAGTTATCCACGGAGCGACCGACTCTGCTTACATTCCAACTGCAAGAGATATGAACGCATCTATCTCCGTCAGGGTTGTTGCAATCATCCCTGGCTACAAGACCACCAGAACCGACTCTGAGGGAATCACAATCATTCCAGCTCAGTAAAGTTCAAGTGATAGGTTGAGACCTGCTCCTGGGAGAGCAGGTCTCTCTATTTAGGGGGATATTGGGGATTTTCTTGAATATTTGTCTTGCCAAGGCTATTTGACCCCTATAAGATAGAGGTTTGCTCCCCAACAACTCGCAAGCATATTTCGGCTGCGCTTTTTGTACGCATATTTTGGCGACAAAGTTAGGGACTAATCCCATAGACCGTTCTAATTAAGTAAACCGCCTTTGAAGGGATCATCTTGGCCGCCAAGAAAACCACCAAAAACATTCGTTCAGCACAACGTCTTTCTTTTGCTAAGACTCGTGAACCAATCGAATTACCAAATCTTCTAACCCTGCAGACTGAGAGCTTTGAATGGCTCGTCGGCGATAAGTCATGGAGAGACAAGGTTGGCCCAGATGCCAAGACCGGTCTTGAGGAAGTATTCGAGGAGCTATCTCCGATCGAAGACAACCCAAACAACCCGTCAGAAGCAAAGATGGGTCTTGAGTTCAAAGCTCCTACTTTGGATGACCCAACTTACACGCCTGACCAGTGCAAGGTAAAGGGCAAGACTTACGCTCGTCCTTTGTATATCAAGGCAGAGTTCACAAACTACAAGACTGGTGAAATTAAGAGCCAGACCGTATTCATGGGTGAATTCCCAATCATGACCAATGAAGGAACCTTCATTGTTAATGGGACAGAGCGTGTAGTTGTTTCTCAGCTAGTTCGTTCTCCTGGTGTTTACTTCTCTGTTTCAACTAACACCACAGGTAACTTGGATGTTAAGAACAACAAGGCTCAGATCATTCCTTCTCGTGGTTCTTACCTAGAGTTCCTAACCGAATGGGTTAAGGATGACCGAAAGTCAGTATCACGTTTCGGTAAGCCAATTCTTCAGGTTCAGGTTGACCGCAAGACTAAGGTCTCTGCGACTATCTTCCTAAAGGCTCTTGGTATGACTCGTGAAGATATTGCTGAAGCTTTTGCTGATGTTAAATCTGTTGCGACTCCTGCTAACGGCTGGGAGATCGACATTGATCTAATCAACAACACTTTGGATTACGACGAGTCTCGTGCATTCACAACTCCAATCATCACTAAAGAAGATGCGTTGAAGGAAATGTACCGTAAGGTTCGTGGCGAATCAGGTAACGCAGATGCTGCTGAAGCTTGGTTGAAGAGTGTTTACTTCGATAAGAAGAGATACAACCTTGCTCGCGTTGGTCGTCACAAGCTAAACCGAAAGCTAGGTCTATCAGTTGAAGAGAACACCACAGTTCTTACTGTTGAAGACATTGTTGCAACTATGAAGTACCTTTTGGTATTCGACCTTGCTCTAAAGAACAAAGCAGACATTACTTCTAACATGACCTTTGGTCTAAAGATGGCTGGCAAGAAGGTTGACGTCAAGATTTCATCTGACGACATCGATGACTTCCAGAACCGTCGTATCCGTTCAGTTGGTGAACTAATCCAGAACCAGGTTCGTATTGGTCTAAGCCGTATGGAACGTGTTGTTCGTGAGCGTATGTCTACTCAGGATGTTGAGGCTATTACACCTCAGACCCTGATTAACCTACGTCCAGTTGTTTCAGCTATCAAGGAATTCTTTGGTGCTAGCCAGCTATCTCAGTTCATGGATCAGAACAACCCTCTTGCAGGTCTTGCTCACAAGCGTCGTCTATCAGCGCTTGGCCCTGGTGGTATTGCTAGAGAGCGTGCACAGATGGAAGTCCGTGACGTTCACCCAAGCCACTACGGTCGTATGTGTCCAGTTGAAACTCCTGAAGGTCCAAACATTGGTCTTATCGGATCGCTAACTGCATACGCACGTATCAACTCATTCGGTTTCATTGAGACTCCTTACAACAGAGTTGTAAACGGAAAAGTTTCAGGCAAGATCGACTACCTAGATGCAGCAGAAGAAGACGGCAAGGTTATTGGTGGTGCTGATGTTCCACTAAACGCTGACAGGACTTTTGCTAACAAGAAGGTATTCGCTCGTTTCAAGGGTGACGTTGTTGAAGTTGATAACGACCAGGTTGACTACATTGATATTTCACCTCGTCAGCTAGCTTCTGTTTCAACATCTTTGATTCCATTCCTAGAGCACGATGACTCATCACGTGCTTTGATGGGTGCGAACATGCAACGTCAAGCAGTTCCACTAATCCGTAGCGAAGCACCACTAGTTGGTACCGGTATGGAGCGTGCCGCTGCAATGGATTCACACGCAGTTCTTCTTTCTAAGAGTGCTGGTGTTGTTGAAGAAGTTGACGCAGACACAATCGTGGTTAGAGGCGATGACAATAAGCAGGAGAAGTATCTTCTTCGCAAGTTCGAGCGTTCAAACCAGGGAACTGCAATCAACCAGCGTGCAATTGTTTCTGTTGGTCAGAAGGTTGAAGCTGGAGAAGCTCTAGCCGATGGTCCAGCAACCGATCAGGGAGAACTAGCACTAGGTAAGAACCTTCTAGTTGCATTCATGCCTTGGGAAGGTCACAACTTCGAAGACGCGATTATCTTGAGCCAGTCTTTGGTTAAAGATGACACTCTTTCTTCTATCCACATCGAAGCTCACGAAGTTGAAGCTAGAGACACCAAGCTAGGTAAGGAAGAGATCACTGCAGATCTTCCTAACGTATCTATGGAAGCTCTTGCTCAGCTAGACGAGCGTGGAATCATCCGCGTTGGTGCTGAAGTTCGTCCAGGAGATATCTTGGTTGGAAAGGTTACCCCTAAGGGTGAGACTGAGCTTTCAGCTGAAGAGCGTTTGCTTAGAGCTATCTTCAACGAGAAGAGCCGCGAAGTTCGCGACACTTCTTTGAAGGTGCCTCACGGTGAAGCTGGAACAGTTATTGCTGTTACTGTTTTCGATGCTGAGTCAGGTGAAGATGAAATGGCTGCTGGTGTCAACCAGAGAGTTGTTGTTCACATTGCTCAGAAGCGTAAGATCACCGAAGGTGACAAGCTTGCAGGTCGTCACGGAAACAAGGGTGTTATCTCTAAGATCCTTCCAGTTGAAGACATGCCATTCCTTGAAGATGGAACTCCAGTTGACATCATCTTGAACCCACTAGGTATTCCAGGACGTATGAACTTCGGTCAGGTTCTAGAAACACACCTAGGTTGGATCGCGAAGCAGGGTTGGGAAATCAAGCCTGGCGCTAAGTGGGCAGAACACCTAAGCGAAGAGTTGCACTCAGCAGCTCCTGGCACCAAGGTTGCTACCCCGATCTTCGACGGTGCACACAAAGATGACATCATCGGTCTTCTAGATTCAACTCTTCCTAACCGTGATGGTCAGAAGTTGGTTGACAAGACCGGTAAGGCAAGACTGTTCGATGGTCGTTCAGGTGAGCCTTTCCCAATGCCAATTTCTGTTGGATACATGTACATCTTGAAGCTTCACCACTTAGTAGATGACAAGATCCACGCTCGTTCAACAGGTCCTTACTCAATGATCACCCAGCAACCTCTTGGTGGTAAGGCTCAGTTCGGTGGACAGAGATTCGGTGAAATGGAAGTTTGGGCTCTACAGGCTTATGGTGCAGCACACACTCTTCAAGAGTTGCTAACCATCAAGTCAGATGACATCACAGGTCGTGTTAAGACTTATGAGGCCATCGTTAAGGGCGATAACATCCAGGCTCCTGGTATCCCAGAGTCATTCCGCGTTCTTGCTAAGGAAATGCAATCACTTGCTCTAAACGTTGAGGTTCTCAACGCTGAGGGTGCGATTGTGACTCTGAAGGACGAAGAATTCGAGCGCGACATGGCAACCGAGTCCATGGACGGCATCAACCTATCCCGTAACGAGTCTTTGTCTAACGACACTGACCCAACCTACTTCTAAGCGAATAACGGAGAGAAAAGAAAAATTATGGACGTCGAAACATTTAGCTCCCTACGAATTGGTCTAGCCACTTCTGATGACATTCGCTCATGGTCTAACGGTGAGGTCAAGAAGCCAGAAACCATTAACTACAGAACCCTAAAGCCTGAGAAGGACGGTCTTTTCTGTGAAAAGATCTTCGGTCCTACCAAGGACTGGGAATGTTCTTGTGGAAAGTACAAGCGTGTTCGTTTCAAGGACATCGTCTGTGAGCGCTGTGGTGTTCAGGTAACAAAGTCATCTGTACGTCGTGAGCGTATGGGTCACATTGAGCTTGCTGCTCCTGTTACTCACATCTGGTACTTCAAGGGTGTGCCTAGCCGTTTGGGTTACCTGCTAAACATGGCTCCTAAAGATCTAGAGAAGATCATTTACTTTGCTGCTTACCGTGTTATGGAAATTGACACCGATGGCAAGGAAATTGATTGGGCTCTAATCAAGGATGACTACACCCAGCGTGTGAAGCAGACTCTTGACTCTCGTTTTGCAGAGATGATGGAACTTGCTCAAGAAGAATACGACTTCCTAACCGGCGAAGGTCTAGCACTTCAGACTGCTGTTAAGTTGTGGGAGGCTCCAGTTTGGGTTGACGCTCAGTTCCACAAGTCCATTGATCAGATGATCAAGATGGAAATCGATGACCCGAAGAACTACCTAGACAAGCCTTTCACTGCAGTTATTGCTGAAGGTAAAGATGGTGTTGTTCGTGAAGCAGCTGCTCAGAAAATCGTAAACACTCGTATCAATGACTTCCGCAAGAAGACAGAGAAGATTGTTCGTGAGTACGCTCGTCTAGAACGTCCTAACTCACTTCAGAAAGAGCACCTAGCCTGGAGACAGTTCTTGTCTGCAGAAGAAGGTGCTCTTATTCAGAACGACGTTCTATTCGATTACTTCGACTACTACTACGGTGACTATGTCATCACTGAGATTGGTGCTCTTGCAATCCAGCAGGTACTAGCTGAGTTTGATCTTGCAGGCACTGCAGAAGAACTGAAGAAAGAGATTGCTGACAACAAGGGTTCAAAGCAGACTCAGGCAATCAAGCGTCTAAAGGTTGTCTCTTCATTCCTACAGTCATCAACACCGACAACCTCAATGGTTCTAGATGTTCTTCCTGTTCTTCCACCGGAAATTCGTCCAATGGTTCAGCTAGATGGTGGCCGCTTTGCTACCTCTGACCTAAACGACCTATACCGTCGTGTGATCAACCGTAACAACCGTCTAAAGCGTTTCATTGATCTAGGTGCTGTTCCTAAGACCATCTTGAACAACGAAAAGCGCATGCTTCAAGAAGCTGTGGATGCATTGTTCGATAACGGACGTCGTGGACGTCCGGTTACTGGAACTGGTAACCGCCCACTGAAGTCACTATCTGATCTTCTAAAGGGTAAGCAGGGTCGTTTCCGTCAGAACCTTCTGGGTAAGCGTGTTGACTACTCAGGTCGTTCAGTTATCGTTGTTGGTCCTCAGCTGAAGATGCACCAGTGTGGTCTTCCAAAGATCATGGCGCTGGAACTATTCAAGCCATATGTAATGAAGCGTCTAGTTGATCAGGGTATTGCCCAGAACATCAAGAGCGCTAAGCGTATGGTTGAGCGTAGCCGTCCACAGGTTTGGGATGTTCTAGAAGAAGTTATTCGCGAGCGTCCAGTACTACTAAACCGTGCTCCTACACTTCACCGTCTAGGCATCCAGGCTTTCGAGCCGCTATTGGTTGAAGGTAAGGCTATCCAGCTGCACCCGTTGGTTTGTGCTGCGTTTAACGCTGACTTCGACGGTGACCAGATGGCTGTTCACCTACCGCTATCTGTTGAGGCTCAGGCTGAAGCTCGTCTATTGATGCTTGCTTCTAACAACATCTTGAAGCCTTCAGATGGTAAGCCAGTTGCTACTCCTTCACAGGATATGATCATTGGTCTTTTCTTCATGACAACTGTCAAAGAAGGAGCGATGGGTGAGGGACGTGTATTCGGTTCTGTTGCTGAAGCTCAGCTAGCATTCGACTCACACAACCTAGACCTTCAGGCTCTAGTGAAGATTCGTATTCAGGGTGAGATCAAGGAAACAACTCTTGGTCGCACACTATTTGCTGAGACTCTTCCAGCTGGATTCAAGTGGAACCAGACTCAGGTCGGTAAGAAGCAGATCAGCCAGATCTTGACTGAAATGGTTGAGCTACACGAGCGTACAGAAGTTGCTCAGGCCCTTGACCGTATCAAGGACGCTGGTTTCTACTGGGCTACTCGTTCAGGTGTATCGATGGCTATCTCGGATGCAAACTTCGACTCTGAAGGTAAGTTCGACAAGCTACGCGCGAAGATGATTCTTGATGGTGAAAAAGAACACACCAAGATTCAGGAGTCATTCGACCTAGGTGGTATTACTGACCTAGAGCGTCGTGACGAACTTGGTGCTCTATGGTTCAAGAGAACCAACGAGATCCAGGAAATCCTGCAGCAAGAAATGCCTATGGGTAACGCGATCCGCATGATGGTTGAATCAGGTGCTCGTGGTAACTGGATTCAGGTTCGTTCTGTTCTAGGTATGCGTGGACCAGTTGCAACATCTTCTGGTGACTTCGCTCCGATGCCTGTAAAGGGTAACTACCTAGTTGGTCTAACCGCATCGGAATACTTCATTAACGCAACTGGTGCTCGTAAGGGTAACGCTGATACTGCGATGAAGACTTCTGCTGCTGGTTACCTAACCCGTCGTCTAGTTGACGTAGCTCAGGATGTTATCGTTCGCGATCCAGACTGTGGCACAACTCGTTTCCTAGAGAAGTCTCTAAAGGACGTTGATGGTGCTTGGGATGATTCAAACATCGAGCTTTCAGTTATGCAGCGTCAGTTGGCTGAAGATGTGAAGGTTGGTTCAACAGTTGTTGCTAAGCGCAATGACTCAATCAACCTTCAGGTCATCAATGCTCTAAAGGCTGCCGATGTTGAAACCGTAAAGATCCGTTCAGTATTTACCTGTGACGCTCTATCAGGTGTTTGTGCTGCTTGTTACGGTGTTTCCCTTGCTACCAACCAGCCGGTTGAGCTAGGTGAAGCTATCGGTATCATCGCTGCTCAGTCAATTGGTGAGCCAGGTACTCAGCTAACAATGCGTACTTTCCACACCGGTGGTGCAGCTGCTGCAACTACTAAG
>JAULUM010000046.1:15296-26370 GCA_032111565.1 Rhodoluna sp. | reverse complement strand
AAATGTCTTGCTGTCTCAGGGCTTAGATGATTTGCCGCAATTAGTTTGAAGAAACCACCGTAAGCGGTATCAACGTGAACCCGAGCTCCATACTGTCGAGCTAGAGCAATAATGTCTGCAAGAGGATCAACAGCACCTAGTCCCGTTGTACCTAGAGTTGCAACAACAGTTCCAATAGAACCTGTCTTCAGTTCTTTCTCCAAAGCATCCAGAGACATGCGCCCATCTGCTTCAGTTGGAATGGAAACATTCGTTGTTCCAAGCACTTCAGACATTCTTGAATGCGTGTAGTGGGCATCTGCAGAGTGAGCAATTTTCTTTGTTGGTTCTAGTTCTCTTGCAATCCAAAGTGCTTCTAGGTTGGCAGTAGTTCCGCTCCAGGTTAGGTGCCCTAGGAAGTCTTGTGGGTACTCAAACATGGCGGCCATTTGTTTTAGAACATCGCGTTCCATTTCAGTGGTGGCAGGGGATGCATCAATTGAATGGTTGTTTGGGTTGAGCATCATGGTGGCAAGATATGCTGCAATTGCAACAGGGTGAGGCGCTTTCAGCATTTGAGCCGCATAGTTCGGGTGAAAGTATGGGAAATTGTTTTCTAAACGATCCGTAAGTTCTTTGAGAACAGAAGACGCATCACTTCCAGATTTGCGAAGACTTTCATGTGTTTGAAATGAACCGTAGGTATCTTTTAGTTCTTCAATTGCTCCGACAACCTGTTGAATCAGATCAGGTAAGTGCAGTTCTTTCTTCTCGGCCACAGGTAACTCCTTTGTGAACTTGTGGTTCGTTTATCTTCTCTTGCCTTGTGGGCAGATTTGCTACTTCTTCTTGCTTCTCGGTGCTGGCTTTGGAATTCTTAGTGGACGTGGTTGCATTCCTCGTGTGAAAGTGTAGAACCATGTCCCTTTTTGCATCTTGGTATTTGCGCCAAGTCTTTCTTTGATTCGTGCACCAATCATTCGGTGCATAATAGTTGCTTCCAAGCTCACGGCAGTTAGAACTAGAACCATTACCAAAGTGATTAGGTTGTTTGCAGCTACTGGAGTTACCGAAGTAACAAGAAGGAATACAATCATCAAAGGCATGAGGCCCTCAATCATTGTGTAACGTCCATCAATAATTTCTCGAGCGATCTTGCGTTGAGGCCCCTGATCTCTTCCAAGTAGGTACTTCTCATCGCCAGCCATCATGGCTGCTCTTGCCTTTAGGCGAGCTTCTCTTTGCTGAATCTTTGCTTGAGCTCTTGCTTCCTTGCTGCGGTTACCAACTAGTGGCTTGATGTTTGCAGCTTCACGTTCTTTACGAGAAGGAGTTGGGCGACCTTTACCCTGTGCTTTTGATTCTGAATCTTTTTTCTGGTCGCTCAATTTATGTCCTTCGTTTTTGGCCGTGCGTCATTTAGATTACTCACATGACATTCTCCATTACTAAGACTAGTTCTCAAGCAATGACACCCGATGCAGGTCTATCCTCAAAGGTTCGTGAGCAGGTGAACAAGGATTTCTCCCAGCGAGTTGCCACTCTGGGTAAGTTGGTGCGCATCCCAGGCATCGCATGGGATGCCTTTGATGAGGCTGATTTAGAAAGAAGTGCTGAGGCTGTCGCAGAGCTTTTCAGAGAGTCAGGTGTTTTCGAAGAAGTCGAGATCAAGAGATCTGTTGTCGATGGCAAGCCGGGAGCTCCGGCAATCCTTGCTTCAAGACCGGCTAAGAATGGCCGTCCTCACGTTCTTCTTTATGCTCACCACGATGTTCAACCGCCAGGGGATGCTTCTGTTTGGCTGACTCCAGCCTTTGAGCCAACAGCTAAGGATGGTCGAATCTATGGACGAGGCGCTGCTGATGACAAGGCAGGAGTTGTGGCCCATCTAACCGCTATTGAGACACTGAAGGCCATCGCCGGAGAAGACTTTGATCTAGGTATTTCCATCTTTATTGAAGGTGAAGAAGAGGCTGGATCTCGTACCTTTAGGGCGTTTTTGGACGAAAACAAGGCTAAATTAGCGGCTGATGTCATCATTGTAGCCGACTCAATGAACTGGTCTCCGGAGGTTCCTGCCCTTACCGTGAGCCTACGAGGCATGGTGTCACAGGAGTTCACCATTAGAACCATGGGACACGCTGTTCACTCGGGCATGTTTGGTGGGGCAGTGCCGGATGCCATGTTGCCTATGGTCAAGGTTCTAGCATCCCTTCACGATGAGAGGGGAAATGTGGCAATTGAGGGCCTAAAAACCTATAAATTCGAGGATTTACCTTACACAGAAGCCAATTTAAGGGCCGACAGCAGCCTTTTGCCTGAGGTAAGCCAAATTGGTGATGGTGGCATCATGGAACGTATTTGGGGTAAACCAGCCCTAACAATCATTGGAATTGACGTTCCTTCGGTTGCTATGTCTTCAAACACCCTACTTCCTGCCACTTCGGCCAAATTGAGCCTCAGAATTGCTCCTGGACAGGATCCAGCCGAAGCTTTAGAACTTTTGAAGGCTCATTTGGTCAAAAACGTGCCTTTTGGGGCTCTTTTGGAGTTTGGCCCTGCAGAACTGGGCAAGCCATTCATGGCAGATACCTCTGGTTGGGCCCAAGAATTGGCTAAAAACAGCCTAGAAGCAGCCTTTGGTAACCCAATGGTGGAGATAGGAATTGGTGGTTCCATTCCGTTTATTGCTGATTTGACCGAAGTGTTCCCAAATGCTCAGATCTTGGTAACCGGAGTGGAAGACGCTGATTCTAGGGCTCATAGCCCGAACGAGTCCGTCCACCTTGAAGGTCTCAAGAACGCCATGGTAGCTGAGGCGCTGTTCCTGCTACTTGGCAATGATTTAGAGTCGGAATAGCCCAAAACTAGTTTCAAAGGCTTAGAATTAGCACCTAATAGGAGAGTGAAATGACTGAAACTTTGTCCCACGGACTTGAAATCACTGACGCTGCAAGGGCAGAACTGCTTAGACACATCGAATCAGCTGACGTCAGCGACTTAAAAGAGGGCGAAAAGCTACGCCTACGTGTTGAAATCAAAGTTGGTGGCTGTGCTGGATTCCAGTACCTACCCTTCATTTTGACTCCTGAACTGCGCGAAGATGATCTTATTAAGGACTTTGACGGGGTAGAGGTGGTCGTTGACAGCATGACAGCGCCTTACATCACCGGGGCAACCTTCGATTTCGTAGATACTTTCCAGAAGCGTGCTTTTGAGATCGATAACCCGAACAGCCAGGGCAGTTGTGCCTGTGGTTCTTCATTCAGCTAAACCCTAAACACCTAGGCTTTCCCTTACGTTTTGGGGTGTTATGGCAGTTTTGGCCTGAATAAAGGCGTAAACTTTATTTATAACGAAACGATATTGAAGGATCGATTTTGCTGCCAAAACGTAGAAGTAGATGGGCAATAATCCCACTATTCGCTGTCCTAATTGCCACTTTAAGCGGCTGTACATCCTATGAATTCTCTAGAGGCTGGCTACCTGGCGAAACTGGAGTCACAAACCACACAGAACGCATAGTTTCCCTATGGGCAGGTTCTTGGATCGTCCTTTATGCAGTAGGAGCCATTGCTTGGGGTCTAATGTTCTGGGCCATCATCGTATACCGTCGTCGCAAGGGTGACACCGAGATTCCACCTCAGCTTCGCTACAACATGCCGATTGAGGCTCTTTTCACTGTAGTTCCATTCATTTTGGTACTTGGTTTCTTTGCTTTGACAGCTAGAGACATGGACGCTATTGAGAAGCCAGTGGCTAGCGATTACAGAATTGAAGTAGTTGGCAAGCAGTGGTCATGGGACTTCAACTACACCAATGACAATGTCTTTGATTCAGGTATTCAGCTTCAAGAAGTGTCGGGCGAAGGTGAAAAAGAGCTTCCAACCCTTTACTTACCTGTCAATAGGACTATTCAGTTCGATCTAGTTTCAAGAGATGTTATTCACTCATTCTGGGTAATTGACTTCCTTTACAAGAAGGACGTTTTCCCTGGCAAGGTGAACAAAATGTACCTAACCCCTCAAGTTATTGGAACTTACAAGGGTAAGTGTGCAGAACTCTGTGGTGAATTCCACTCAATGATGCTTTTCAACGTCAAGGTTGTTTCTCAAGCTGATTACGATGCCAGAATGGCTGAGCTGAGAAACATGGGCAATGTTGGTCAGCTAACAGCTGATCCAAATGACCCAAACAACATCAACAGAAACAATAATCTTCCAGGCAACAAACCAAAGAGTGAGGGCTAAAGATGATACAGCCAGCAAAAAAATCTAAAGGCAGAATCGTCGTTGATTGGCTAACCACCACTGACCACAAGAAGATTGGTTACCTTTACCTAGGTACATCATTTGTTTACTTCCTAATTGCTGGAGTCATGGCTCTATTGATTAGAGCTCAGTTAGCAATGCCTGGTTTGACCATCATTCAAACTAAAGAGCAGTACAACCAGTTGTTCACGATGCACGGAACCATCATGCTTTTGATGTTTGCAACTCCGCTTTTCGCTGGTTTCGCAAACGTATTAATGCCAGTTCAGATTGGTGCTCCGGATGTTGCTTTCCCAAGATTGAATGCAATTGCTTACTGGTTCTACTTCTGGGGCTCATTTATTGCTGTGGCAGGATTCTTTACTCCTCAAGGTGCAGCTTCGTTCGGTTGGTTTGCTTATGCGCCACTTTCAAATACGACGTTCTCGCCGGGTCTCGGTGGAGATCTTTGGGTATTTGGTCTAGCGCTTAGCGGTTTCGGAACAATCATGGGTGGTGTGAACTTCATCACCACAATCATCACAATGCGTGCCCCTGGTATGACCATGTTCCGTATGCCAATCTTCACTTGGAACACTTTGGTTACCTCGATTCTTGTAATCATGGCCTTCCCACCTCTAGCCGCAGCACTGTTTGCTCTTGGTGCAGATAGAAAATTTGGTGCCCATATCTTTGACCCGGCCAATGGAGGAGCCATGCTCTGGCAACACCTCTTCTGGTTCTTCGGTCACCCAGAGGTATACATCATTGCACTTCCGTTCTTCGGAATCGTTTCTGAAATCTTCCCAGTGTTTAGCCGTAAGCCAGTCTTCGGTTACCGAACACTTGTCTATGCAACGATCGCAATTGCTGCGCTGTCGATGACTGTGTGGGCTCACCACATGTATGTAACTGGATCTGTTCTTCTAGCATTCTTCGCCTTCACCACGATGCTTATTGCGGTGCCCACGGGTGTCAAAATATTCAACTGGATTGGAACGATGTGGCGGGGATCCATCACATTCGAAACTCCAATGCTTTGGAGCTTGGGCTTCCTAACAACTTTCATCTTCGGTGGTCTAACAGGTGTGATTCTGTCCTCACCTGCACTTGACTTCCACTTAAGCGATTCATACTTCGTAGTTGCACACTTCCACTACGTAGTGTTTGGAACCGTCGTGTTTGCCATGTTCGCAGGCTTCTACTTCTGGTGGCCTAAGTTCACAGGCAAGATGTTGAACGAGCGATTAGGAAAAATCCACTTCTGGCTTCTTTTCTTTGGTTTCCACTTCACATTCCTAATCCAGCACTGGTTGGGTGTAAAGGGCATGCCTCGTCGTTACTACACCTACCTAGAAGGCGATGGCTTCACCTGGATGAACCAGCTATCTACTGCAGGTTCGCTACTACTTGGTCTTTCAATGCTTCCATTCCTATGGAACGTATGGATCACAAGCCGCAAGGGCGAAATGGTCCAGATGAATGACCCATGGGGTTACGGACGTTCACTCGAGTGGGCAACGGCTTCTCCATTCCCAAGACACAACTTCACTTCTATTCCAAGAATTAGAAGCGAGTCTCCAGCATTCGATCTCAATCACCCGGAGTTTGCATCACCCGATGCTAAACCTCTATCCAAGGATCGGAGCAAGTAAACATGAAGACTAACGTCACGATTCTGAACATTCTTACTGTCTTCAACTTAATCGTTGCTGCTGTTTACGGATACTGGACATATATCGCGGATGGTCAAATCGAAGTTATCGGTTTTGCTGCACTCGGCATGCTGGTATTCCTCACGAGCTTTATTGCTTTCTACCTAGCGAAGTCCGCAAAGAACTTCACAGGTCCTGAAGACAACCCAGATGCAAACATCGAAGATGGTGAAGCGGAGATGGGCTTCTTTGCTCCATGGTCATGGTGGCCACTAGCTTTGGGAGTTGGAAGCGCGATCTGCTTTACAGCTCTTGCAGTCGGTTGGTGGGTAATGGCAATTGGTTTCCCTCTAGCAATGATTGCTTTGATTGGCTTCGTGTTCGAACACTCAAGAGGACAGCACGCTCACTAACATCCATCAATGTTCATTTGATAAACCCAGCATCCTGCTTAGTTGCTGGGTTTTCAATTATCCACATTGAACGTCAGTCATCTATTGAATATCTAACTCTCGCAGTAGGGAGAGGGATGTTCGAACTCTTAAGATAAAAGAAGGTGCCCACCATTTCTGATGGGCACCTTCTTTAGTTAGACACTAGTTCTTGTCTGACTCAATGGCTTTCTGAACCTGAGTTTCGATCTCGTGAGCGTGTGCTCTAGCTTCTTCGATCTCTGACTTTGTTGCAGGGGTGATACGGTCCTGGAAGTAGAAGCGTGATAGAGCTGATCTGACTCTTGAACCAACAGTAATCTGACCCTTAGCGTTAGGTCTGGCAAGTGTTGGTTGATAGTCCTTGTAATCTACTAGCTTGTATAGCTCGTAATCATCCAGTGGTTCGTGAACTTCAATGTACTCACCGTGTGGAAGTCTTACAATTCGACCAGACTCACGTCCGTGAATTGCAATCTCTTTATCCTTACGCTGAAGAGCTAGACATACTCTCTTTGTTACGTAGAACGCAAGAATTGGAAGCAAGATTAGTGAAATCTGCATCGAGATCAATACCTGGTTCAATGACATCTTGAAGTGGGTAGCAATCAAGTCAGTACTCGCACCTGCCCACAGCACTGCGTAGAAGGTAACACCAGCTGCACCGATACCTGTGCGAGTTGGAGCGTTACGAGGACGGTCTAAAGCGTGGTGTTCGCGCTTGTCACCAGTTACCCAGTTCTCAATAAACGGGTAAACAGCAACTAGAGCTAGGAAGATCAAGCTCACTGCGAGTGGAATCAGGATGTTCAGTGACACTGTGTAGTCACCAAGCATGAACTCCATACCGGTTGGTGCAAGACGCAATGCGCCATCCAACCAACCGATGTACCAGTCAGGCTGTGTTCCAGCTGAAACAGGGGATGGGTCGTAGCCACCGTAGTTCCAGATCGGGTTGATGGTGAAGAAGGTTGAGATAACCATGATCACACCGAACACGATGAAGAAGAATCCACCAGCCTTAGCAACGTAAACAGGCATTAGGGGATAACCAACGATGTTCTTGTCACTCTTACCAGGACCCGCGTAGTGAGTGTGCTTGTGAATAATCAACATGAACAAGTGCAACGCGAGGAACACAAGAATCAATGCAGGGATAATCATGATATGCAGTGCGTAGAGTCGCGCGATAACTACGTGACCTGGGAACTCGCCACCGAATAGGAGAGAAGAAATTCCAGTTCCAATGAATGGAACACCCTTGATCATTCCATCGATGATTCTCAAACCGTTACCAGAAAGAAGGTCATCAGGAAGTGAGTAACCGGTGAATCCGGCAGCCATCGCAAGGATGAAAAGCATGAAACCAACAACCCAGTTCAACTCACGTGGCTTACGGAATGCGCCTGTGAAGAAAACGCGAAGCATGTGGAGACCAGCGGCTGCGACGAAAAGCAGAGCCGACCAGTGGTGAGCTTGCCTCATCAGAAGTCCGCCTCGAACTTCGAAGGTGATGTAAAGGCTTGACTCATATGCCTTCGAAATAAGTGCATCCTTTAGAGGAGCGTAGACACCGTCATATTTAATCAATGCCATTGACGGGTCATAGAAGAATGTTAGGAACGTACCAGTGATCAACAACACGAAGAATGAGTACATTGCAACTTCACCGAGCATGAATGACCAGTGATCAGGGAAAATCTTTCTTCCGAATTCCTTTAGAATTCCTGAAGCGCCAACTCTCTCATCAACGTAGTTTGCAGTTCCAGCAAGGAAGGTATTGTTTTTAGGTTTAGTTTTTGTCATGGACATTACTTCACACTCCTATCCCAGAATGATGGACCTACAGGTTCTAAGAAGTCGCTTTGAGCTACGAGATAACCTTCGCTGTCAACAGTGATTGGAAGCTGAGGGAGTGGTCTTGCGGCAGGGCCAAAGACAACTTTGCAACCATCGATTAGGTCGAATGTTGATTGGTGGCATGGGCAAAGCAGGTGGTGTGTGTGCTGCTCATAAAGAGCAACAGGGCAACCAACGTGTGTACAAATCTTTGAGTAGGCAACGATACCTTGATAAGACCAGCCCTTGCGCTCCTCTGTTTCAATGAGTTCACTTGGGTCTACGCGAACTAGCAGCACAGCAGCTTTAGCTTTCTCTTCCAAGTAATCTTTTTGCTCTGGGTTTAAGCCTGCAGGAATAACCTGGAACACAGAACCAAGAGTGACATCAGATGCCTTGATCTCAATTCCTGTTGGGTCCTTCGCTAGGCGAGTACCCTTCTTCCAGAAAGTGTGTCTAAGTGTGTCACCTGGGTTTGGTCCAAGGTCTGCAAGAAGAATGATTCCTGGCAGTGGGAAAAGAGCAAGAGATCCGTATAGAGTTCTGCGAATTAGCTTTCTTCGAGTGAAACCAGATTCTTGGTTTGCTGCATTCAGGATTTCAATTGCAGCCGCACGCTTGTCCTCTGAGCCACGAGTTAGGTGACGCTCTTCAGAAACTTCGTTGTCTGGCATCAGAGTCTTAGCCCAGTGAACTGCACCGATACCAATTCCAAGTAGACCTAGAGTCATACCGATACCTAGGTACATGTTGTTAAGGCGAACACTTGAAAGATTTTCTGAAAGAGGGAATGCGAAGTATGCCCATAGCGCGAATGCACTACCAAGCATTGAAAGAACGAATAGAAGTGCTACCTGTCTAACAGCTGCCTTCTCATGCTTCACACTCTTGTCAGTCATGCGAACGCGGTGAGGCTCAAGACCTGGGTCGTCGATCTTGTCAGTGTTCACAACTGCAAGACCACCCTCGTACTCGTGATCTGAGTAAGAGCCAGAAACCTTCTCAAGTCCCTTTTGTGTTTCTACTTCTTTCGAGTTGTCGCTCATTTAATCTCTCTAATTAGTTTGACTTGGCTGCAAGCCAGATAGCGATGATGATAAGTAAACCTAGAAGACCGAACCAAGCAACAAGACCCTCAGATACAGGACCTAAGCTTCCTAGCTCTTCTCCACCAACGGAAGCATTTTCTTGAACGTACACAAGGTAGGTGATGATGTCGTTCTTTTGTTCAGGGGTTAGGTTCGCATCGTTGAAGACGGGCATGTTCTGTGGGCCTGTAATCATTGCTTCATAAATAATCTTTGGGGATGAGTTCATCAGGTGAGGGGCGTACTTACCTTCAGTAAGCGCTCCACCGGCACCAGCAGCGTTGTGACACATTGCGCAGTTGATTCTGAAAAGTTCTCCACCAGTTGAAGGATTTCCATTCGCCTGAAGATATGCCGCGTCTGGAATTGAAGGACCATCAGCTAGGGAGCCTATGTATGCAGCCATAGCTGCGATTTCTTCTTCAGTGAATTGAACTGGCTTCACTTCAAGCTGAGGGCCGCTAGCAGCTCCTGGCATACGACCGGTTGAAACTTGGAAGTCAACTGAAGCTTCACCAACACCAATCAAGCTTGGACCGTTTGCAGTTCCTTCGGCATTCTTACCATGACATGAAGAACAGTTCGCTAGGAAGATTTTCTTACCTAGATCGATTTGTTCCTGAGTTCTAATAACTTCGCGGTTAGGGGAGACAGCTGCACTAACTGTTGTGTAACCAGTTCCAACAACCAGAAGACCAGCGAACATGACAATACCTAGTGCTTTTGGACTGCGTCGCAATCCATTTATCTTGCGCCTAAGTTGTTTCATTTATAGATCCAGCTCTTTTCTTTTGTGTGTTTACTTCAAAACGTAAATGATGAGGAACAGACCAATCCAAACCACATCAACGAAGTGCCAGTAGTAAGAGACAACAATGGCAGCGGTAGCCTCCTTGTGTCCAAACTTCTTAGCAGCGAACGTTCTACCGATTACGAACAAGAACGCAATCAAACCACCGGTTACGTGAAGTGCGTGGAATCCTGTCGTGATGTAGAACGCAGAACCGTAGGAGTCACTGTTTAGAGTGACACCCTCGCTGATCAAAATTGCGTATTCCCAAACCTGGCCAGCTACGAAAATTGCTCCTAGGACGTAACTGATCATGAACCACTCGACCATTCCCCATTTCATCGGGGATTTGCCCGTGGATCTTGGCTGCATGCGCTCTGCTGCAAACACCCCGAATTGGGCTGTGAATGAGGAAGCGACAAGAATCAGAGTGTTTATAAGGGCGAACGGCACGTTTAGTAGCTCTGTTCCAGCTGACCAAATCTCAGGAGCATTGGCTCTAAGGCTGAAATACATGGCAAATAGAGCTGCGAAGAACATAACTTCGCTACCAAGCCAGACGATAGTTCCGACGGAAGTCGCGCTTGGGCGGTGAATTTGCTGGTTTGCTAGGGGAGCAGTTGACATACCTTAATACTACCTTCCCAAATTGTTATAAATGCGTTGTTTTCCCTATTGTGGCGAGGATTTTTTGAGTAAACGACGCTTAATCCAAGGCTAAACTAAGGGTCATGAATGACGCGCTAAGTTGGCCATCAATACTCACAGACCTATCTGAAAACAAGGACTTGGCCAGGGGAGAGGCTATTTGGGCGATGGA
Source organism: Rhodoluna sp. (assembly GCA_032111565.1). GTDB lineage: Bacteria > Actinomycetota > Actinomycetes > Actinomycetales > Microbacteriaceae > Rhodoluna. Next base: position 15,518 of record JAULUM010000046.1, on the reverse strand, counting down.
GCAAATTATGGCTGGCAAAGCCAGTGATGATGACATGGCAGCATTCCTTCTGGCCTTGAGAGCGAAGGGTGAAACCATTCATGAAATCTCAGGATTCGTTGATGTCATGCTCGCGACTGGTGAGAGCCGTAACGCAGTCAAGTGGTCGGTCGAAAGAGCCCGTGCCAAAGGTGATTTGGAACGTATCAAAGTGAACAACTCGTTTTATTACAGGTTCAAGAA
>JAULUM010000046.1:13132-15286 GCA_032111565.1 Rhodoluna sp. | reverse complement strand
CATGCTCGCGAACGCTATTCCAATTCCAGTCTCCAAAGATGCCATTGACATAGTTGGAACAGGGGGAGATCAATTAGGCACCGTCAATATTTCAACCATGGCAGCCATAGTCACAGCCGCCTGTGGCTTGCCGGTTCTGAAGCACGGCAGCCGCTCTGCCTCCGGCAAAACAGGATCTTCCGAGATGCTCGAAGCTCTAGGGGTCAACCTAAACCTGAGGCCTGAGCAGCTAGCTGAAGTCTTCGCGGAAACAAACATCACTTTCTTCTTCGCCCCGATGTTTCACCCATCTCTGAAGCACGTGGGACCAACCAGAAAGAAGCTAGGGGTCCCAACAACATTTAATTTCCTAGGTCCTCTAGCCAACCCAGCTCAGCCAATCGCAACTGCTCTAGGGGTCGCAAACCCAGTAATGGCGCCATTGTTAGCCTCAGAAATGGCCCTAAGAGGCCGAACAGCCCTTGTTTTTAGGGGTTCTGATGGTTTGGATGAGCTGACAACCACTGGTTCAAGCGATCTTTGGGTCGTTTTTGGCGGAAAAGTAACTGAATCGACTTTTAATCCAACCGATATTGGCATCAAAAAAGCCTCAGTTGAGCAACTTCTTGGTGGCGATGCACACGAGAATGCATCCACAGCGAAGGCTATGTTCGGCCTAAATACAGGGTTTATGGGGGATAAGGACGCAACTCGAGACATCGTGGCTCTGAATGCGGCGGCTGGAATGACGGCCTATGAATTAGCCAAAATGACATCTGTAGATCAGTTCAACTTGAACGCTTCGTTGGCTAAGAACTTTGCAGTTGCGATTGAAGCAATCGAGAATGGCAAAGCTTTAGCAAAACTGAACCAGTGGGTTGCGAAGAGTCAATCCTTCGGGGAGTAGCCATTCTTGGCCAATAAAACATTACTTGACATAATGTTCATTATCGGTGTTATATCCAAGACAGGGAGCTAGGCCTGGTACCTTGCCCTAAGCCATTTCCTGAGCTCGTGTGGCGCTAACTGCTCATCGCTTTCCATGAGTTCTCTAATTGTCCACCAACGATATTCCAGAATGTCTCGCAGTTCATCCTGAGTAAATCCAGATGTATCAGGTTCAAAATTTTCAACTTTGAGTTCATAGATCGTGTCTGTGTACGTGTGGTAACTCAATCCATCAGCCCAGTCCCAACGCCCTGAACTAACCAACGCAGGCTCACCCAGATCCTCTGGATCGACTCTCATGCCAGTTTCCTCACGAAGCTCTCTCACAGCGGCTTCCAGCGTTGTTTCTCCAGAGTCAATGCCACCACCAGGTGTCAGCCATCTTGGTGGCAACCCAACTTCAGGGTCAAAATGAGTTTTTAGCAACAAAATGCGATTTTGCTCGTCCACGAGCATAATTCTGGCCGTTTCTCGGTGTTTTACATGCGTTTTGTGGCTCATTTTGGTGATTTTGCTCCATTTGACTTACTTTTTGGGTCAAAACCAAACATTTTCATGGACATTTGCATCAAATAGCCAATTGAAACTGCGAATAGGGCAGTACCTATCCCCACAGTTCCTCCCAGCAGCCAACCGGTGAGAAGCACCAGTGACTCCCCTATGGTTCTTATGATCCAGAAAGGCCAACCAGAAACTCTTGTCAGACCAACCATTAGGCCATCTCGAGGGCCAGCACCGAGGTTAGCTGAAATGTAGAGTCCGGAACCCATAGCGGCAACCAAAAGACCCAAAGTCACCCACAGCAGATTTGATAGCCATCCATCAAGCTCAGGCATCAGAGGCTCATTTAGATCAGCAAACGGTCCTATCAAGACTGCATTAATGACGGTTCCTATGCCAGGTTGCTGCTTGATTGGGATCCATAGCAACAACACAATAGCGCTGATGACTATCGCACTAAACCCAAATGACCAGCCGGTCTGAACCTGTAGGCCCTGAGATAGGACGTCCCAAGGTGGAACGCCTAAACCTGTGTGTATCATCATTGCCAAACCCAAACCAACGAGATACAGGCCTAGAAGCAATCTACCAATAGGTTTGATTCCGAGGTTTGCCCAAGAGTTTTTCACAACGTAAGCCTAGTCTTTGACCATTTGAGGAGTGAGTTTTGCAAGAACACGAGTACTTCAATGAGCCAACTCCGGTTGTTCTAGCTCACAGAGGTGG
>JAULUM010000046.1:11468-13122 GCA_032111565.1 Rhodoluna sp. | reverse complement strand
ACTCTAGAAACTTTCAAAGCTGCTCTTCAAGCAGGAGTATTCAGCATCGAAACGGACGTTAGAACCACTAAAGACAACATTGCGATTCTTTTTCACGATGAAGACCTTAAGCGTGTTGCAGGTATCGACAAGAAGATATCAGAATCAACGTTTTCAGAAATTGAGAAAATCCAGTTAATCGGGGGTGGAAAAGTGCCAACCCTTGTTCAGGCTTTAGAGGCACTCCCCTTAGCGAGATTCAATTTGGATATAAAAGATACTGAATCAGTTAAAACAACTGCAGCTGCAATCGAAAAGACAAACTCACACAGTCGCGTTCTAGTTTCAAGTTTTAGCGAAAAGAGAAGATCTGCAGCGCTCGCTTTACTCTCCAAGCCAGTTGCAACCTCGGCCAGCGCAAAGAAGGTAATCCAGCTTTGGCTAATTCATGCCTTCAAACTCCCCCACCGACTGATTGAACACATCCTCAAAAACATCGGAGCCATCCAGATTCCAAGACAAATGTATGGAATCAAGTTAGATTCAAGATCATTCATCTCTAAAGTCAGAAGAACTAACACACATGTTCACTACTGGACAATCAACAATCCACAGGAAATGCTAGAACTCACTGCGCGAGGTGCAACTGGGATAGTCTCTGATGTGTCAGAGTTAGCAGTTCATACACTGAGAAAAGCCTGAATTCGGGAAGTATTCGTATAGTCATTCGCTTATCTTCTATGTAACAACATTTGTACTAAAGAGAGATAAGGAACAACACAATGGCTCAACAATCAATGCGTGGTATGCGACTAGGTTCAGAGAGCTTCGAAACTGCTGCTGGAGTGAACCTCTCCCCTAGAAACACTCATCAGTACCGCTGTGCTAAAGAACATATCTCAGAAATCGTCTTTGCTGAAGAAGCAGAAGTTCCAGCAGCCTGGAACTGTAAGTTCTGTTCACTTGAAGCTGCTCTTCTAGATAGCGAAGGCAAGCAGGCTTTTGAAACTGAACTTCCTAAGATCCCAAGAACTCATTACGAAATGCTTTTGGAAAGAAGAACACGCGACGAGTTGGAAGAAATTCTTGAAGAGCGTTTGGTAGAACTCAAGGCTCGTCGTTCTAGAGGTCAGGCAGACTCAACCAATAGCTAATTGCGTCTGAGCAATCGCTTTAGACCAAATTTGGTCATAAGCAGCAGAGCTTCTGAAACGATATCTCCGCTCATCTTTGACTCGCCAATCTCGCGCTCAACAAAGACAATCGGAACTTCAGCTGTTCTCCCGCCTAACTGAATTGTTCTATAAGCCATTTCGATTTGAAATGAGTATCCTCTTGCGTTGATGGTTGCGAGGTCCATTCGCTTCAGAAATGGAACACTGAACACTCTAAAGCCGGCTGTCATGTCGTTCAATTTTGTTCCAAGCATGAGCTTGGCATAGAGGTTTCCCCCACGTGAAAGCCATTGCCTGTGGAGTGGCCAGTTCTGTGTTTGCCCACCCTTGACGTACCTTGATCCAATAACCAGATCATTCTCTGCACAAACAGCAAGTAACTTAGGTAGATCTTCTGCGCGATGGCTGCCGTCCGCATCCATCTCAACAACATAGTCATGGCCAGTTTCAAATGCGCAGTTGAATCCCGCGATATACGCAGCGCCTAAACCTTGTTTCTC
>JAULUM010000046.1:10008-11458 GCA_032111565.1 Rhodoluna sp. | reverse complement strand
TGTTTGTAAGAGCTAGTTGATCGGCTAACTGACCCGTTCCATCAGGGCTATCATCATCAACAATTAGTAGGTCAACATTCGCGTTGTGTTGAAAAAGCTCTTCAACAGCGTGCTTGATGTTTCCCGCCTCGTTGAAGGTCGGCATAATTACTAGTACCTTCAAGAGCGCTTTGCCCTAATTCTTCTAATGATGAGACCAACTGCAGCTATTGGGAATAAAACGATACCGATTCCAAAGGCAATTGGCTCAACATAGCCACCAAACATCACAGCAGGAGTTATCTCCTTACGCAAAGCAATTTCTTCAACCATGGTGCCAGGCTTGAAAGATTCAAGTTCGGTGATCACAGAACCATCGGCCGCATAAATACCGGATACTCCAACTGTTGACACAGCAACAACAGTTCTACCGGTTTCTATTGCACGCATTCTAGATATCGCAGCTTGCTGCACACCTTGCTCGCTTCTACCAAAGTCAGAACTGTTTGTCTGCACCATGATTGCTTCTGCACCTTGCTTCACTAGGTCATGACCTAAATAGTCGAAAGCAACTTCAAAACAAATTAGCGAGCCAACCTTGCTTCCATTTGGAAGTTCAAAGATTCCATCTCTAGAACCTGAGCTCATGTCCCAACCTATGAGTCCGATTAGGTCTGGAGCTAATGCCATAAAGAAAGGGCGATCAGGAACATACTCACCAAAAGGTACTGGTCTAATTTTGTGATAATAATCAGCAAGTCCAGTTTCAGGTAACCAAAGATCTACTTCGTTGTAGAAGTTGCTGCCACGGAATGTTTTAGTTCCAAATAGCAAAGGAGCCTTTAGATCTTCTGTTACGAACTCGCTTATCTTGACGCCAGCTTCCATCATGGTGTTTGGATCAAGATCTGATGCATTCTCCGGCCAGACCATAAGGTCAAGATTCTTAGCTTTTCCTGATGAAACTACATCTCTCGAAACTTTGAGGTGCTTATCAAGAATCGATCCGGGTGGGTTGACGGCAAATAAACCCGCATTCGCATTACCTTGAATAGCAGCAACCTTCATAGTTCCTGCAGTTCCTGAAGCATCCAGCACAACTAGTGCCGGGATGACCAAGAACATTGCAGTTGCAATTCCAGTTGGCATAAATCCAACAAAACGCTTTCTAAGCCCCAATCCCTGAGGCTGCGCATTAACAAATCGAAACACTAGAAGCGCTGTGACGAAAACAATCAGCCAAGTGAGACCTGCCACATCTACAAAGTAAACCCACTTAGCCAGCCAAGTATCTACGAGAGCAAGCCCTCCCCTAGCCCAAGGCATACCACCGTAAGGGAATACCCCAGCCGCATACTCTCTACCTGTAAAAATCGCTCCAAGAACAAATGCAATAACGAATGGCTGAGCTCTACCCAGCTTCAACGTGGCTAGGAACTTCCAAACAACAGCCGCAACAGCAACCGCTGCA
>JAULUM010000046.1:1132-9998 GCA_032111565.1 Rhodoluna sp. | reverse complement strand
AGCCAAGGAACCGGACCTAGATAAGTTGTTAGCCACTTCAGGAGAATGGCGAAGAATGCGAACCCTGAGATAGCTCCAACAAACAATGCCTTGAAGAAACCAAGTTCTCTAAAGGACAGAAGGATTAGAAAGTAGCCGATGAAGATACCAGGCCAGAAATTGAACGCTGGGTAACTGAAAGCAATAAATGATCCGCCGACAGCGCCAATAAGAGCTCTCCCCCATATAGCGGTGGACAGCCTTAGCCAATTACTGATTAAAGTGAACACTCTCTAAGCGTAATAGGAGTAAGCAACAATGCCGCGCTTGATCTGGTCAATCGAGGACTGGGCAGTTGCTGAGAGTTCATCGGGATTTACCTTAGAGATTTGCTCAAGCAAATCAATGGTCTGTTTGCACCACCGAATGAAATCTCCAGCTAGCATCCCGGTCTGCTTGAGCACATTATCAAGCCTTGCTCCAGTTGCCCATCTATGCATCTGCAAGGCCATAGAAGAATCAGGTTCAGTTGAGATAGGCAGACTGTGTGCTTTAGCAAGGGCCTGAAGATCGTCCCAGACCTCAAGAGTCTCATCGAAGACTGCGACGAACTCTCCCTTAGGCATCTTTGGGGTCAAGCTGTCATCATCTCTTCGAGCTTCATACACAAGTGATGCAGCAATAGCAGCAAGAGTTTGAGGATCAACGTGATGCCAAACTCTGCGACCTATACACTCTGCAACCAAGAGATCTCGCTCACCATAGATCTTGGAGAGTTTTTGCCCGTTCTCGGTAATTTCTAGGTCACCGCCAGAGACAGTCACGTATTCAAGTTCAATCAGAACTTCAGTGATACGGTCGAAAGTCTTTGCTACCTGGTTTGTTCGAGATTCAATCTGTTTGATTATGGCTGCTGTTTCACGCTCAAGTTTGTACCAGCGCTCACCCCAGCGAGAGTGTGATTCACGGTCTGGACAGGCGTGACATGGATGTGAACGTAACTCACGCTTGAGATTGGTTACTCTAATCTCAAGTTGCCGCATGCCTTTGGTTTGACGAAGATCGTTTCTTCTGGCCTGTCGCCCTGACTGAGCGATTTCTCGTTCTAGATCGCTAACTTGACGTCTAAGGCGTGCATACTCTCTGAAGTCACCCACATGGCAGCGCATCGATTCTTCGTAACCGTCAAGCGATGCTTGTTTCTCACGAATTCCTCTAGCTAAACCAACAACCGAACGGTCTGCTTGGAATTGAGCGAAGGATGTCTCTAGCACTTCTCTAGAACGTCTTTGTCCGAAAGCTTCAATCAAATTCACTGCCATGTTGAATGTAGGACGGAAAGAAGATATCAACGGGTACGTTCTCTTGGACGCTAGACCCGCTACATAGGTTGGATCAAGGTTTGCTGCCCACTGAATAACAGAGTGACCTTCGACGTCGATTCCTCTTCTACCAGCTCTACCTGTAAGTTGCGTGTATTCACCTGGAGTGATTTGCACACGTCCTTCACCGTTGAACTTATCTAAACGATCTAGAACAACGGTTCTTGCAGGCATGTTGATTCCAAGAGCAAGCGTCTCTGTTGCAAAAACAACCTTCACTAGTTTCCTAAGGAAAAGCTCTTCAACTACTTCCTTGAAAGCAGGCAGCAATCCAGCGTGGTGAGCTGCTACTCCCCTCTCCAGAGCAGATAGCCATTCAAAGTAACCGAGAGCTGCTAAATCCTCGTCAGCGATGCTGCCACACTTCTCTTCGGCAACTCTACGAATGATTTGCTTATCTTCAGGTTTGGTAAGTCTTATGCCAGAGGCCAGAACTGATTGAACTGCTGCTTCGCAACCGGCTCTTGAAAAGATAAAGAAGATAGCTGGCAGCAAATCTGCTTCATCAAGCAGATCGATGATATCCGGCTTACTTGCCTTATAGATTCGACCTAGGTTTCGATCAGGGAAGCCTTGATGTCCACGTCTTCCACGAATTGGTCTATTAGTTGGCTGGCGAAGTTTGTTGGCATGTCTTTGCACCAAGTCAACATTGACTCGCAGCTCTTTGTCTGAATCATCAAACAGAGGAATAAGTTCATCACCAAACAAAACGTGCTGATTGAGAGGCACCGGCCTGACTTCGGAGACGATTACTGTGGTGCCGCCTCTGATTTCATCAAGCCAAGCCCCGAACTCCTCAGCGTTAGAAACAGTTGCACTTAGAGAAACTACTTTCACATCCTTAGGTAGGTGAAGGATTACCTCTTCCCATACCGCTCCTCTGAACCTATCCGCCAGATAGTGAACCTCATCCATGACAACAAAGCCAAGGCTGATCAAAGAGTTTGAGTTGGCGTAAATCATGTTGCGCAGAACTTCGGTAGTCATAACCAAGATTTGGGCGTCGGCGTTGATGTTGGTATCTCCGGTAAGAAGACCAACACGCTCTGCGCCGTATCTGGACTTTAGCTCTGAGTACTTTTGGTTACTTAGAGCCTTGATAGGTGTGGTGTAGAAAACCTTTAGCTCTTTTTCAACCGCTAGGTGAATGGCAAACTCTCCGACGATAGTTTTACCTGCACCCGTAGGCGCTGCAACTAAAACACCTTGACCTTCAGCCAGAGCAAGGCAAGCCTTCTCTTGAAAGTCATCGAGTGGGAACTTTAGAAGACCCCTAAAGCTTTCGAGGCTGGGATTTAGTTTGTTCTTTTTGGCACGAGCAAATCTCTCGGCTGGTGTTAGTTCGTCTTCCATCAGGAGATGGAATCTGGTTTGTAGTCAGCTGCTAGGTCAGTATCAGTTAGTAGAGTCTTGTTCCTTCTAGCTTTTCGCTTATCGTTCAAGAGGGCGATACCAGCTGCCAGGTAATAGAAAGCCATCAATGGAATCATGAGTAAGAACATTGATAGCGGATCTGACACAGGTGTCGCAAGAGCAGCGATGACGGAGATTATGAATATTGCTGGACGCCAACCCTTGAGAATAGTTCTTCCACTGATAACACCCAGGGAGTTAAGAAGTACAAGCACAACTGGGAGAACGAAGGCAATACCGAAGACAAGCAGAACTCTCACAGTAAATAAGACGTATTCTGATGCATTGATTACGTTAGAACTTCCCTCAGGTGTGAAACCAAGAAGCGTTCTAACAAACAATGGAAAGAGTGACCAACCTAGGTAAGCACCACCTAAGAAAAGAGGCGTGCTTGCGAGAGTGAAGATAACAGTGTATTTACGCTCTCTCTTGCGAAATGCTGGTGCTATGAAAGCCCAAATCTGATACAGCCAGAACGGGCTAGTTAGAAAGAGGCCAATAAAGAAAGCTATCTGCAGGCGCAGATCGAAAGCCGAAACTACAGAACCAAAGTTAACTGTTGCGTCTACGTTTGCTTCACTTGCAACTTTAAGGATTGGCTTTTGCAACTCTTCAAAGACATAGTTGAACAGTTCCCAGCCCACGATAGTGCCACCGAGTATGGCAAAGGCTGATCTAAAGAGTCTTTTGCGTAATTCTCTAAGGTGCCCCGAGAGCTTCATCCTCTTTTCGGGGTTACGGCGAAGTGCCATTAGTCGTTTTTAGGTTGTTCTTTCTCAGAACTAGCCTTCTTGTCGCCTTCGCGCTCGTCGCCCATCTGCTTCATTTCCTTGCGGAAGATACGCATTGACTCACCAAGGCTCTTAGCAAAAGAAGGCAGCTTAGGTGCTCCCCAAATGACGAGAACAATAAGAAGAATGATGCCGATTTCCCAGCCCTGTAAATTCATAATTCAAACCTTACTTTTTAGGAGTAACTTGGGTGTCTTTGCTCTCAAGCCTACGCTGTCTATCCAACCTGGAACGCTTAAGAGCACTTATCTCAATCTTAAGGGTTTTTGACTTCTGCAGGATTGGGTCAAGAGAGCGATTCACCCTGGTTGCTGAAGAACGAAGCTTATAGCCCACATAGCCTAGGCTCACCAAGGTGAATAGAGCCACTGCTCCTAAAACATAAGCCCAGAGATCCTGCATTTACTCGGCGTCCTTTGGTGTCGTTGAAGAACGTTCTCCTAGAGCATTCAGGGCAAAATCTCTTACAGACTGGCGGGCAATCTCAGGGCTGATAACTCTGGCTGCTCCTCCGAATCTAGCGATAACTCGACCTAGGTTACGAACATCGCCAACGTGAATCTTGAAACGCTTCACGGTCTTGTTCACTGACTCTGGCTCTTCAACAGGTTTGAAGTCATAGATAAGTGAGTAGGCCTCAGGATCTACTTCCAGGGTAACTTCGGTGTCAGTTTCAGAAGATGTGTAGATTTCATCAACTAGTTCAGCATCCAAGGCCGCTTGACTGATTGGAGAATCAGTTGGCCTCGCATTTCTCATACGGTCAAGTCTGAAAGACCTAACGTCCTTGTTCACAGGGCACCATGCCCTCAGATAGATAACCTCGCCCTGAGAATCAATACGAAGAGGTTCAAGTTCTCTATTTAGAGTGGTCTCTCCCCTGAGGTTCAGATAATCGCAGGTGATGCTAACCCCACTTGCCATAGCTTCGCGAATAGCGACTAGATCTGAATCTCTATTCCCTGTTTCAATCAGAACCGTCTTTTTCTTTTCAACGCTGTCATCTGATGCCAGAATTTTCTGTAGTTCTTCAATCTCGGCATTATCGACAAGGCCAGGCAGTGAACTCAGGTAAACCAAACCAGCTGCTAGAGCAGATGCCTGCCTTGAAGATAACCTAGGCACCTCATCGATTGCCTTACTGAATGTGTAACGAATAGAGACAAAGCCTTCTCGCAAATCGTCGTAGTCAACTTCGTATGAGCCGTCCTGATTTGATTTCATCAAGTCGGTATAGCTAATCATCTTGACCGCTTTGACGATTTCCTTTTTGGACACCTTGAAGTGTTCAACTAGTTCTTCAACTGTGTACTCTTCACCATCAACAAGAAGTCCCGTCAGAGCAAGCATTAGGTTGAAGCGGTCAGCATCATTGAGTTTGATTTCATCAGCCATGAAGGTCAGCCACCTTTCGGAAACCTTCTTGAACTAGTACAGCTAGTTCTTTTGGCTTGATGACTTCAATCTGGTCTGAGTACTCTCTAAGTTGCTCTGCTAGGACATAAAGATCGTGGTAGTTCAAGCGATGCAAATCATCCTTGCGATCAGGCTCTAGGTCTAATTCATATCTAAACCACGCTTCGCTGCCTGGAGTAATCTTTAGGACTGCTTCTTGACTTCTTGCGTGCTCGTCTAACTCACGGACGGCCTCATCGATCACAGATTGTTCAGGAGGGGTGAATAGCCTAAGCTCACGACCTTCGGTCACAGTGCGAACTTTGCTAACGATCCTTCTGAGCATGAAGTTCCTTGGCGCCTCACGCATTTCATCAAAACCTAATACCAGCCATGCACCCGCTATCTGGCGCATAAGCCAAGGTTGTAGTGTTCTGGTTTGAATCTCACCAGTTTTTGGGTTTCTGTAATCAAACTGGATAACTTGCGATTCGGCAATGGCGAAATCAATGTCTTTGAATGCAGGCTCGAAGGTGTGGATCTTTGGAGAGATACCGATAATGTCGGATGACTGCCCAACAACACCCAACGCTCTAAGCTTGGTGATTCCGCGGCTAGCATCTGTTGAAAGCGATCCACCCGCCCATGCTTCCGCAGCAAGATTCAGAAGAGCAAGTTGCTTAGGAGTTAACTTCACATTCTTCGGCCAGGAGAAACCCTCGCGCTTGATGCGATAGGTAGAAACTTGATTGTTCTCATCCTCGTGCTTAGGAATCTCTGTTTCAATGCGAATGCCGATCTCGCGAAGGCTTTCCTTGTCACGTTCGAACTTGCGCTCCAGAGTTGAGTTATCTCCACCCTGTTTGTATTCGTCGTCATAGCCACGAACAGTTTGCAGAATCTGCTTCTTGGTCAGACCCTCAGTCGCATACAACAATGTGCAGGTCAGGTTAAATAACCGCTCAGGTTTACCGAGTGCGAAATCGTCAGGATCTTTGGTAGCCATTAAGCCAAATGCTACTTGTTAATACCTAGAACGTCGATAACGAAAATAAGTGTTGAGTTAGCTGGAATTGAGCCCTGTCCGTTTTCTCCGTAAGCGTCACTAGGAGGCATAACTGCAATCACCTGTGAACCAACTGCAACGCCTTCCAGTGCCTTCACGAAGCCAGGGATTAGGTTATCCGTGCTAAGAGTGAATGTTGCTGGACTCATAGGGGTCTGAGCATCTCGCGCAACCCATGAAGAATCAAATGGGTCACCAATAGAGTCTGACCATACCCAACCGGTGTAATGAACTGTGATTGAGTCACCATTCTTCACAAGTTCGCCCTTACCTTCAATCAGAATTGATCTCTTGAACTCTGTTGGAGCTGAAAAGTTGGGCTGAACTAAACCAGGCTGACGAGTGGTAGGTGCTAGAACAACTGCAGGGAAACCGGCCTCAGGGGCTTTTGCTGAGCCATTGGCGTATGGAAGATAAACCTTCTTTAGTTCAATAACGAATAGTGAGCCCTCTGGGTCATTGTCAGTTGCAGGAAGCGCAAAAGCTACAACAGAACCCTGCTTTGCGCCACTCAGTGCATCACAGTACTGCTTGGTGCCCTCTTGTGTGTCGAATACCTGAGATGCAGAGTCAGTGCCGTTCCAAAGGTTAGCGGCTAATTGGGTTCCTGTTGTTGCTGAGAATACTGCGTAGTCGATTGTGATCAACTGGTTACCAGTGAACTTAGGTCCATCACCTTCACGAACAATCTTGCTCTGTGTTGATTTGATTCCAGCTAAAGGAGCATTGACTGAAGCACCCGGCTCTGAGGTAGCAAACTCAACTTTTGGAACTTTGCCTTTTTCGGCTGTTACCTTAACTGCGTCAATCTCAGGGCCACCCTTGAGGCTTTCGCAAGCCTGAGAAAGACCTTCGAATGCTCTTACCTCTGGGGTTGCGTTAGACATACAACCGGTTAGTGAGATGGCAAGTGCAGAGGAAATTAGAATGGCGCTGATTTTGGACACAGTTACAACTTTCTTTGGATTTTCTCCAGTTTACTCGTCGTTTTGGTCAAATCCCTTGAGAGTTGCTTCTGCTGAGTTTTTAGCTGATCGAATTGATTTTCTTAGCTTCTTTTCGCTGATTCCGCGCTCTCCAACGTGCTCTGGGTTCCAAATGGCAATATCTTCATCTTCAAACTCAGGCTTATTGCGTCTACTAAAGCTAGGCAACTTGGCCCCTGGGGCTAATCTTCTCGCGGTCAGCAGGAAGCCTGTGTGGCCGCCCATGCGATGCTCTGGCCTAACTGCCAAGCCCTGAAGGTGCCAGCCACGAACAAGAGACTCAAAAGCATCTGGTTCTGCATATTGCTCGCTTGCTCTGATTTCCTCAGCAACACGTGATAGCTGAGTAACTGTTGCCACGTAACAGATAAGCACCCCTCCAGGAGCAAGTGCTTTAGATACCTGTTCAATGCACTCCCAAGGAGCAAGCATGTCTAGTACTACTCGGTCAATTGTTCCTGCTTCAACGTGGTTTGAAAGTTCAACCTCAAGGCTGCCAATGCGGATGTCCCAGTTAGCTGGTCTAATGCCGAAGTGAGTGCATGCGTTTGCTTCAGCGATCTCAGCAAACTCTTGTCTTCTTTCAAAGGAAGTTAGATGACCATCAGAACCGATTGCTCTGAGAAGGTACATGCTTAGTGCTCCAGAACCAACACCTGCTTCAACAACTCTAGCTCCAGGGAAAATATCCCCCATAGTTACGATGCTGGCTGCGTCCTTTGGGTAAACAATCGCAGCACCGCGAGGCATAGACAAAACAAAGTCAGTTAGCAGTGGTCTGAATGCTAAATACTCGACGCCTGATTGACTAACAATAATTGAGCCATCTGGCTTGCCAATGATTTCATCGTGCAGGATGTCGCCTCGGTGGGTGCCGAACCTGGCACCTTGAACTAAGGTAATCGTGTTCAGTCGACCTTTAGGTCCAGTTAGCTGAACTCTCTCCCCTGCGACAAAAGGCCCGCGATGTTTTCTTGGCTTCTCGCTCATTAGATAAGTTTCCTCAACTGTTTGTAAGTTACTCCCTCAAGAGTAGGCCAAAGAATTCGGCCTGGCTTTGACGGGATTTCGATGAAGTTGGGAACTCCTATCGCATAGGTGCCTGCTGCTTCAGCTGAAGCTAAGCCTGTACTGGAATCCTCAAAAGCTATACAGTTCTTAGGATCAAAACCTAGCAGAGCAGCAGCTTTCTCATACGCTTCAGGATGAGGTTTTCCTCTTGTGACATCGTCGCCTGCGACAATCACGTCAAAAGCGTCAAAATCAATAGCGTCAACAACTTGTTGAGCCATTCTGTGGAGGGACATTGTGACTAAGGCAGTTTTCACATTGTGCTTCTTTAGATCCAAGAGCAGCTCTCTGGCCCCAGGTCGCCATGGAATAACTTTCTCAAGCCTGCTTTGAACTTCATTTGATAGTCGGTTGACTATCTCATCCGTTTGAAGAGGAACATTTGTGCGATCTTTGAATACTTCTGCTGATTTATCTAGACTCATGCCAATGATGGTCTTGGCATCGTCCTGTGTCCAAGTACCCTGATGCTCAGCAGCCAAAGCCTGCTCACTAGCCATCCAATATGGCTCGGAGTCGATGATTGTGCCGTCCATATCGAAAAGAACAGCGAAAGATGGTTTGCGACCTAGCATTATGGGAAAAGTCTAATCTGCCGGAATGAATTAGAGTTCTTATGACTGATGTAAGTGAAATGGTGATTGATTGAACGAGATTTCAAATATCTTTGGTGGACGAGTACTGATTGTTGCTTTAGACGGTTGGACAGATGCGGGAATGGCTTCAACCGGGGCGGTTTCATACATCAAAGACAAGTTAGCTTCAGAACTTCTAATCGAA
>JAULUM010000046.1:0-1122 GCA_032111565.1 Rhodoluna sp. | reverse complement strand
CTTCGTCAAAGACCAATCATTGTTTTAGATGAACATGGTGAACGTGACTTCTTATGGCCAAGTATTGAGCTGTTCGGCCCAGGACCTAGAACACCTATTCAGCAGAAAGACATCAGTCTTTACTTCTTAACTGGTCAAGAACCTGCTCTTCAATGGCAGCACCTGATCTCTGAACTTGTTGAAGTAATTGAAGATCGTGACATTCAAGCTGTAATCATGCTTGGATCTCTAGCTGCAGAAGCTCCACACACAAGACCAATAAAGGTTTATAAGAACAGCCAGACTGCTTCGGTTCGAAATGCACTAGGAATTGAGAGAAGCAACTACGACGGTCGTGCCGGTTTCATGTCGGTACTAGGCCATGCCATAGAAAAGGCAGGCATTCCAACCATATCTATTTGGGCCCAAGTCCCCCACTATGTTGCCTCAATGCCATCTCCTAAGGCTGCACTTGCACTTATCAACGACCTAGAGATTATGCTCGGATTCACAGTTGACCATAAAGAAATCTCGGAAGCTGCATTCGAATGGGAAAGATCTGTAGATACTTTCGTTGAAGGCGATGAAGACCTTCAGAACTACATCACAGTTTTAGAGAAAACTAGAGATGAAGCAGAGGCAGAAGAAATCACCACAGATCAGCTAGCTCTAGAGTTTGAAAAGTTTCTTAGACAAAATGAAGGTGATGCAGAACCGCCTAAGTCCTAGGCAGTGATCCAGCCGTTACTGAGCATGATGAGTAACGCAACTCCAACAATCAAACGCCAAATAACAAACGGCATGAATGAACCCTTGTTTAGGTATTTCAACAATCCTGCGATTACTGCATAACCAACAACGAATGAAGTAATGGTGGCAACTATGGTGCCTGTTAGTGCTGCTTCATCCAAGTGTTGGTAACTGTCAGAGAACTCAATCAATCCACTGGCAAGAACCGCTGGTATTCCAATAAGAAAAGAAAATCTGGCTGCTGCTGCACGATTGAATCCAGCAAACAGGCCGAAACTAATGCTTGCTCCAGATCTTGAAACGCCAGGAATCACAGCGAGAGCTTGACCCAGACCAAACCCTAATGCTGAGTTGAAAGTCATGTCCTTAATTTCTTTTTGCTTCCTGCCGTAG
>JAULUM010000045.1:0-3252 GCA_032111565.1 Rhodoluna sp. | reverse complement strand
TACGTTCATGAAGACTGTGCTCAGTATCCCCTTGCTCAATCATGACTTCGCTTTGAACAATGATTTCACCAGTGTCAACGCCTTCGTCAACGTAGTGAATGGTGACTCCGGTCTTTGATGCCCCAGCTGCCAGTGCATCGCGAACAGCATGAGCACCTTTGAAATCAGGTAGCAAGCTTGGGTGAATGTTAATGAGCTTGCCCTTTAGTGCTGATACAAAGTTAGGTGGCAATATCTTCATAAACCCAGCCAAGACAACTAGATCGGGCTGGTGGTGCAACACGTTAGCTAGCAGCGTTTCTGCCCACTTCTCTTTAGAGGTAAACCTTTCAGGATTCACAACAAAAGTGTCAACCTCGTAGAGTTCTGCATGCTCTAAGCCAGGTGCATCTTTATCAGAACCAACCGCAACAATCTTTGCTGGGTATAAAGGGTTTTCACTTTTCTGAAGCAAAGAAAGAAGGTTGGATCCGCTGCCCGAGATGAGAACAACAACAGATATCATTTGGCTATTTTACCGTTCGATATTCGTCGAATCAGTTCAGTATCGGCAGCCTCAGGCCTGGCGCTAAAGAATGCGGCCAAGATCGAAGCAATACTCACTTCAATGAATGTAACTCCAGCAACTAGCCAAGAATCAGCACCAACTAAGCTCATCCGGCCTGGACCTATAGAGCCACTAGCCAGCTCAACCATAATGAACATCTGGACCGCTGCGACAAAGCCGATAGCAAGCCCAAGTGAGATGGCAGCGGTTGTAGCAGATGCATAGTTGAACCTCAGTTCAGCGGTGTGTGATTTCACCAACAGAGTTGCAAAGAACGCTGCCAGCAGAGGAACAAGAATAAAGAGGATTCCAAGGCTAGATCCCGATACCGGAAGAGCTCCAAGTATTGGAATCGCAGGCAGTGGACCTAACTCTGTCACCATCGGGCTAACCATAGAACCTTGGCCAACAGAGAAGCCAACACCTGTCAGCCATGAGTTACCAAAAGCAATCAAGTTAGGAAGGATAGCCATCTGCCCTGCACTAACAGTCAAGGTTCCTAGGAAAGTTAGTTGAAGTGATTGATATAGCTTGATGATTTCAATCCAGTTCACTGCCAGCATTGCTGAAATCATGATTGCGCTGACAAAGCTCATGGTCGCAACCACACCTGTACCGGCTCTTAGTGCCGGAGAAATCAAAGGTTTGATAGCCCAAGGCAATCGATCTGCTAAGTCAATAAAGAAGTTTCTAAATCGTTCTCTTAGAACACTGGGTTCTGAATCTTCATAAAGTATTGGGCTGCCAACTACTGAACCAACAATTACCAACACTGTCAGAAGAGCAACAGGAATAAACACACCCTGCCATTGAACTACATATATTGCTTTAGTAACTGCAAGGCTGGTAACTAACACTGCAACAGCTAGATAAGCAATTACTGCTCCAAGCCATGCAAAGCTCAGATACTTTTCACCGCTTAGCTTCTTACCTGTTCGATACATAGCCCAGCAGATCAGAATGGAAAAACCTAGTGGGATGAAATCAAAATCATAGGCAGGAACTTTTAGTCCAGCAACTTTACCTTCAGCAAACAAGATGGCAACGCCGTGAGCATTGAGCCAAGTGCGAGAAGTGTCCTGCAGAACTGTTTGAAAAGTTACGCCTTGGGTTTGTTCAACTAACCAAGTAATGACGTTTAGGGAAAATATGCTTACCAAGCCTAGGGCAACAACAAATGCTGATCCCAGTGCACCTCTAGCAAATGCCTTTATACGCATGAACTAAAGGCTAGCGATAACACCGCGCATTAGGGCAGCAGTCTCGCTAGGAGTCTTACCAACCTTCACACCGACTTTTTCGAATGCTTCCTTCTTAGCCTGAGCAGTTCCAGCAGAACCTGAAACGATAGCTCCAGCGTGACCCATGGTCTTACCTTCAGGAGCAGTGAATCCTGCAACGTAGGCAACAACTGGCTTAGTCACGTTGTCCTTGATGTATGCAGCAGCTTTCTCTTCGCTGTCACCACCAATTTCACCGATAAGAACAATTGCCTTAGTTTCTGGATCTGCTTCGAAAGCAGCAAGTGCATCGATGTGTGTGGTTCCAATAACTGGGTCTCCACCAATACCGATAGCGGTTGAAATACCAATGTCACGAAGCTCAAACATCATCTGGTAAGTCAAGGTACCTGACTTAGAAACTAGTCCGATAGGACCAGGACCTGAGATGTCAGAAGGTGTGATTCCAGCGTTTGATTTTCCTGGGCTGATAATACCTGGGCAGTTAGGACCGATGATTCTGGTCTTGTTGCCCTTAGATACGCTGTATGCCCAGAAGCTCGCTGAGTCGTGAACTGGAATACCTTCAGTGATTACAACTGCAAGTTCAATACCAGCATCGATAGCTTCGATAACTGCTGACTTAGCAAATGCAGGTGGCACGAAGATTACAGATACGTTTGCACCGGTTTCCTTCATTGCATCTGCAACAGTTCCGAATACTGGCATTGCAGTGCCGTCAACATCAACGGTCTCTCCAGCTTTGCGAGGGTTAACACCACCAACGATGTTTGATCCACCCTTAAGCATTCTTCTGGTGTGCTTCATACCTTCAGAACCAGTCATACCCTGAACAATGATTCTGCTGTTCTTATCTAGAAAAATAGACATTTATAAATCTCTCTTTAGCGGTTAGCGAGTTCAGCAGCTTTGTCAGCAGCTTCGTCCATAGTGTCAACAACGGTTACTAGTGGGTGATTTGCATCAGCCAGAATCTTGCGTCCCTCATTTACATTGTTACCATCAAGGCGAACAACCAGAGGCTTAGTAGCAGAAGAACCAAGAGTTGCTAGAGCACCAACGATTCCGTTAGCAACAGCATCACAAGCGGTGATTCCACCGAATACGTTAACAAACACGCTCTTTACCTGTGGGTCACCAAGAATTACATCTAGACCTGCGGCCATAACTTCAGCAGAAGCTCCACCACCGATGTCCAAGAAGTTAGCTGGCTTCACTCCACCGTGACGCTCACCTGCATAAGCAACAACGTCAAGCGTTGACATAACAAGACCTGCACCGTTACCAATGATTCCAACTTCACCGTCAAGCTTGACGTAGTTCAAATCCGATTCCTTAGCCTTAGCCTCTAGAGGATCTAGCTGGTCACGCTCCAAAGTTTCTCTCTGGTGACGGAACTCAGCGTTGTCATCTAGAGAGACCTTGCCATCAAGAGCAATAATCTCGCCTGACTTAGAAAGGATT
>JAULUM010000044.1:0-2420 GCA_032111565.1 Rhodoluna sp. | reverse complement strand
TGTTCGACCAGGGTCGAGTATCTGAAGCAAACGCACTTCTAGAAGCTGCAGGTAAAGAGCTTCAAGACTTCATGGCAAAGAACAGCCTTGGAGACAGATCATCTCTTCGACTTAGACAAACAAGTGACATGTTCATGTTCTCTGCTCTCGAAGGCGACATCAACTACAAGCGCAAGATGATGAAGGAATTCAAGAATCGTCAGATGCGTGACCGTAAGTCTAGAGATTCGGACGGTAACTAAATATGTGGATATTTACTGATACCGGATTTATCTCTGCAGTGCGTAAGCCAGAGCACCCTGGCGTTGTGACAGTGCGTTCGAGAGACAGATTGTCTCTCGAAGCGCTGGCTACAAAAGCTCAAGTTGAGATCAAGAGATCACCTAAAGGCGATTACCCATACAGGGTTTTCGTCGGTGACGGCCCATTCATCGAATGGTTCTTAGACCGCGGCGGTGATCTGAAGTATTCAAACTTCAAGAACCGTGTGGCTGAAACCAGAGGTAAGAAATTTGCATCTGCATTAAACAAAGTGTGGCTAGCGATGCTTGCTGTTGAAGATGATGAAGCTCGTAGTTCGATTCTGGATTCAGATGGTAACTCACTATCCCACTCAGATCAGACTGCCCGAGAAAGCCTCAACAAGCTCTTGACTCAATTACCGAGGAACCTTGCAGCACTTTCAGAGCAAGAGCAAATTGCATGGACCGAGATGGCAGCAGAGAAGTTGTGTGAAGGGCTATCTCTACCTGAGATCAAAGGTGACAACAGGTCGGAAGAAGAAAAGAACTAGTGGGCGATGAAGAAAAGAGGCCAGTGGTCTTTGAATTGAACGCTGAAAAGTGGAAAGCAATGACGCCAGCTGAGAGGCTGCAACATGTCAACCAACTGCACAAGCAAATGGTTGAAGCAATGAAAGAAGAGGATTCGTCCGACGAAAAAAAGGAATAAAGAATTGAACACATTCAAAAACCAACTAGCAATCGTATACAGCGACCTATACCTCAACTGGCTACTAGGTCCAGGCGATGGCTCCCACCCAACCAACCCAATCAGAGCGAAGAATGCACTCACTATTCTTGTCAAAGCTCTTGGTTCAAAAGCAGTGATCGTTAATCCTGTGGATGAATCTAAAGAGTCCTCTGACATGAAAGCCCTATTGTCTACACACGACGCCGAATACATAAAAACTGTGTTGGACGGCAAGTGCGGTCAGTGGGATGGCACTAAGCCGATCATGGGTCAGACAGCATACGTGATGTTCAAAGGAACTATTCGTGCTGTTGAACTGATTCTGGCAGGAGCAGCTAAGGTTGTGTTCAATCCTCAGGGTGCTAAGCATCACGCGAAATACAGTTCAGCATCGGGCTTCTGTGTCTTCAACGACATGGCGTATGCAGCCGTGGCCTTGAAATCAGCAGGCCTTAAGGTTCTATACCTGGATTGGGACATTCACGCAGGTGATGGAGTTGCCGAGATGCTAGTAGGTTCTGGCATTCCTAGAATCTCTATTCACAATGGCAGCATCTTTCCTAGCGGCTACAAATTCCAAACCACATTTGGTGCTATTCACGATGAAGCAGATCACTGCTACAACTTCTGTGTAAGGTCCGGAGACGGTGACGATGTGTTCATGGATGCTATCGACAGAGCTAAAGAGATCATCGACGCTTATGCGCCAGATGTGATCCTGCTCGCTGCAGGAGCTGATGGTCACACCGGACCAAACAACATCGGTGTGAACAACAACTACACAGCCAAGGGCTTCAAGTATGCAGCTGAGATGGTTGCAGACATGGCAATCAAGCACTCAGAGGGAAGAGTTCTGATTGGTGGAGCTGGTGGTTACCAGCCTGAAAAGGAAACTCCGGAGACATGGGCTTTGGTAGTTGAAACTATCTACAACGAAGTCAGTGCAGCTTTTGGTTCGCAGGAAAGCGGCCAAGCTCATGCTGCCTAAGCAGTACAACAGTGCCAATGCTTAACAGAACCAATCTCAAAAGTTTAGTAAAAGAAAGATAAAGAAAATGAATACAAATTACTATCCAGTAGAACTCTGGAACGAAGTCTGCCCAGGTCTTTACCAAGGTGGCACAGATGACAGCGACACCATGGGTGCTTACCTAAGGGACAGCGGAAGTGCGTTTAGCTACGCTCGTAACTTCCCTGCGATCTCAACCGGTCAAGTAACCAAGAAGCACTTTGACACAGTCGCGACACTCTATTCTGCAGCTAATGCCGTTGGCAGAAGCGTAAAAGAAATCCGCTTCGCCTTCCACGATGGCGACATGACTGATCTTGACCCCGAGACAGACCTGTTCTTCATGGTTAGAGAAGTTCACGCTGACTGGAAGAGTGGCAAGAAGGTTCTTGTTCGTTGTCAAGCTGGAATCAATCGCTCCGGGCTAGTAACAGCATTG
>JAULUM010000043.1:0-14565 GCA_032111565.1 Rhodoluna sp. | reverse complement strand
TTTTCTATTCAGTGCTTGAACCGCTTTGGCCATGGCTAGATAAGTTTTACCTGTTCCAGCAGGTCCGATACCAAAGACAATCGTGTTCTGATCGATGGCATCGACATAGTTCTTCTGGTTGACCGTTTTCGGTCTGATGTTCTTACCCCTACTTGAAATAATGCTTTGACTTAGCATTTGTGCTGGGGAAACTTGATTGTCAATCATTCTGGCCGATCTTGCAATGTCTGCTGGTGCTATGACGTGTCCTGCTTCAACAAGCTTGATTGCTTCATCGATTAGCTTCTTGATTGCAAAGCAAGCAGCTTCTTGACCAGTGATGCTAACAACATTTCCACGAACCATAACTGATACTTCTGGATGCAGAGCTTCAATAGATTTCAGAAGTTCATCTTCAGGGCCAAACACATCAATTGGGTTAGGAAGATTGATTGAGAACTCGAGCTTGGTGTCTTGAGGTTTTGCTTCTTTAGACACTAAGACCTCGGAGTTCTGCTAGTGATGTGACCATGAGCGTGGAATACAGTTTGACCCGCTTCTGCTCCGGTGTTGAATTGCAATCTAAAAGATCCAGTTGAAGTCATTTCAGCTACCTTCACACCCAGTTGAATTAGATCAGCAAGAACTTCAGTATCTGACACAGCCAAGTGAGCAACATCTGTGTAGTGAACTCTAGGAACAACTAACACGTGTACTGGTTGGGTTGGGTTAATGTCGTTAAAGGCAACTGCGTGCTCTGATTGAGCTACGAATGTTGCGGGGATTTCTCCCGAGGTAATCTTGCAGAAAATGCAATCCAATGAAACTCCTTGTTTGTCTAATTCTAGGGTTGACCTAAAGATTGCCCAACAACAGGGCTGCAATAACAGCAGGGCCTGCTGTTGAAGTTCTCAAGACATTGCTTCCTAGGCTAACTAGCTTCGCTCCAGCTGCTTCAAGTAAGTCAAGCTCACTCTGCTCAATTCCACCTTCAGGCCCAACAACCACGGCTATCTTCCCTGCCTCTGGAATGGCTGTCTCTAAGAGAGTCTTTGTGGCAGTCGTGTCTAAGACCAACACCGAATCGAAGTCTTTGAGGATGCTGCCAAGTTGCTTAGTGTCAGCGATGTTCGCTACCTCTGGGGTGAAAGCTCTCAAGCTTTGCTTGGCAGCTTCGCTTACAATCTGCTGCCAACGAAGCAGACCCTTAGCAACCTTTGCTCCATCCCATCTAGAAATAGAGCGACTAGCTTGCCAAGGAATAATCCTCGTGGCACCAAGTTCCGTTGCAGCCTGAATAGCCATCTCATCACGATCACCTTTAGCAAGCGCCTGAGCCAAAGTTATCTGCCTTAGAGGCAACTCCTCATGAATAACTTCTTCAACTAGGAGCTGAAGAGTTGAACCAGAGATTGATGAGACAGTTCCTCTAACTCTTTGCCCCTTGCCATCGCTTAATTGAATAGCCTCGCCTTGACGCATTCTTCTAACCTGAACAGCATGCTTGCCTTCGGGACCATCAAGTTCGAGTACAGCACCAACTGCAGCAGTTAGGTTCTCTTTATGAAATAGTGGCTCAACCATTACCTGCGAGACCTACGCCCGAAGTTAGATTGATTCACCTTGGCTAAGCCAGGCTTATCTGATTTGCGCAACTCAGCAAGCTTCTTAAAGAGTTCCTTTTCCTTGGAGTCAAGCTTTGACGGAGTTAGCACCTGAATACGAACGTGCAGATCTCCTCGACCGTTGTGTCTTAGATGCTTAATACCTTTAGCTTTTAGCGTGACAACATCACCAGTTTGAGCACCTGCTTTGATTTCGACATCAATTTTTCCATCAAATGTTTCAATCGGGACGATTGTTCCAAGAGCTGCATCGTGCAGAGGAACTTCTAGGTTGGCGACTAGGTCGTCGCCATCGCGTTCAAAGAACTGATCGGCTCTAACACTTATCTCAACGTAGATGTCTCCCGATGGTCCACCTGCGAAACCAACTTCACCCTGTCCTGATAACTGAAGACGCAATCCATGTTCAACACCGCCTGGGATGTTGAGGTCCAATGTTCTTCTGGCTCGTGTTCTACCCTGACCACGGCAATCAAGACAAGGGTCTGGAACAGTCTGACCGTAACCACGACAGCTACCACAAGGAGCAGAAGTCATTACGTTGCCGAGAATAGACCTGACCTGTCTTTGAATCTGACCAGAACCACGACAAATGTCACACACCATTGGTGAAGTTCCAGGTCTACAGGTTGTTCCATGACAGGTGTCACAGATAACTGCAGTATCAATCTCAATCTGCTTCTCAACACCAAAGACAACTTCAGCAAGAGTTAGCTCGACTCTTAGCAGGGCATCCTGTCCTCGTTCAGCCATCTGCTTAGGTCCTCTTTGACCGCCCCCGAAGAAGTTCTCGAAGATGTCTCCAAAACCAAAGCCAGCGCTGTCACCAAATGGTGAAGATCCACCCATGTCGTATTGCTGACGAGAAGATTCATCACTTAGTACTTCATATGCGTGCGTGACTAACTTGAAACGCTCTTGCTCCTTCTCCCCTGGGTTCATATCTGGGTGTAGCTCACGAGCAAGCTTTCTATAAGCCTTCTTGATCTCTTCTTGACTAGCATCGCGAGAGACGCCTAGTACTTCGTAATGATCAGCCAATTAGTCCTCTTGATTCTTTGATAAAAGTTGTGACAAAGCTAGAACAGCAGCAAGGTTTCTCGCGTAGTTCATTCGAGTTGGTCCAAGAACAGCAATCTTTGCAAGATCGGTCCCGTGGTTACTGTATCCAGAGAGCACCAGTGAACTAGTTGAGAACTCAAAAACACTGTTCTCCGAACCTATAATTGCCTTCGGAGTTTCAGCCTCAATTTTCCACAGGTTCAAAACTTTCCAAATGTCTGTGCCCTCATCGAAAGTTTCAAGTAGCGATGAAAGACCACCAGCAAACTCTTGTTCAGCACGAACTAGGTTCGATGCTCCAGCAAAAGCGACCTTGTCTTGTTTTTTAGCTTTGATAAGAACAAGTAGTCCTTCTGAAAGAGCTTTTACATTAGCAAGCGAATCTGGTGAAGACTTAGAAATCAAGTCGTTTAGTTTCTCAGGCAACGATTCAATCGAAGAACCTTGGCATACCTCGCTGAATGACTTCTTTAGATCAGATAACTTGTTGTCTGTGATCTCATTGTTCAAAACGACTATATGTTGAGCAATACGATCAGCTTGGGTAATTAGAAGAACAAGAACTCTGTTATCTGAAACCTTCACGAATTCAATAGAGCGAACAAATGTGCTCTGTAGGTTTGGATACTGAACTACAGCAGCTTCACCGGTTGCCTTTGCTAGTAGCTGAGCCGAGGTTTGCAGCTTCTCATCAAGGTCAGTTAGTTGATCTAAAGTCTTAGAAAACAATCTGTTAAGTTCAACCAGGTTCTTCTTCAGTTCTGCCGTTGCTTCGGAATTGATCATCTGATCAACAAATACTCGATAGCCCTTATCAGTTGGCACTCGACCACTAGAGGTGTGTGGGGCTTGAATGTAGCCTTCCTCCTCAAGAACAGCCATGTCGTTTCTAATAGTTGCGCTAGAGACCCCAAACTGGTGACGTTCGAGAAGGGCTTTTGAGCTGACAGGCTCGTTAGTCAAAATGAAGTCTTCAATAATTGAACGCAGAACTGCTGCATTGCGTTCTGAAATCATCTCAACTCCTTATTCCTATTGGTTTCCTAGGAATTGAGATTATTGGCACTCTCACTCCTAGAGTGCCAATATTACTTCACGAAGCGGATAGTTAGTGGGTATCTGTATTCCCTGCCATCGTTGGCAGCGACTGAACCCATAATCATGAAGATCAAAGCAGCGATACCCAGCGCGATAGCAGCTGGAACAACAATCAGTAATCCAATGCCGATTGTGACGATGCTAAAGATTGTGGCGGCGACTGAGAAGACCAACATAGTTAGTTGGAAGTTCATTGACTCAGTTGCGTGACGCTTATCGAACTCAGTAGCGGTTGCTGAGTTTCTAACCAGAAGACCAGGTAGCCAGAGAAGAAACAAAGCAACGAATAAGAAGATTGACACGAAACCTGCAATCAGCGGTGCAAGGTGCACCCACATGGCTAGTTTGCTCTTCGAAGCAACAGGAACTTCAACTCTGTCTGCGGCACTTGCTTCGGCCTTTAGTTGCTGGGTTGTGAGCAATTGACGACCACAGGTAGGACAGAACTTACCTGTCTTGACATCCTTTGCACATGAAACGCAGTAACCCATTTGAAACTCCTTTACTTCTACTGCTTAAATTATCTGCTAACCAAGAAGTTTTAGGACGACAAAATCGGCTAATAGCCTGCCCTTTGCTGTGAGAATGATGTTTCCCCGCATCGCTTCCATCGGTTCAACCAATTGATCAGCGATGAGCCCTGCGACAACATTGGGCTCAGCAAAACCCTTAGATTTCATCCAATCCAAAGAGATGCCATCGCTGATTCTTGTCTCCAGCATGACCTTCTCAATGTCTCTGTTCTCTTGATCGATGATCTCTCGCTCTAACGCTGGAGAAAGCCCTGCACTCATTCGATCTGAGTAAGCAGCCGGGTTCTTAACATTCCACCAACGAACTCCCCCAACGTGTGAGTGAGCACCAGGACCAAAACCCCACCAGTCCATGGACTTCCAGTAAGCCATGTTGTGACCAGAACGTTCTTCAACATTCTTAGACCAGTTACTAACTTCATAATTCAGAAATCCTGCTTGAGACAGTAACTGTTCTGTTAGTTCATACATCTCAGCGTGAAGGTCATCATTAGGCGCATCAACCTCACCCATCTTTACCTGTCTAGCAAGCTTTGTGCCTGGTTCAACAATCAACGAGTAAGCGCTGATGTGATCGGTATCTAAAGCAATCGCTGCTTCAAGGGTTTGCTGCCAGTCAGCCAATGACTCCCCTGGTGCTCCATAGATAAGGTCAACACTTGTAGCCAGCCCTGCTGCTTTGGCGAAGCCGACAACCTTGCCTACGTTCTCAGGTTTGTGAGTTCTCTCTAATACTTTTAGCACATGCGGAACAGCAGACTGCATTCCAAAAGAAATACGGTTGAAGCCACCTGCCTTAAGGTCCTTAATGTATTGCTCATCTACTGAGTCAGGATTAGCCTCTGTAGTGATGTCAGCAGTTGATTTGATACCAAAGGTTTTCTTTAGTTTCTCGAGCATCGCGATTAGATCAGTAGCTGGCAGCATGGTTGGGGTTCCCCCACCAAAAAACACTGATGTGAACTCACGCTTAGCAAAGCGTGACTTCTCTAGCGCCACCTCAGCGAAATCTATTTCGCTGATTAGAGTCTTAGCGAAAGTTCCCTGAGTTGATGTTCCGATTTCATCTGCCGTGTAAGTGTTGAAGTCACAGTAACCACACTTCACTTCACAGTAAGGAACGTGAACATAGGCGTGGAAAGTTCTTGATTCAACATCAACTAGAGCTGACTCAGGTATCAGGCCATCAACAGGTGCTTTTTCCCCTTTAGGAAACTGAGGCATTACTTAGCTTTCTTCTCGCCTTTTTTCTCAGCTGAAGAAGATAGCGCAGCGATGAAAGCTTCTTGAGGAACTTCAACTCGTCCCACCATCTTCATGCGCTTTTTACCTTCTTTTTGCTTCTCAAGTAGTTTGCGCTTACGGCTGATGTCACCACCGTAACACTTGGCCAAAACGTCCTTACGAAAAGCACGAATAGATTCACGAGCGATGATACGAGCACCGATAGCTGCTTGGATAGGAACTTCGAATGCCTGTCTAGGAATAAGTTCACGAAGCTTCGTGGTCATCATCACACCATAGGCATAGGCCTTGTCTTTGTGAACAATCGCACTGAAAGCATCGACCTGTTCGCCCTGAAGAAGAATGTCAACCTTTACTAGGTCTCCCTGCTCCATACCTGACTCTTCATAGTCCAAAGATCCATAACCTTGAGTTCTAGATTTCAAGTTGTCAAAAAAGTCAAAGACAATTTCAGCAAGAGGCATTGTGTAACGAAGCTGAACACGGTCTGTTCCGAAATACTGCATGTCAACAAGAGTTCCTCTTCTTGACTGACATAGCTCCATGATTGTTCCGACGTAGTCCTTCGGAGAAAGAAGTGTTGCCTTCACCATTGGCTCTAGAACCTTAGAGATCTTGCCAACCGGGTATTCACTTGGGTTAGTAACAGTTACCTGTCTCTTATCTTCAAGTGTCACTTCATAAACTACAGATGGTGCAGTTGCAATGAGATCTAGGTTGAATTCTCGCTCTAGTCGTTCAGTAATAATTTCTAGGTGTAAAAGACCTAGGAATCCACATCTAAAACCAAAACCAAGGGCAACAGATGTTTCTGGTTCATAAACCAAAGAGGCGTCGCTTAGCTTCAACTTATCTAGTGCTTCACGAAGAATTGGATAGTCAGAGCCATCAATTGGGTAAATACCTGAATAAACCATTGGCTTAGGTTCTGAATAACCCTTGAGAGCCTGAGTTGCTGGCTTTAGCGCTGAGGTAACAGTGTCACCAACTTTAGATTGACGAACATCCTTCACGCCGGTGATTAGATAGCCTACTTCCCCAACACCTAAACCTTTAGTTGGTTCTGGTTCTGGTGATGAAACACCAATCTCAAGGCATTCGTGAACAGCCTTTGTCGACATCATGGTAATTCGCTCACGAGGAGTCATTGATCCATCAACCATGCGCACGTATGTAACAACACCACGGTATGAGTCATAGACAGAGTCAAAAATCATCGCTCTTGCAGGAGCGTTAGGGTCTCCTACTGGAGCTGGAATCTTTCTTACGATCTGATCTAAAAGTTCCGAAACACCAACACCTGTTTTACCAGAAACACGTAGACAGTCTGCTGGGTCCCCACCAATCAGGTTGGCAAGTTCTTCTGCATACTTCTCAGGTTGAGCTGCAGGTAAGTCAATCTTGTTTAGAACAGGAATGATTTCAAGATCATTCTCGATTGCTAGGTATAGGTTCGCTAGAGTCTGAGCCTCAATACCCTGAGCTGCATCAACAAGCAGGATTGCACCCTCACAGGCAGCTAGAGATCTGCTCACCTCATATGTGAAGTCAACGTGCCCTGGTGTATCAATCATGTTCATGGCGTAGGTCTTACCTTCAAACTCCCAAGGCATTCTTACTGCCTGAGATTTGATGGTGATGCCGCGCTCACGCTCAATGTCCATGCGGTCTAGGTACTGGGCTCTCATAGAGCGATCATCGACTACACCGGTTAGCTGCAGCATGCGGTCAGCAAGGGTTGATTTACCGTGGTCGATGTGGGCAATAATGCAGAAATTGCGGATAAATTCAGGGTTGGTCTTACCTGGCACTAGTGAAGTGGTGGCACGTGGCGACAAAGGAGACCTCTTGATTTAGCTAAAAGAGCGAACTGACGGCGATTGCCGTCTCCTTATTCTCGCATAAACCCTAGGAATCTAGGGCAGTTTGAGAATACTCATAGGCTGAATGGGTTGCCCTATTGCCCAGAACGCTGGTAGTCTTTTAGAGATTTAGATGACCAGTTCCTCCAAATCCACAAACCTCAAGAATTTTGAAGATGTTCTGCGTGAGCGGGACAAAGCCCCTCAAGAAAGTGAAACATGGCAAATATCAAGTCGCAGATCAAACGTATCGGCACAAACCTGAAGGCTCAAGAGCGCAACAAGGCTGTACGTAGCGAAGTAAGAACTGCTGTTCGTGCAGTTCGTGAAGCAGCAGCAGCTGGAGACAAGGCTCTTGCAACAGAGGCACTAAAGGTTGCTACCAAGAAGCTAGACAAGGCTGTTTCAAAGGGTGTATTCCACAAGAACGCAGCAGCTAACAAGAAGTCAGCTATTGCCAAGAAGGTTTCAGCTCTATAAACCAAACTTCTAAAAGGCCCGCTTCGGCGGGTCTTTTACTTTAAGCGGCAGGTATCCGCTTATCTCTTCCAGCCACTGCCCCAGCGAAGAGTTGGATGAATGTCAGAACCGATACCAAAACCAAACTTGCATCCCAGTTACCGGTCACCTCTCTTAGGAAACCAAACCCAAAAGTTCCAGCAGCTGAGATCAGATAACCCCAACCTTGAGCAAGTGCAGATAGCTGAGTGGTCTGGGTGCTCGTGCTTGCCCTAGAACCAATAAGTGTCAAAGACAACGGGAATGTGGCTGCAAAACCAAACCCAGTAATCACACAGGCAAGAACTAGAAGCTCAGGTGACAACCAGATCATAAGAAGACCTGCAAGGGTCAAAGAAGTCATACCAACAGCAATCAGTGACAGTGACTTGAACTTTCTAAACAACAATGAAGCAAGGAAACCTGAAGGAACACCAACGAAAGTGGTTAGGCCCAAAAGACTTCCTGCGTCAACAGCTGACATTCCCCTATCGATAAGAAGCGATGGAAGCCAGTTCAGAATGGAATAGAAGCCACCTGATTGCAAACCAAAGAAGAAGACAATTCCCCAGGTCAATGAAGATCTGACAACTGCTTTACGCTCTTCGGCATGAGTTGCAACTGAGGTAATCTTGCCTACCGCTTTAGATCTAAACAGTGGCACCCAGAAAATAATTGCCAGTGCCGCTGGAATAATCCAAACAGCAAGTGCCCCTCGCCAACCACCTAGAAGACCAGATGAAGGAACTGCAATAGCAGCAGCAAAGCTAGCTGAGATAGCAAGAAGTGTGACATAAACGCCTGTAATAAGTTCTATTCGATCAGGGAACTGTTCTCTAACAATTGTCGGAATCAATACGTTAGCGACAGCAATCGCTAAACCAATGATTATGGTGCTTGTCATAAGCGCAGGGAATCCCCCGATAAGCCTTGTTGCCATCGCGACGCTCAAAACAATAAGAACATACATCATTGCCTTGTATAGAGTGAATCTCTTCACTAGAGCTGGGCTCAGGAAAGCACCAAGGCCAAAGCAAACTATTGGTAATGAAGTCATCAAACTGACCTGGAATAAAGTCAGAAACTCAGTTCTAATAAGTTCTTCAACCAACGGGCCAATCGAGGCAACAGGCGGTCTGATAGCTAAGGAAATGAAAACCAGAGGCAGCAGAGCCCAAACGGAATACTTAGCAGCCTTCATTAACTTCTTCCCCTGTTAACCACGAGGCTAACAAGTCTCTCTAGAGCGTACTGAGAGTCTTTCTCTCCACCCTTGACCGCGTAATCTGTTTCAGCAATTGCATGAATGACTCGCGCTAGACCATCTTCTGTCCAGCCAGATGTTGCTTGACGAACTTTAGTAAAGAGCCAATCGGGCATGCCCATGTTGGCAGCTGTTGCCCTAGGGTTTCCATAGATTTTTGCAAGCTGATTGATTTTTCTGCTAAAGGCATTAACCAGCATCACTGGCTCTAAGCCTTGGTCAAGAGCATGTCTCAACAAGAGAAGTGCTTGAGCTCCCTGCCCGTCGAAGGCTGCGTCAGCAACTTTGTAAACAGTGGTCTCCAGTCTTCCACCGAAATACTTTTCAACAATCTCCGGTGTTATATCGCCCGCATCATCTAACTGAAGTTGTGATGCAGCCGCAGCTAGCTCCTCATAGTCAGTACTAAAGATATCGACCAACGCTTGAGCCGCAGCCTTTTGAATCTTTCTACCCTTGGCTGTGAATTCATTCTCAACGAACGAGATCTTGTCTGCCTCTTTGTTTGTGTCAGTGCAGGTAGCTTCAACAAACGCCTCACTTGCACGCAATGTCTCCAGCAACTTCTTGCCACGTACAGATTTGCCATTATGCCTAAAGATAACTACGGCATCCTCAGATGGCTGGTTTAGGTATTCAACACCGTCTGTTATTAGAGCGTCTGTGCAGCGCTCAACCCCGTCAATCACAACAAGTTTGGAGTCTCCGAACAATCCAGCGCTGGCCAAATCAAAGATCTGGCCTGCAACATATTCAGCGCCACTAATCTCAACAACCTCTAAGTCCTGGTTGTTAATCTTGAGTTGAGCCTTTACAGCCTTGATGGCTCTATCTGCAAAGAAGTCTTGAGGGCCAGATACAAGAATTACCGGTGCTGGCTTCACTGCACGCCACGGGACAACTCTTGCTGGACTCACCTGTAAAGCCTAACTTCTACCAGCGATAGACACCTCTAGCCCAGAGCTGGACTCCGTTATGCCTATCGCACCCATTTCATCTGTTCTAAGCACTTGTGTTCCACTGAAGTTCAATAGATCAAGGGTTCTTCTTGTTGGATGCCCATAGGAGTTGTCTTTACCCACAGAAATAAGCGCGATGTCTGCAGAGATTGCTTCATAAACTTCAGGGGCTTGATCACCTGAGCCATGGTGGGCCACCTTAACAATGACCATCCTCGACCCGAAACCTGATTCAAACAGACTTCGATAGTCAGAACCCATTCGCAGCTGAGCCCTTTCACCGGAATCCGCTAACGTGAAAAGCGAAACATTGGCACTCTCCCAATACATAGAAGTGCTGGCATCATTACTATTTTCAGCATCAGTTGCGCCTCGACTAGGAGCAACAACTAGCCACTTGTAGTTACCTAGTTGCCCCCTCATTCCCTTTTCAGCTTTCACCATTGGCACATTCCTCGCTTCAAGGATGTCCTGGGTAATGTTTGCGCCTGGTCGGTCATCAGCAAACGGTGTGATGAGCGCGGTAATTACTTCTCTTCCAGTGATTGCACCCAGAACTCCACCCACATGATCCATGTCGTAGTGAGTTAGTACTAGTAGATCTATCTTGTTGATTCCTAATCCAGTTAGGCAGTTATCTATTGCTGGATCCTCACGGCCAACATCAATTAGAGCTACTTTCCCTTGAGATCTAATCACCAGAGCATCACCCTGCCCCACATCGCAATTCACTATTGAGTAGTCATTCTTATAGAAATCACCACGCTGAATAGCAATAGAGGAACTTTGTGCGAAGAATGACAACAGAATCAACGCAACAAGGAATCCAGCAATTCTCTTTAGAACAAGCTTCTTACTACTCACATAAGCCCAGATAGCAAGAACCAAGATGATTGCTAACCCAATACCAAAAGCACCTTCAACCCAACTGATGCTCGCTGAAGGAGCATTTGCGAATCTCTCAGCAACATAGAGAATCACCGCTGCTGGATAGGAAGCGATAAGACACAGTCCAGCAGCGAGAAGTGGAAATACCGGAGCCGCCAGGCAAGAAAGCAACCCAGTCACTGTGATTGGAGCTACCAGCGGTTCAGCCAATACATTGGCAACTATCGAATACACAGGTATGGATGGTTGAAGTAACAATAAAACGGGAAGACAGGCAATCTGCGCCGAGAGCGAGACAGAAACCACTATCGCCAACCAAAGCGGCATTCTCTTCTGAAGAATCTCAACTAACTTTGGTGCAAG
This sequence comes from Rhodoluna sp., assembly GCA_032111565.1. Classification (GTDB taxonomy): domain Bacteria; phylum Actinomycetota; class Actinomycetes; order Actinomycetales; family Microbacteriaceae; genus Rhodoluna. Next base: position 3,189 of record JAULUM010000043.1, on the reverse strand, counting down.
CACCAATAGACCCAAAGTTGCTAGAGCAGACAGAGCGAAACCAAAGTCCATTGAAAGCTTTGGTTCATACATCAACAGAATTACTACTGCTAAGGACAAGGCCTCGAGTGGTGGAACCCTTCTTCCGAGTAAGAACCCAACGAGAACAGCACCAACCATCACACTTGCTCTCAAAACACTGGGTTCAGGACCAACAAGACCCAGATAGGCGAAGATAACAGCGAAGCTCAGAGCTAGTCTTATGGATCTTCTGATGGGCAGAAGATTTAGAAGTAAAGCAGCTCCAGCCAGAACGATTGCACAGTTAGTCCCACTAACCGCTGACAGGTGAGTGAGTGAAACTACTTTCAAGTGCTCAAGTGATTCACTAGATAACTTTGAATCATCCCCGATAGTTAGACCTGCAACAAGAGCAGCTGAGTCAGGACTTACGCCAGAAAGGTTATTGAGGAATGACTTCCGCACCTGCCCTAATGGATCGAAGACATCAACTTGTTTCGAATTCAAAAGTGATTTGAGGTTTGCAGTGAAGTCCTCATTGTTTCTGAAAGCTGGCCTAACCGAGATAACTGCCTTGACTTCAGTTCCCGTAACTAACTCCGAGATCTCCTCCCCGCCTGTGAGTGAACCTGCCCTCCCCGCTAATGGCCCATCCGAGATGACCCTGATTAGTGCGCTGAACTTTTCTTGACCTGTAAATCCTTTCGCTTTGCTTGGTGCTTCAAGAACACTTGCTGTGACTGTAAGTGTTGATCTATTTTCAAGTACCTTCTGGAAGTCCTCTGGAGCAAGTGTTGGCTGAAATACATTTACGAAGATGGCAGCCAATAACCAACTCGCGACAGCAGCAAAGCGGAGAATCACAGTGTCACAAGATCTTTTACTGAGGCAAACAACTTATCTCCAATGCCTGCAACATTGAGGAGATCTTCTTTAGCCTTGAATCCCCCATTTGCAGTGCGCCAATCAACAATTCGTCCAGCAAGAGCAGGTCCAACACCTGGCAAATCCTCTAACTGAGAAGACGATGCCTGATTGAGTGAAATCAGTGTTGAAGACAGAGAACCTTCATAAACAGCACCAGTTGATTCAGATGAAACCACTAGTTGCTCACCATCATTGAGTGCTCTAGCCATGTTGACACTTGCTTGATTAGCTTTATCAGTGAATCCGCCAGCTGCTAGGACAGCATCATAGACACGAGTGCCTGAATCTAGTTGATAGATACCTGGTGACTTCACTGACCCTGCAACATGAACATAGATTTTGGGTGATTCAATGCTCGAGCTCTGCTCGGTAGGTTCCGAAGGCTTACTTATCTTGACCGTGTTGTCCTGGCCTAAACCTGAACTAAGTACATAGGTACCAAAAGCAACAACAGCGATAAGGGTTATTGTGACTTTGAGTGCTCTCGGGCTGAACTCAGCTAGAACTTCTTTTATCCATAACAGCATGGAAGAAAACTAAAGCGTGAAGCACTATCCCAAACTGCAGGCAAGCCTGTTTGTTGAGAACTAACCCTTAGTAACTATGTTGATAAGTTTCGGAGTTCTGATGATGACTTTGACGATCTCTCGACCATCAATAGCCTTCTTAACTACCGGTGAGGCATCTGCTGCTGCTTGAAGATCTGCTTCAGTTGCATCTACTGATACTTCACACGTGTCTCTTAGCTTTCCATCAACCTGAAGAACAGCAGTTGTCGTGCTTTCGACAAGTAGTGACTCATACGCATCAGGAAGAAGGGCTAGAGCAACTCCTGGCTTGTGGCCAAGAATCTCCCACATCTCTTCTGCCATGAAAGGAGCAAACAATGAAAGAGCCTTAGCGACAGTTTCAGTTGCTTCTCTAACTGCAGGATCAGTAGGTCCTGGCTTACCGTCAATAGCTTTACGAACAGCGTTCACAAGTTCCATAAGCTTTGCTACACCCACGTTGAACTTGAAGTTCTCGATGTTGGCGCTGAAATCTCTTAGGAATGAGTGAGTTACTTTTCTAAGTTCTTTATCTCCTGCAGAGTAATCAACACCAATAGCAGAACTGACATCGTTAGCTAATCTCCAGCAGCGAGCTAGGAACTTACCTGATCCCGATGGAGAAACATCTGCCCAGTCAATGTCATCCTCAGGAGGACCAGCGAAAGCCATAGTCAAACGGATAGCATCTGCACCGTGCTCATCTAGTTGATCGCCTAGCTTGACTAGGTTGCCGCGAGACTTACTCATGGCTGAACCATTCATTAGAACCATTCCCTGGTTCAATAGCTTGGTGAATGGTTCTGAGAAGTCAACATAACCAAGGTCTTGTAGAACCTTAGTGAAGAAGCGTGCATAGAGAAGGTGAAGGATGGCGTGAGTTACTCCACCAACATACTGATCAACTGGAGCCCATTCACGAGCTTCTTCTTTACTAAACGCTTCAGTCTCACTGTTTGGAGATAGATAACGAAGGAAGTACCAAGAAGAGTCAACGAAAGTGTCCATGGTGTCGGTGTCACGCTTAGCAGGAGCACCACAGCTAGGACAAGGAACATTCACCCAGTCATCTGCTCCACCTAAAGGTGAAGTTCCCTTAGGTGCTAGATCTAGTCCTTCTGCAGATGGAAGTTCAATAGGAAGTTGATCTTGAGGTACTGGAACCTCTCCACAAGCATCACAGTGCACGATAGGGATAGGAGTTCCCCAGTAACGCTGACGAGAAATCAACCAGTCACGCAATCTAAAGTTCTTAGCAGCTTTACCGCGACCTTCTTTTTCTAGGATGCTAACCATCTTTGAAATAGCTTCAGTCTTTGACAAACCATTCAAGACATCGGAGTTCACTAGAACACCTTCACCAACAGTTGCAATGCCTGTCTCAGCAGCATCGTCTTCACCAGTGTCAACAACAGTTCTAACCGGAAGTCCCAGTGCCTTAGCAAAATCTAAATCTCTTTGATCGTGAGCAGGAACGGCCATGATGGCACCTGTTCCATAATCAGCAAGAACATAATCAGAAATCCAGATAGGAATTGATTCGCCGCTAGCAGGATTGATGGCTACTCGACCTGAATCCAAACCAGTCTTAGGTCTATCGGTTGCAAGACGTTCGATGTCGTTAGATTTCTTTACTTCATCTAAGTAATCCTGGAACTTCATTCTTACTTCAGCAGTCGAACCAGATACCAGTTCAGCAGCTAGATCACTGTCA
>JAULUM010000042.1:7834-38213 GCA_032111565.1 Rhodoluna sp. | reverse complement strand
GCAGAAATGTAACAATCTGCAGTTATAAACTTGTCGTTGATAAAGCCTGACCCCAATCCCTAAGGAAATAGATGATTACCGTTGGTATCGACGTTGGTGGAACCAAGATTGCTGGCGCTCTAGTCAGTGAAACTGGCGAAATCCTAGCCAGCCTTAAAGTGCCAACTCCAGCACACAGCACCGATGAACTAATCAACGCTGTGGTTGCGATGGTTGAGGAACTTAGATCAGGACAGGAAGTTGCAGCAGTTGGGGTGGCTATTGCTGGATTCATTGATGCAGATCAATCTGAAGTAATTTACTCACCAAACCTAAGCCTCAGAAACGAGCCACTCAAAGCAAAACTTGAGTCAAAACTTGGAGTCAACGTATTTGTTGAGAACGATGCCAATGCAGCAGGTTGGGCTGAGTATCGTTTTGGTGCAGGCCAGGGTAGTAAGCACATGATGATGATCACCATAGGTACAGGTGTAGGTGGAGCCATTGTAGCCAATGGAGAGCTTTTTAGAGGTGGTTTTGGTATCGGCGCTGAACTAGGGCACGTTAACTTCGTTCAAGGTGGCAGACCATGTGGATGTGGACAACATGGTTGCCTCGAGAAGTATGCATCTGGAACAGCTCTACTTGAAGCGGCTAAAGAACTTGCTGCTTCAGGAACAGCAGAGGGCGCTCGTCTAGCTGAATTAGAAGCTGAAGTTGGAGAACTAACTGGTACTGAGGTTTATCAGGCTATCAACGAAGCAGATCCAGGCGCGATGCGTTTGCTCAACGAACTTGGAACCAACATCGGTAAAGCTGTCGCTTCATTTGCAGCAATCCTTGATCCTCAAATGCTTGTCCTCGGTGGTGGATTGAGCGTTGCAGGGGAGTTGTTGCTAAAGCCAATCCGTGAGGCTTATCTAGATCACTTGCCAGCTAGGGGCTACAGACCTGAAATGAAGATAGTTACCGCCTCTCTAATCAATGATGCTGGAGTGGTCGGGGCGGCAGATCTTGCTCGTAGACACTCTTTACAGAGGTAAACTAGGTCTTTACAGGTTTATCAACAGAACAGGAGGTCTGCCATGTGGTACTTTCTGCTGAAAAACATAGTGCTCGGACCTCTTCTGAAGGTTATGTTTAGACCTTGGGTTCGCGGTTCCGAGAGAATTCCTTCAGACGGTGCGGCAATTCTTGCCAGCAACCACCTTTCGTTCTCGGACTCTATCTTTCTTCCGCTAATGCTAAGAAGACCGGTGGTTTTCCTAGCTAAGAGCGAATACTTTACAGGTAAGGGCGTCAAAGGAACCTTGACCAGATGGTTCTTTATTGCAACAGGTCAGCTGCCAATCGATAGAAGTGGCGGCAAGGCATCCGAGGCTGCTCTAAACACAGGACTTCGAGTTCTTAGCCAGAACCAATTGCTAGGAATTTACCCAGAAGGAACGAGATCTCCTGACGGAAGACTATTTAGAGGTCGAACAGGTATTGCCAGAATGGTTTTGGAAGCTAAGGTGCCTGTTTTCCCGGTTGCCATGATTGACACTGAAAAGGTCCAGCCAATTGGGAGACGTCTGCCAAGAATTAGACGTATTGGCGTGGTGGTTGGAGAACCTCTAGATTTCTCTAGATTTGCGGGTATGGAAGGTGACCGTCTAGTCTTACGAGCAGTCACTGATGAGATTTCTTATGAACTCATGAAACTCAGCGGGCAGGAATACATCGACGTATATGCCAGTACCCTTAAAAACCAACGCTAAAACCAAGTCAGGAACTAACCGTGTTATCAAACGAAAAAGTTGTCGTAGCCGACCCATCAGTAATTGCTGGGCTGGATAACTATCGCAACCTGGAGGCGGCTCAACAACCTACTTGGCCTGACCAAGCAAAGCTTGAAGAAGTCAAATCAATCCTTGCTACATACCCACCTTTAGTTTTCGCTGGCGAGGTGGACATCCTGAAAGATCGTTTGGCGCAAGCTGCTGCAGGAAAAGCATTTCTATTGCAGGGAGGCGACTGTGCAGAAACTTTTGCTGATGCAACTGCTGATCGTATTCGCAACAGAGTAAAGACCATGTTGCAGATGGCGGTTGTTCTTACATACGGCGCATCTATGCCTGTTGTAAAAATGGGTCGCATGGCTGGGCAGTTTGCAAAGCCAAGATCATCTGATACAGAAACACGTGAGGGTTTAGAACTTCCTGCCTACCGTGGAGATGCCGTTAACGGTTACGACTTCACACTGGAATCCAGAACAGCAGATCCAACAAGATTGCTTCAGGCATACAACACTTCTGCTTCAACCCTGAACCTTATTCGTGCCTTTACCATGGGCGGTTTTGCTGATCTTCGTTCAGTTCATGAATGGAATAAAGGATTTACCGATAACCCTGCTAACTCACGCTATGAAAATATGGCTCGTGAAATTGATAAAGCAATCAAGTTCATGGCTGCGTGTGGAGCAAACTTTAATGAACTAAGAACTACAGAGTTCTACACTTCCCACGAAGGGCTGTTGTTTGACTACGAACGTCCAATGACCAGAATTGATTCACGTACTGGAACTCCTTATGACACCAGCGCACACTTTATTTGGATTGGTGAAAGAACACGTCAGCTTGATGGCGCGCACATGGACTTTTTATCAAGAGTGCGTAACCCACTTGGTGTGAAGCTTGGTCCAAACACTTCAGTTGATGATGTTCTAGCTCTGATTGACAAACTAGACCCAGCGCGCGAACCAGGAAGACTAACTTTGATTTCTCGAATGGGTGCACCAAAGATTCGTGAAGCACTTCCAAAGCTTGTCAAGGCAGTGAAAGATGCAGGTGCTCAACCACTTTGGGTAACCGACCCGATGCACGGTAACGGCATCACCACAGCTAACGGTTACAAGTCAAGACGTTTCGACGATGTCATGGATGAGGTTAGAGGCTTCTTTGAGGTTCACCGTGATCTAGGCACTTTCCCTGGTGGTGTGCACATCGAACTTACTGGTGATGATGTTGCTGAATGTCTAGGTGGTAGTGAGCACATTGATGAAGCAACTTTAGAATCTAGATACGAATCACTTTGTGATCCAAGATTGAATCATTCACAGTCATTAGAACTAGCTTTCCTAGTAGCAGAAGAACTAGCAGCTAAGTAGTTATCTAGAGCGAATCGTTACGCTCTGACCAACTCGCAAAGTAGTTCCTGCGCTTTCGCTTACGCCGGTAACTTTCTTGATTCCATAATCTTTGCTGAGCCATCTTGTATCAATAATCACTTTTAGTCCAAGGGATTCCAGAAGACTTTTCGCAGCAAGAATGGTTTCACCTCTCACCGCAGGCATAGTCACTGTCTGCGGCCCGAGGCTAGCAATTAGTTTGATTGAAGAACCTTTGCCGACTTCAACTTCATCTGGCACTACAGAGATGATTTGGCCTTTGGCTACCGTGTTTGAGTACTGGTTCTCAACTGTTCTCACTACAAGGCCTGCAGCTTCAAGGGCAGCCTTAGCGATTTCAACTTGAAGGCCTGCAACAACAGGAATGGCCCCTAGAGAAACTTTCAGATCAATTTCAGATGCAACAGGAACTTTCGTTCCATCGCTACCTGAGTTTTGATAGACAACACCAATCGGGTGTTCAGAGTTGAACCACTGTGAAACTTTGCCAACAACTAGGCGTGCACCAATTATTTTGGCTGTTGCTGTCACCAAATCAACCCCGATTACTTCTGGTACTTGAACTAGTTCTTTGCCTTTAGAAACAAGTAGAACAATCTGTGTTCCTCTAGGAACAAGAATTCCTGCGACAGGTTCTGTTCCAATCACCTGGCCTTTAGCAAATTCTGAGCTGAACTCTTCTCGGATTACGACATCTTTGGTTATTGAATCAATTTCAGTAGATGCAACTGAAACACTCTTATCACTGAGGTTTGGAACAGCAACTAGAGCACCTGGGCCAGTTCCGTAATACCAACCACCAAAAGATCCAACAGCAACAGCCAAAACACTGGAAACAATCCATCTTGAGACTACGTGCTTGGATGAGTGCTTGGCAAAGGGAAGCTCTTCTTCCTCGATTTCGAGATCAGTTAGAACTTCAGTGAAGTTTGCATCCTGAGGAATCACCATCGTTTCAGATTGATTTGGGCTAGAGGTGGCGTCAATTGGATTTGATTGCAGAATCTTATCTATTTCAGCAAGGGCCTTTGCAGCATCAGAAGGTCGGTTATCCGGATTAGGTTCTGTGCACCAGAGCATCAACTTGTCGAGATCTGCATGGGCGTTTGGATTTAACGTTCTAGCTGAAGGAACTCTTTCTGAAGTGTGCATGTAGGCGACCTGGATTGCATCATCACCCTGGTAAGGCTGTTTACCAGTGAGCATCTCGAAGAGCATGATGCCGAAGCTGTAGACATCGCTCGGGGTTTCTGCTTTTCCTCTGCGAATGACTTCAGGAGCTAGATATCCAACTGTTCCAACAAGAGAACCTGTATCGGTATTTGCAGAAAGCTCTCTTGCTAAACCAAAGTCAGTCACTTTGATTCGACCATCATCAGATAGCAAAACGTTCTCAGGCTTTAGATCTCTGTGAACAACACCACTTGAGTGAGCTTGGGCTAGGGCCGAGAGCATTGCTTTGCTGACTTGCAGAGCCTGTTTGGTATGTAGAGCACCCATGTCTCTAATCGCATCTCTAAGGGTGATTCCTTGAACCAGTTCTAAAACAATGAAGGCGTTTCCTGAATCATCACCTTGGTCAAAGATGTTGACTAGGTTTGCATGATTCACCTTGGCAAGCATTCTTGCCTCTTTGAAGAACTTGTCTCTAAAGACCGGATCTTCTGAAAGGTGAGGGTGAATCACCTTAACTGCAACTTCTCTCGCTAGACGCAAATCTTTAGCTAGATAAACGGTAGCCATACCGCCTCTGGCGATTACATCTTTGATTTCATATCTACCGGATAGGGTAGTGCCGACTAAGTTACTCATACTTATAGCGACCCTACCTCTCGTAACCATGCCCAAGCCGAAGGTTCCCATAATGCTGAGCCTTCTGCCAGATTCTCATAACCTAGGGCCGTAATAACCTGTTTGACATTCATTGACTCAATAACATCAACTTGTTTCAATCCTAAAAGAAGAGTTTTGGAAGCAACTGCACCACCCAATTCAGGAACTAAACCCGATCTCTGCATTTCAAGACAAAAGGCAACAACAATGCCGAAGTCTGAGAGCTGCATTTCCTTTGCAGTCTCAAAATAGATTTGAGCGTTATGAAAAGCTGCAGGTTCTAGCTTGACCAGGTTCGGGCAGTCATAAGGCCCATGTGCAATTGGAACTAAAAGTTTCTGACCTTCGTGAATCAAAGCATTCCAGCCAAGATTGTTTGCATTCAATAAAGACTGTGTGCTGACTCCATGAAGAGAAGCGATGCGACTTAGTTGATCGCCGAAGCGAACCCTGTGATAACCGTGAACGAGGCATGTAGTGGGCGGAAGCCTCAAAAACTTGAGCGGTGCTTCTTCAATTTGCTCAACAACTCTTTCAACAAGGTGCAGGGTAGTGCCTGGAAACAAGATTGCATTATCGCCGAGAGCGTTCAGCTGCTGAAGTCTAGAAACTGTCATTCCATACATCTGGGCTATTCCATAAAGAGATTCACCCGGTCGAACCAAATGAACTTCCTTTTGTTGCTGGAGAGCTTCCTCTTCTTGGGAATAGGCAGGAATTATCAGTTTCAGGCCTGGGTATAAAACACTTGGCCCAGTTAGCTTGTTTGCTGAAGTTACATCTTTGACTTCAACCCCATAAGCTTCGGCTATCTGGCTAAGAGTTTCAGCCATTTGGACGGTATGCACTAGAGCGTTCTGGCTCAACCTAACCCGAGCCTCTGATTCGGAGCCTGATTTGGGTAGATTCGGCATACCTTCTTGGTTTGGCTGATCTGGACCTGTTGTCATTTTTCCTGAATTGGTTGGCATGAATATCGTGCCACGGGAGCAGTTCAGATGGCATCAACGGCGCAGGTGTGGCAATCTTTAAGGGTGACCGAACCTTTAGACCAAATAACTGACTGGCTTACTATCCCTGAGGCAGGCGAGCTACTAGGCATTGTGCCGGGTAAGGTTCGTCGCCTCATCGAAGAACACCACCTTATTGCTATCAAGGCTGATGGTGTTCAAAGAATCCCTGCTGAGATCATCATCAACGGTGAGCCTCTGCCATCGCTGAGAGGAACCATCGTGTTGCTTTTAGATTCTGGTTTTACACTTGGCGGAGCAATCAAGTGGCTTTACACAGTCGAAGATTCTCTAGCCACGACGCCTATGGCTGCGCTGATCTCAGGTAGAAAAACAGAAGTTAGAAGAATTGCTCAATCGCTAGCTTTCTAAGCGTCGCGATTTACAACCTTGAGAGCCAAAGCTTTTAGTTCAGCCTTCGCGTTCTCTTCCAAGTTAGAACTCTCCAGAGCATCTAAGCTGCGATCACCAAGTTCGATAATCATTCGCTCAGTTTTCTCTAATGCTCCAGATTCCTGAATTAGTTTTTGCATGAATGCAATCTGCTGCGCATCAAGTTCTCTGCTGGTTAGAAGTTCCTCAAAGGTGTCAGCCATAGACGGAGAACGTTCGGTTAGAGCTTCACGAGTTAGAGCAACTAACACAGTTCTCTTACCTTCACGAAGATCATCTCCTGCAGGCTTACCGGTCACGCTAGGGTCACCAAAAACACCAAGGATGTCGTCTCGAAGTTGGAAAGCTATTCCAAGTGGAATGCCGAATTGTGTAAAACGGTTGAGCGTTGCTTGGTCAGCACCAGCAAAAGCTGCTCCGATTCGAAGTGGTGCTTCAATGCTGTACTTGGCAGTTTTGTAGAGGATGACTTTTTCTGCTCTACCAACACCTTCTTTGACAGGTCTAGTAGTAGCAGCATTTTCTTCCAACACATCGAGGTATTGGCCTGCCATTACTTCAACTCTCATCAAGCTGAACTCATCACGACATGCACTTTCTATTTCACGATTAGGGGAGTGAAGTAGAGCGTTTCCAAAAATCTCGCTTGACCAACCAAGCATCAGGTCGCCAACAAGTACCGAACCCGCAATTCCGAAGCGCTCGGGTGAACCAGCCCACTTCTTATCTTTGTGAAGAGATTCAAAACGTTTGTGAATTGCAGGTGCACCTCTACGTGTATCTGACTGATCTAGAAGGTCATCGTGAACTAATGCTGCAGCGTGGAACATTTCAAGAGAAGCTGCAATTCCAGCAATTGCCATCTCTGATTCATTAATCTCTTGCTCGCTCTGGTGATAGGAAGAATCGTTGAGAGCGGCTTTCCAGGCCCAGTAACAAAATAGAGCTCTGAACCGCTTGCCACCTTCGAGTAGGCTCTGCGTGTAGTCCACAACAGGGACTAGATCCTCAGAAATGGCTTCAAAGTCGCTACGCTGCTTATCGCAAAAGGTGTCTAAATTAGCCTGAACTTGGCCTAAAAGATTCTTTGAATAATTCACTGGAATAGCCTAACTGGGCTAATAGGTTTAGCATTAAAGGCAAGGCAAGGAGAAAACCGTGGGATTAAGCGAGAACGAACAGAAGGTTCTAGAGGAACTTGAGCGTCAGCTAACCGGAGGCAAGCCTTCTCCGAAGGAAAAGAAGGCCAATCAGGTTGATGGCAAGGTCAAGTACGGCCGCCTTTTGGTCCTGGGCTCATTGCTTGTTGTATTTGGACTAGCTTTAATGGTCTTCTCAATCACTATCCAGCAGGTACTTGTCGGTGTCTTGTCCTTCCTCACCATGCTCACTGGTCTTTACCTAGTCAGCCAGAACTGGACTACCAAGGCATTTAGGGAGAGCCAGCCAAAGCCAGTTCCGAAGACCGGTCCGAAATTCGGCTCAAGCGACTACTTTCAAAACCGCTGGGATCAGCGCAACGACAACCAAAACTAAGGCTTAGCCTCCAAAACAGGAGGAAAATCAAGGGCTTCAGAGCAAAAACTGAGGCCCTTTTGCCATTTAAGCCCTAAATATCCCAAATTCTAGGAATTTCCCTCCACCAAACTACCCCTTGCTTTTATTGGTATAAACACGCCAGAATAGTAATTTCCAGCGCTAATTTGCTTAATTGTGGATGAAAGTGGTGTAATGTGGAGTACAAATCGAGTAGCGAACAAGAGGAAGGGCGAGCAAGTGTTCATTGGTACTAGCTATCCCAAACTTGATGACAAGTTTCGCCTCATCCTTCCAGCCAAATTCAGAGATCGTTTAGCAGGGGGAGTTGTCCTAACCAAGGGACAGGAGAACTGTTTGGTTCTTCTCACTCGTGCAGAATTTGAAGCTAGAGCTGCATCCGTCTCTGGCTCATCACCAATAGGTTCTCTAGGCAGTAGAGGCCTGAATCGCCATTTCTTTAGCCTGGCCGATGAACAAACACCTGATGGTCAAGGCCGAATCCTAGTCAATCTCGGTTTACGCGAATGGGCTGACCTAAATCGCGATCTCGTCGTCACAGGTGTCGGTAAGCACATTGAAATTTGGAACCCAGAGAAATACAAGGCATTCATGGAAGCCACTGCAGAAGACTTTGCAAACTTTAGCGATGGGGAGGTGGAGCTCAACTAATTCCTAGATTCTGATCTCCAGCTATTTGGCTTGTGGCTTTCTTCCCCGATGCCAGAAGCAGCAACCAAAAGGTGCAAATGGATGGGGTTCAGATTCTAGGAACTAACAGCAAGCAAATGACTGAAATCTCTTCTCTTCACGAACCAGTTCTACTAGAACGTTGCATTGAAATTCTTGGCGAAGCACTCCAGGGAGAATCTGCAATCTTGGTAGATGGAACACTTGGCCTCGGTGGACACAGCGAGGCTTTTCTTCTGCGTTTCCCAAAGCTTGTTCTAGTTGGTATCGACCGTGATGAGAATGCACTGCGTCTAGCGGGGGAGCGTCTAGCTCCATTCGCTGATCGAATTCATCTTGTTCAGGCCGTATACAGCGAGATTCCTGAGGTTCTTGAAGAACTAGGCCTCAACCTTGCTGATGCCGTTCTCTTAGACCTTGGTGTTTCATCAATGCAACTTGATGAAAAGGACCGTGGCTTCGCGTACTCATTCGATGCACCGCTGGATATGCGAATGGACTCAACTGAAGAACTAACAGCAGCAAAGATTCTGAACGAATACAAAGAAGAAGATCTAGTTTCTATTTTCAAGACCTACGGAGAAGAAAGATATGCCAAAGGCATTGCGCGTCAAATCGTAAAGATTAGATCCAAGTCTCCTTTTGTAACAAGTAAGCAACTTACCGACATCATCGCCAAGGTTGTTCCATTCATTCCAGGCAAGAACTCGGGGCATCCAGCCAAGAGAGTATTCCAAGCTCTGAGAATCGAAGTGAACCGTGAACTTGAGATTCTTGAAGACACGATTCCAGCTGTAATCGATGCTCTAAAAGTTGATGGGCGATTGCTAGTGCTTTCTTACCAGTCACTTGAAGACCGCATTGTGAAGCAAGCCCTTGCGGCTGCATCAACGTCTTCTGCACCACTGGATCTCCCGATTGAACTTGAACAACACGCTCCTGTCCTTCGTCTTCTTGTTAGAGGAGCAGAGAAGGCATCAGAGCAAGAAATTAGCACCAACCCTAGATCGGCCTCAGTTCGACTGCGTGCCGCTCAGAAGATAAGGAACGCAGCATGAGCGTATTAAGACAAGCTCAACCAATTCGCCCAATCGCACCTAGGCGACACCTAAGACCAGTAACCTCGACAGTTCAGCCGGTAAGACGCAAAGCAGCGAAGACCGCGACTAGAGCAAACGCATCTACTTTTGCATTTCCAAAAGCACTTGCTCTCAAGGTCATTGCTGGTCTAAGCCTTGTTGCTTTAGCTGGGCTTTTTGTTAACGCTTTAGCCGATGAAGCCGTATACAAGATTTCAACTTTGAAGAAAGACACTGAGGCTCTTGCCACCCAAACTCAGGTAGTTAGTCAGCAGGTGGACTCACTTAGATCTCCTCAGAACCTAGCTAACAGCGCTAAGGCTCTAGGAATGATTGTTAATTCAAATCCAGTTTTCTTGACTGTGAAGGATGCCAAAGTTCTAGGCTCAGCTGTTCCAGCTTCAGCAGAAACCTCTAAGGCAGTTTCAGAAAACCTTATCGCTAACGCAGCTATGACCGTCAAGAGCAACATTTCAAAATTGCTGAATGACAAGGGCACCAAAATTGATGCCCCAACTCTGAAAAGTTCCTCAACCCAGAGTGTCAAGAGCACTAACTCTGTTCCAGTCAAAGTACCGTTGAATTCTGTGGGCATTCCTGCATCGCCAACAAACTAGCTCAATTAGGGGCGTGAAATGCATACGGTTCAGACAGGCAGAAGGTATACGGGTTTCGTTATCGTATTGCTTCTTGTCATGTCTATCTTCAGCATTCGATTGTTCTACGTTCAGGTAATTGACGCCGAGAGACTCAACGCTATTTCAACTGAGGCTCGACAAGCGTCTAGAACAATCCCTGCAATTAGAGGCAACATCATGGATAGCAGTGGTCGCATTCTTGCTACCACCGTAGTTAGTTGGGATGTGAACGTTGATCCAAAGATCGTTGGACCTGTTGTTCTAACAATTGATGGTAAAAAAGTGGCTTTCTCAAAAGAGCAGATTGCTGAGAAGCTATCAGGAATTTTAAAGATTCCAACTGAAGAGCTGCTTGTAAAGATGACTGGCACATCCCGCTATGCGAACTTGAAGAAGTCAGTTAATGCTGCTACCTACACCAAGCTCACAGAACTCGGCTTACCTTGGATTTACTTTGATGAGAAACAAGAACGTCACTATCCAGATGGTGCAGTTGCAGGAAATATTCTCGGCTTTGTTGGTTCCGATGGTTCAGCTCTTGAAGGTATAGAGCGAATGATGAACTCTTGCCTTGCTGGAACTGATGGTAAAGAGACATACATCGAAGGTGCTGACCGTATCCGCATTCCTTCATCTGTTCAAACTATTCAGCAAGTCAAGCATGGTTCAGATGTTGTCTTGTCAATCAATTCAGATTTGCAATACTCAGCGCAGCAGGAAATGGCTGCAACGGTAAGACGCCTCAAGGCCGACTGGGCGAGTGCAATCGTGATTGAGGTTTCAACTGGAAGAATTTTGGCAGCCGCAGAAGCACCAACTGTTGATCCAAATAACCCTAGTGGTGTTGCAGCACAAAACCGTTCATCACGTATTTTTAGATCTGCATTTGAACCAGGTTCCATTCTCAAGCCAGTTGCTGCAGCAACAGCTATTGATGTTGGGAAGGCAACTCCACTAAGTGAAGTTGTAGCACCATATGCTCTGCGTATGCCGTGGGGTGAATACATTAATGACTCTCATCAACACCCGCCGCACAAACTAACTTTGACTGGAGTAATGGTTGATTCATCTAACACTGGTCTAGTTCAGCTGGGTGGGAAAGTTGATTCAAAGACTCGATACGAATACATGAAGAAATTTGGCATGGGGTCAAAAACTGGTGTGAAGTTCGAAGGAGAGTCCTCAGGTCTTTTGAATACTTATACCAAGTGGGACAAAATGACCGATCAGACCACCATGTTCGGTCAAGGAGTTTCACTGACCCCTATTCAAACCGCAAGCATCTATCAAACCATCGGTAATAAAGGTGTTCGTCTTTCTCCTGTCTTAGTTGAAGGTTGTCAAGACAAAAACGGCAACATGACTAGAACTGCTGTTGAGGCACCAGTCCGAGTAATTAGTGAAAGCACTGCATCGAAGAGCATCGACATGCTGGAAAAAGTTGTTGAGCAAGGTTCGATTGGTAGAACAGCTCGTATCCAGGGTTACCGTGTTGGAGGCAAGACTGGAACCGCACAGATTGCTGAAGGTAAAGGCTACGGTCGGCTATACGCAGTTTCATTCGTTGGCTTAGCGCCTGCAGAAGACCCGAAATATATCGTTGCTGTAACAGCGTTTAGATCTAGAACTGTGAGCAACTCTCTTGGAGCAACACCTGGTTTCGTTTCGGTGATGAAGCAAGTCCTAAAGACATATGCTGTTCCACCATCAACAACAAAGTCTAAGAAGCTTGCAACGGAGTGGAAATAATGACTCCTAAACAATCAATCCCACCAATTCTTCGACCAGATTATGTTGCACCAGTTTCACTAGAAGTCTTTGCAAAGAGGTTCGGCCTAGATGTCATTGGTTCGGTTTCTAATGTTTCAATGACCGGCATCAGCATGAACACTGCCGATCTTCGTAAAGGGGATCTGTTTGTTGCCATGCCGGGTATCAAAACCCATGGTGCAAACTTTATTGATAAGGCAATAGAACAAGGTGCAGTAGCTGTAGTGACTGACTCTCAAGGTCTGGAACTTCTTTCGAATAGTCCATTGCCGATTATGGTCTTAGAAGAGCCCAGAACTCATCTCGGGGAATTGGCTGCTTTCGTTTATGCCAACACAGAAGGCAACCTGCCTGTGCTATTTGGAACTACAGGAACTAACGGCAAGACCTCAACGACCTATTTACTTGAAGGTATTCTTCGTCAATTAGGAAGAACAACAGGTTTGACCTCAACTGCAGAACGTCACATCGCAGGCGAGGTTATTGTTAGCCGTCTAACAACCCCTGAGTCAACCGAGATGCAGGCTCTAATCGCAAGGATGCGCGAAAAAGGTGTCACCGATGTTGCGATTGAAGTTTCTGCTCAAGCGCTCACTCAATTACGAGTAGATGGTTTGGTCTTTGACGTTGCAGGCTTTACTAACCTGAGTCATGATCACTTTGATGACTACGATGGCTTTGATGACTACCTTTCAGCTAAAGCCAAGCTTTTCACCAAAGAAAAAGCCAGGGCCGCTGTTGTTTGTCTGGACACTGTTTATGGGAAACGAATCGCTGAACTCAGTCAAGTTCCAGTAACGACAATTTCAAGGAACCCTGAAGACGGAGCTGACTGGTGTGTTTTAGTCACAGCAGAGTTGCCAGGTAAAACCGAGTTTGAACTTCGTGGTCCAAGTGGTCAGCACCTGCACAGCAGTGTTCCAATTATTGGAGCCCACATGGCATCGAATGCAGGCTTAGCTATAGTGATGGCTCTTACAGCAGGATATGACTTTGCGGTTATTGCTGAAACTATCAAAAATGGTATTGATGCTTACCTTCCTGGTCGAACTGAACTAGTTTCACCAGCAGGAGCACCATTTGTTTATGTTGACTTTGGCCACAGCCCTGATGCATTTCTCAACACTCTTTCAGCAGTTCGCAAAGTGACAACAGGCAAAGTTCTTATGCTTTTTGGAGCAGACGGCGACAGGGATGCATCCAAGCGACCTGAGATGGCGAGAGTTGCAGCCGCCGGTTGCGATATTTTGGTTGTCACGGATCACCATCCACGATTTGAAAATCCTGCCTCAATTAGAAAAACCCTCGTTGAGGCAGCGAAAGAGTTCAGACCTGAACTAGAAATCCATGAAGTTTCACCTCCAGAGGCTGCTATTCGTTTAGCCGTTTCTCTGGTTGGCCCCGGCGATGCTATTTTGTGGGCAGGACCTGGTCACCAAGACTATAGAGATATTGAAGGTGTAAGAACTCCGTATTCAGCCAGAGCCGAAGCAAGAGCAGCTTTGAAAGAGGCAGGTTACTAGTGATAGCAATAAGCCTCAGAGAAATAGCAGAAGCCATCGATGCTGAATTAGTCGGTGATGGCGATTTAATCGTGACCGGCACAGTTGAAACGGATTCACGGTTAGTAACTAAAGGTTCATTGTTTGTAGCCAAGCCAGGTGAAGAAACTGACGGGCATTTGTTTATCCCGAGCGCAATTGAAAAAGGTGCGATAGCAGCAATCGTTCAGCACAAGACAACAGATGACATTGCTCAACTAATTGTTGAAGATTCAGTGCTTGCCCTTGGGAAGCTAGCCAAACACGTTGTTGCAAAAGTCAAGGCTCTTGGCAATCTGAAGATTATTGGTGTTACCGGATCTAACGGTAAGACAACTACTAAGAACATGCTTCGAGAAGTTCTATCAACCGCAGGTAACACAATTGCTCCCGAAGAATCTTTCAACAACGAAGTTGGCGCACCGTATTCAATGCTTCGCATCACGGAGGAAACCAAGTTCCTAGTTGTTGAAATGGGTGCTGGTGGTTTTGGAACTATTCGATACCTTGCGCAAATGTGTGAACCAGATTTAGGTATTGAATTAAAAGTAGGCCTTGCGCACGCGGGCGAGTTCGGCGGAATTGACGCCACTGAAAAAATCAAAGCTGAGCTAGTTGAAGAACTTTCATCAGACGGCATCGCTTTGTTGAATTTCGATGATGAACATGTAATGAACATGGTTCACAAGACTCAAGCAAAGATAGTTACATTCGGACTTGATAGCGATAGCGACTATTCAGCCTCAGATGTTTCAATTGGCCTAGCTGGAACTAGTTTTGAATATGAAACACCTGACGGCAGCAAGACGCAAGTAAATCTAAAGATTCTTGGCGAGCACCACGTTTATAACGCGCTAGCTGCATTAGCAGCGGGGGAGCTCCTTGACGTTGATCGAGCCAAG
Organism: Rhodoluna sp.; assembly: GCA_032111565.1. GTDB lineage: Bacteria > Actinomycetota > Actinomycetes > Actinomycetales > Microbacteriaceae > Rhodoluna. Next base: position 23,673 of record JAULUM010000042.1, on the reverse strand, counting down.
GCAATCAAGGCTATTGAGAGCATGCAGTTGGCTGAGAAGTGGCGTATGGAACTCAACGTTGCCTCAAATGGCCTAACAGTAATCAATGATGCCTATAACTCGAGTCCCGACTCTATGCGGGCTGCTCTGCAGACTCTGGCTCAACTTGGGCGTCTTTCTGGAAAGAAGACAGTTGCTGTTATGGGTGAAATGGCTGAGTTAGGACAGTTCTCCGCTCATGAGCATGATGCAATTGGCAGAATTGCTGTTCGTCTGAATCTAGGCCAGGTAGTTGTTGTGGGTAAGGGAGCTAAATTGATTCACATGGGCGCATCCCAAGAGGGTTCTTGGGACGGTGAATCCCAGTATTTCGATGAAATCTCCGACGCTCTTGGCTATCTGCGTGGAATGCTTACAGGAGACGAAATCGTTTTGGTGAAATCTTCAAAGTCAGCGAACTTGAGATTTCTTGGCGATGACCTCTTGAAGGAGATCTAATGAGAGCGCTACTACTCGCAGGACTATTGGGGCTAGTGCTCTCACTCGTGCTCACACCAATCCTTATCTGGTTATTCAAGAAAATTGGTTGGGGACAGGTTGTTCGCGTCGATGGACCTTCAACACATCACATCAAGCGTGGAACTCCGAGCATGGGCGGAATCGGAATCATCCTAAGTGCCGTTGCTGCCTACTTCGTCGCCAAGATGGTCAACGGTGAGCCTCCTACGTATTCGGCTCTACTGATTATGTTCATGATGGTTGGTCTAGGTCTTGTTGGTTTCCTTGATGACTACCTAAAGGTGCGAGGACAGAACACTGCTGGACTAAAAGGTATCTACAAAATTGCAGGACAGATTCTCGTCGCCACTGTGTTTGCCTGGGCATCACTGCAGAATGCTGATTCATTCGGCTTGACCCCGGCATCAACTGAAATCTCAGTATTTAGAGACACCGGATTTGACCTTATGAAAATTGCTCCAGAGAGCTGGGGTGAGATTGCTGTCTGGATTGGTGTTGCAGCATTCCTATTCTGGATTTATCTACTTGTGGTTAGTGCTTCAAATGGTGTGAACCTAACTGATGGTGCTGACGGTCTTGCAACCGGCTCACTGATTATGTCTATTGGAGCTTTCGCTGTTATCGGTTTCTGGAAGTTCAACCAGGCCTGTGACATCACTAACATTGCTCCGAATTGTTACAACACGAAAGATCCGCTAGATCTTGCTGTTGTTGCTGCTGCGATCGTGGGAGCCCTAATTGGTTTCCTTTGGTTCAATACCAATCCAGCGCAGATCTTCATGGGGGACAGCGGTTCTCTCGGTCTGGGTGGAGCATTGGCTGCTCTAGCTATTCTTTCTCGCACCGAGGTTCTTCTTGTGCTCGTCGGTGGTCTGTTTGCTATCTCTGCTGGTTCAGTTATCTTGCAGCGAGGTGTGTTCAAGCTATCAAGAGCAATCACTGGGCAGCCAAGACGTATCTTTTTGAACAGCCCTCTTCATCACCACTTCGAAGAAAAAGGCTGGAACGAAGTCACTGTCGTAGTTAGGTTCTGGATTATTTGTGGACTTCTAGTAATGGCGGGTATTGGACTGTTCTACGTTGAGTGGATTTATGGCTCGGTTGCATGAGCAAATTAGATCACCTAAACAGTTGGCACTCTGATTGGAGTGAACTAAGGGCTGTCGTGTTTGGGCTCGGCGTAAGTGGCTTCTCTGTTGCTGACACCCTGAATGAGCTTGGTGCAAAAGTAATTGTTGTTGCAGATAAAGCCGAAGGTGAGCCATTAGACATTCTTGATGTCCTTGGAATTGAACACTTGATTGGTCAAGATTCCCAAACTGTTTCAAATCGAGTAGCAGAGTTTTCAGCTCATGTGATCATTACATCTCCTGGAATTAAGCCAGATAACTCACTGTTAGTACAAGCAGAACAAGCTGGGATAGATATATGGACAGATGTTGATCTTGCTTGGCGCGTAAGAGACAAGTACGGTGCACCTTCCAAGTGGATTTGCATCACAGGTACCAACGGTAAGACCACTGTTACTCAATTAGTTGAGAAGATGCTTCAGGTAGCTGGCATCAAGGCTGTAGCTTGCGGCAACATAGGAATTCCAATTCTTGATGTGGTACGTGATCCCGCTGCTTTTGAAGTCTTAGTCGTTGAGTTAAGTAGTTTTCAGCTTCACTACATTAACTCAATTGAACCTATTGCCAGCACTGTTCTGAATCTCGCTGAAGACCACTTGGATTGGCACGGCTCAATGGAAGAGTATGGCCGCACCAAAGGAAAGATTTTCAACAATACTTCAATATGCTGTGTCTATAACGTTGGTGATGGTACGACTTCAGAATTAGTAAGTAAGTCAACGAATACAGATGACGCACAAGCAGTTGGTTTCACAGTGAACACACCTGCTCCCAATGAAGTTGGTTGGGTTGAAGACATCTTGGTTGACAGAGCATTCATCGATGATCCAGGTGTTGCTCTAGAGCTCGCTTCAATTACCGATTTGAACAGTAGCCTTATCGTGAGCCCTCACCTAATGGCAAACATTGCCGCAGCTGCAGCGCTGGTTAGGTCTGTCGGAATCCAGCCAGAAGAGATAGCAAAGGCGCTTCAGGAATTCCAACTTGATGCTCACCGAATTCAGCTCGTTTTGGAGAAGGATGGCGTCAGTTGGATTGACGACTCCAAGGCAACTAACCCCCATGCTGCGGCAGCTGCGCTAGCTTCATTTGACTCTGTGGTTTGGATTGTAGGCGGCTTACTAAAAGGCGTTGACATCTCGAGTTTGGTTTCCAGGTATGAGGCAAAACTGAAAGCAGCAATTGTCATTGGGTTAGATCGCTCTCCCGTTCTTGAAGCACTCGCCGAGCATGCGCCGAACACAAAGGTTTTTGAGGTCACTAGTGAAGCTCAAGAAGTGATGAGTGAAGCAGTTCGACTAGCTAAGACAGTTGCTGTTGATGGTGATGTTGTCTTGCTAGCGCCAGCTGCTGCCTCAATGGATCAGTTCAAGGATTATGCGGATAGAGGCAATCAATTTGCAGCAGCAGTATCAAGGGAAGTACAGAAATAATGTCAAAAACCACACAGACAGCAAGGAAGCCGAAATCAGCGCCTAAGCCATCTATTGTTCAAAACGTAGCTGGAGTTGTCAGAAATCCAATTCGAAGCGTGATCAATTGGTTTGACAATTATTCGCTTCATCAATCGAAACTTTTTTATCGGCTAGTGATGCTGATTGGTCTGATGCTTTTGCTTGGATTAGTGATGGTTCTTAGTGCATCGAACGTAGTTTCCATTAAGGCCACTGGAGATGCTTTCGCTGAGTTTAGATCTCAGTTGTTTTATGCATTCATAGGCTTTCTCGCAATGATATTCATTTCAAAGCGCTCAGTAGAGGCGCTTCGCCAGTTTTCGATGTTTTTCTTTGCCGCAACTGTGATTTTGCAACTCCTAGTTCTTGTTCCCGGAATCGGTGTTACCCGAGGTGGTAACAGAAACTGGCTTGCAATTGGAAGTTTCACTCTCCAGCCATCTGAGTTACTAAAGCTGGGCATGATTCTGGCAATTGCTACTTGGGTTAGTCCACATCTTGATTCGCTCTGGGATTGGCGCAAATCAGTGATTCCATTCGTTGGCTTTGGTTTTCTGCCTGCATTGCTTGTTCTAGCGCTCTCGAATGACCTTGGAACTGCTGCGGTAATGATCGTCTTTGTCTTGTTGCTGGCAGTCCTGGTCGGATTGCCTTGGAAGTATATCGGTGGGTTCGTTGGCACTGGTGCCTTGGTTTTTCTTGTTGCCGCGATTTCAAGCCCAAACAGAGTCAGGCGTCTTCTGGCGGCATTCGGTTTAGGTGGTGAAGGTGATGATTCAAACTGGCAGGTCAAGCACGGCGAGTGGGCTTTGGCCTCTGGTGGATTGTTTGGAACTGGACTCGGGGATTCGAAGATGAAGTGGGGTTGGATTCCTGAGGTTGAGAACGACTTCATATTCTCCGTCATCGGTGAAGAAGCTGGATTCGTTGGGGCAGTGGTGGTTCTGATTCTGTTTTTCATGCTTGCTCGTTACCTACGAAAGGTTTCTCTCAACTCAACAACCGATTTTGGCTCAGTCGCAGTTACAGGAATCATGCTTTGGATTACTCTCCAAGCTTTTATTAACATCGCGGTTGTTCTTGGTCTTATGCCAGTTATCGGTGTTCCACTTCCTCTGTTTTCCAGAGGAGGATCCTCCATGCTTGCGGTTCTCATGGCGTTAGGCGTTGTCCTTGCAGTGGAGCGCGATCAAGTAAGACCAATGAGGAGCGTGCGTAAGAAATGACGAACTATCTCTTAGCCGGTGGTGGCACTGCAGGGCACGTGAACCCACTTCTTTCGCTAGCTGATGTAATCATGAAGCAACCAGGCGAACACAGGGTTTTGGCTTTAGGAACAACTGAAGGACTTGAGTCAAGGCTGGTGCCTGATAGAGGTTACGAACTTCTTATCGTTCCAAGATTGCCGATGCCAAGAAAACTAGACGGCTATCTTTTTAGATTTCCAAAGCTTTTCATGGAATCGGTATCCACGGTTAAGCGCTACCTGACTGAAAACAAGATAGATGTTGTCGTTGGCTTTGGTGGTTATGCAAGTGCTCCAGCCTACAGAGCAGCCAAAGTTTTAGGAATTCCATTTGTAGTTCACGAAGCGAACGCACTGCCTGGCTATGCAAACAGAATTGGAGCCAACACTGCAGCAGCTGTTGGTGTGACTTTCAGAAAGACAATCTTGCCTAACTCGACTGTCGTTGGGATGCCGCTTCGAAAAGAGGTTGTCGAGATTACCAAGACAGACATGAAGTTTGAAGCAGATGTCTTCTTCGGTTTAGACCCAAAACTCACCACCTTGCTTGTCACCGGTGGTTCACTTGGTGCACGAAGAATCAACGAAACAATTGAGGGCTCTAGGCAATGGCTAGACGCCGCTGGCATTCAAGTCATCCACATCGTAGGTTCCAGAGCAGAGCTGGATGACCTTATCGATGGTGGCTACCGTCGTTTGAGTTACTGTGACCGAATGGACTTGGCCCTTGCGGCTGCAGATTTCGCAGTTGCTAGATCAGGAGCCGCAACAGTTTGTGAGTTTGCAGCAGTTGGACTGCCCGCTGTTCTAGTTCCATATCCAGTTGGCAATGGTGAGCAGAAACATAACGCTGAGGAACTAGTTGACGCAGGCGGTGCCGTGATGGTTGACGATGCAGATTTCACTCCGGAGTACGTGAGATCTGTTCTTATTCCCCTTATAAGTAACGCTAAACGAGTGAAGGAAATGAGCTCGAACGCCTTGTCAGTTGGGGTTAGCGATGGCGCTCAGCGCTTGCTTGATTTAGTAAATGGCGTGTTGCTCAGAAAAGACTAGCCAGCACTATTTAGTCTTAGAGAAATTATTGAGGATTTTATGACCATCAAACCAGATTTTAGCCAGAGCGTTCCTGAAGATTTAGGACACGTTCATTTCATCGGTATTGGTGGATCTGGCATGAGTGGTATCGCTCGTATGCTAATCAAATCTGGACACAAAGTCACCGGTAGCGATGTTAGAGAATCAGGCAACATCGATGAACTTAGAAAACTTGGCGCTCAGATTTCAATAGGGCATGACGCAGCAAACCTAGGTAACCCTGACACAGTTGTTGTCACTTCAGCGTTATGGCCAACCAATCCTGAGTATGTCTTGGCTCAAGAGAAGAAGCTACCGATACTTCATCGTTCTCAGGCTCTGAAATATCTAACTACTGGTAAGAAACTGATTTCAATTGCAGGTGCTCACGGAAAGACTACAAGCACAGGAATGGTTGTTACAGGACTGCGAGTTCTAGGTAAAGACCCGAGCTTTGTTAACGGTGGCGTAATTGCCGAGTATGGAGCTTCAGCGGCATCAGGTTCCTCAGAATTATTTGTAATTGAAGCAGATGAATCGGATGGCTCTTTCCTGCACTATGAAACAGCTGTCGCACTAATTACAAACGTTGATCCAGATCATCTCGATCACTACGGCAGTCTTGAAAACTTTGAGAAAGAGTTTGCAAGATTCGCTAATGGGGCCAGCGACTTTGTTGCTATTAGTTCAGATGACCCAGGTGCTGTTCGAGTAACAAGCTTGATTACAAACAAGCGGGTAATTACTTTTGGTGAAGCGCAAGGCGCTGATGTTCGCATTACAAACCTTGATGCAACGGGAGCAAGAGTTAGATTCGATCTGTCATTCGAAGGAAAAACATACTCAAGCAAACTCTTGGTACCCGGTAAACACAATGCGATTAACGCTTCAGGTGCTTTTGCTGTTCTTGTTGGTCTTGGCTTAGACCCAGTTCAATCATTAGATGCTATTGCAACATTCAATGGAACAGAAAGACGTTTTGAGTTGCACGGTGAAGTCAGGGGAGTTAAGGTCTATGACGACTTTGCACATCACCCAACTGAAGTTATTGCAGCATTGAGTGCAGCTAGAGCAGTTGTTGGCGAGGGCAGACTCATCACAGTTTTTCAACCGCATCTTTACAGCAGAACCAGACTCTTCGCAAAGGAATTTGCTGAAGCACTTGCACTAAGCGATGAAGTTGTAGTTCTGGATATTTACGCAGCAAGGGAAGACCCTGAACCAGGAGTAACCGGCGCATTAATTGCCGATGCCTTCGTCGATCAAAAGAGAATGCACTACGTGCCGCTTTGGGATGATGTCCCAGCAGCTGTTGCTCAAATCGGACAACCCGGAGATTTTGTTATCACCATGGGGTGCGGCGATGTTTATCGTCAGGTGCCTGGAATTCTTAAAGCACTTGAGGGCTAGTTTTGGAACCTCCTAGAAAAAAGACTCGTTACTCCAAGCCTGTGCCGAGAGGCAAGGCTAAGCCTGCCAAGAGACTGAAACTTCCGATTGCTAAGAAAACTAAAGCGCCGACTGAATCGCGAGTGAAGAGAACACCGTCAGAACTAAGCATTCGTCGCGCAAGAAGTAAAGAAGTTAGAAGGTTTACAAAAGAATCTCAGGTGAAGAAGATTTTCTCTAGATCGATTCTCGGCGCAATTATTGCATTGGTTCTATTTGTTCTATCAACGATGTTCACGCCCATCTTGGCCGTGAACAAGATCACAGTTGTTGGCTCAGACAAAGTTCCTGAGAAACAAATTCAAGCCGCCCTGAAGGATTACATAGGTAAACCGCTTCCTATGATCAGCAGTCAAAGCGTTGCTGATGACCTAGCAAAGTTCAAACTGATTGAAAGTGTGTCCGTAGTCAGCCAACCACCACACGAACTAAGAGTGAAGATAGTTGAGCGCACTGCTATCTCAGTTGTTGTCGAAGATGGAGTTGGTTTTCTGTATGACCCATCGGGGGTAAGGTTGGGGGTTGCTAATGGCTCTGAGAAACTACCGACAATAATCATCACTGGAGATCCAAAGACTTCCAAGAATTACACTCAGGCAATCGATGTGCTGCTTTTCTTACCAGCTTCACTTCTTGAAAAGGTTGAACTGATTCAAGCAAGAACTAGAGATAACGTGACAATGAGGCTTAGGGGTAATGCTCGGCAAACGGTAATTTGGGGTGATTCAACTCAGTCCGCTCTCAAGTCCAGGGTTCTTAAGGTTTTGCTCTTTAGAACACCAGCGCGTATCCCAGCTACCTTCGATGTTTCATCCCCGCTTACCCCAAGCGTAATTCGCTAGTCAGTTCTAGACACACCCAAGGATTAGCCAGTGTTTAGGGTCTTTTCGGTTTAGTTTTTTGGCGCAGATGCATTTGATGGAAATGCCTAACCTTCAACTAGAGGTTTAGGGTTCTACAAATGTTGGACTTAACGAAGGAAGCGCATGTCTGAACCAGTTCTAAATAATTTCCTAGCGGTCATCAAAGTTGTTGGTGTCGGTGGTGCAGGTGGCAATGCTGTTAACCAGATGATCGAAAAGGGTCTACGTGGAGTTGAGTTCATTGCAATCAACACCGACGGTCAAGATCTGTTGAAATCAGATGCGCACGTAAAGCTTGAAATTGGTAGCACAAGCACAAGAAGTCTAGGTGCGGGTGCAGATCCAGAAGTTGGTAGAAGAGCAGCTGAAGATCACGCCGATGAAATCGCTGAAGTACTTCGAGGGTCAGACATGGTATTCGTCGCTGCTGGTGAAGGTGGTGGCACAGGAACAGGAGCTGCACCAGTTGTTGCAAGAATTGCTAAAGAGTCTGGCGCTCTGACCGTTGGTGTTGTCAGCCGCCCATTTGATTTTGAAGGTAGACGCAGAGCTGAGAACGCTCAGGCAGGCATCGAAGCTCTCAAAGCGGAAGTTGATGCACTTATCATCGTTCCTAACCAGAAGTTAATCGAATTAAACGATGCAGAGTTGAGTTTCGTTGACGCATTCAGCATGGCTGATGAAATTCTTCGCGCTGGTGTTCAAGGTATCTCTGACCTGATTGTTGAAACAGGTCTCGTGAACCTGGACTTCGCTGACGTAAAGGCTGTTATGCAAGGCGCAGGAACCGCGTTAATGGGTATTGGTACTGCAAAGGGTGAGGACCGTGCAATGCGTGCTGCGGAGCAAGCCATCAATCACCCACTACTTGAAAACAGCATCGACAATGCTCGTGGCGTTCTAATTCAGTTCTCTGCTGCGTCAAACATGAAGCTTGCTGAAATCAATGAAGCTTCAAGACTGATTCAAGAGATTGTTCACCCAAGTGCAAACATTTACTTCGGTAGTTCTATTAACGATGCAATGGGTGATGAGATTCGCGTAACCGTTATCGCAGCTGGTTTTGATGAGGTCACTCTAAGACCAAGTTCAAGACCATCGCCATTCGTTGCTTCAAACTCAGGTTCCATTCCGGTTGTTCCAATGACACAGGTACCTGTTCAAGAAGAAACCGTTGATGTTGCAGCTCCAACGCTGGCAACCGTGCCAGCTTGGTTCGGAAGAAGAGACATTGAGTCTGAAGACTCAGCCGAAGAAGTTGTTGAGGAAACCAAGCCAGCAGATTTCGATGACAGAAGAAGAAGTTCTGGCTTCGATGACGACATGGACATCCCAGATTTCCTAAAGTAAGAACCTCTTGGAAGCCAGTCTGAAAGATCGTATCGAGTCGATTCATCAAAGAATTGATTCAGCGGCTAAAGCGGCTAGCAGGTCTTCAGATGAGATAGAGCTAGTTGTCGTAACTAAGAATCATGGTTTTGAACTTGCTCTCGAACTACTTAGTTTGGGAGAGAACCAGTTCGGGGAAAACCGTGACCAAGAAGCCTCTGCTAAGGCCCAGCAAATAGCCGAAGCTCTCATCCCAGGTCAACTTGCTCCAACTTGGCATTTCGTCGGTCAACTACAGTCGAACAAGGTCAAGTCCATGCTTACCTACAGCTCAGTCCTGCATTCTTTAGACCGTCTATCTCTTCTCAATGAATTGGCAAAGCAGCTGGCTAAGACACCTGAGAAAGCCCTGGATGTCTTCATCGAACTCAATCTCACTGATGACCCAAATAGGGGTGGAATCGAGCCTAAGCACCTGGCTGAGTTTACCGAACAGGTATTGACTGTTCCACAATTGAAGCTTCTCGGAGTCATGGGGGTAGCTGGTCTGGACGTGGATCCGGCGGTTGATTTCGACCGTATTCTCACTTCAAGCCAACAGGTCCAAACTCTTTCTAGCTCAGCTAAATTCATCTCTGCAGGGATGTCGGGGGACTTTGAGCAAGCCATTGGCTATGGTGCGACACACTTGAGAATCGGCACCGCCATTACAGGAAAGCGTTAGTTCTTGGGCTTAATCTTGAAGCGTCGGGGTTTAGCAAAGGAGACTTTATGTCCGGAGTTCTAGGTAGTTTAAAGAGATTTCTCATGCCTCCAGCCGAGGGAGCGCCCGTAAGCGCTGAAAGCCGCACTTCAACTTCAAGAGCCAGAGCACCTCGCCCTTCAAGACGTGGCAACGAAGTTTCAAGCATTGAAACCGTTACCCCACAGACCTACGGTGAAGCTGGCCTAATTGCTGAGTTGCTTCGCGAAGGCGTTCCAGTAATCGTAAACGTTCACCTGTTGAGCGATGCAGAAACTAGAAGACTCGTTGACTTTATGGCAGGTCTAAAGGCTGGTCTTATGGGCGAATCAAAGCGTGTTGCTGAGACTGTTTACCTGCTAGCTCCAAATGGCGTCGAAATCGATCCTGATGCCGATGACGTGCTTGAAGCTGAAGGCGACCGCCTTATCGTTCGACCGTAATAGGGCTTGATTTTGGCTCAAATCGCTGAATTACTTATTGGTCTAATAGACATTTTTAGACTTGTCCTGCTAGGCCGAATAATCCTTGACTGGGTCAGAGTCATGAACCCTAACTTCAGACCAACGGGATTGGTTTTGATTCTCTCTGAGCTTGCTTACACCCTTACAGACTGGGCTATTAAGCCTATTTCTAAGGTTCTAAAGCCAATAAGAATAGGCGGAGGCTACCTGGATCTGTCGGTTTTAGCTTTGTTCGTAGTTCTGATTGTTCTAGAGGCCCTGTTAAGAACAATCGTCTAGATTGTTCAAGGTAGGGTAGCCTTAACTTTTGACCGGTTCCACAAGAATATGTGGCAGATAAGAATAGGGAGATTGCGATGCCGTTGACTCCAGAAGACGTCGTAAACAAGAGATTCCAGCCAACCAAATTCCGCGAGGGATATGATCAAGACGAAGTCGATGACTTCCTTGACGAGGTTGTGTTGGAGATGCGTCGCATTTCCCAAGAGAACGAAGACCTAAGACAGCGACTACTTGCAGCCGATGCAAGACTGACTGAACTTCAGAGAAGCGGTGCAACTTTAGTTCAGCAGGTTAATACCGCTGAAGCATCTATTCCAGAGTCAACTTCAGACAATGACGCATTCCCTCAAGCAGCTGCGGACATGGGTTCATTCGAGTCAAACAACACCAACAACCTCTTGCAGCTTGCTCGAAAGTTGCACGAAGAGCACGTTCGTGAAGGACTTGAAAAGCGTGATGCGCTAGTTGCTGAAGGTCACGCAACTGCAGCGCGAATTGTTAGAGAAGCAGAGGCCCAGCACCGTGCAGATATGTCAAGACTTGAGCAAGAGAAGGCTTTGGCTGAGAACGACCTACAGACTCTAAGAAACTTTGAGAGAGACTATAGAGCAAAGCTCAAGTCATACATTGAAGGTCAACTAAGCGATCTTGAAGCCGCTAACTCAACAGCTCCTAAAACTCCTACCGGGCCAACTCAAATAGCCAACCAGACCTTCCAAATCTGATTTAGTTGACTACCAACCAGCCATTCAACAAAGCGACCCTAACCTTTCTAGGGGTTGCTCTAAGCATTGTTGGTTTGGATCAGCTAACTAAAGCATTGGCTTTGAGATTTCTAGAAATATACGAGCCATTTCCAGTTATTCCAGAAGTTCTTTGGTTCACACTTGCCTTTAATGATCGAGCGGCATTCTCACTAGGTGGAGCAAACACCTGGGTATTCACTTTGCTCGCATCTATTGTTACGTTGGCTCTGTTGTGGTTTGGTCCGAAGTTCAAAACCAAGAGCTGGTTGTTACTCGGTGGCCTAGCCCTAGGTGGGGTTTCAGGAAACCTAATCGATAGGTTGTTCAGAAACCCAGGCTTTCCTAACGGTCACGTAGTTGATTTCATTCAAATTCCTTTCAACTTTCCAATTTTCAACATTGCAGATATGGCGATATCTTCTGCAGCCTTCTTGATTGCCCTCAAAGTGGTCAAAGGTGAAAAATTTGGTGGCTCAAAATGAATGAGGAAAAACTCGTTCAAGTCCCAGAAGGTTTAGGCGGCTCAAGAGCTGATGCAGGCATTGCAAAGTTACTAGGCATGTCAAGATCTGCAGTTGCATCCATGCTCGAATCAGGCTTAGTTGAACAAAGCGATCGAACACTTGGTAAATCTGATTCCTTAGTCACTGATGCTTGGCTCAGAATTACTCTTCCTAAGCCAAAAGCAGCACTCGAACTAGTTGCTGAAAATGTTGAAGGACTAACGGTTGTTTATCAAGACCACGACATTGTTGTGGTTGATAAGCCAGCGGGGGTAGCAGCCCATCCATCGGTTGGTTGGGATGGGCCAAGTGTTGGTGGCGCACTTCTAGCCCTAGGTATTGAGATGTCAACCAGTGGTGTTGCTGAACGTCAGGGAATTGTTTCAAGGTTAGATGTTGGAACCAGCGGACTTATGGTGCTCACAAAGACTGAAGTTGCATACAGCCGAATGAAACAAGCCTTCAGAGATCGGGTAGTCGATAAAACCTATCACGCTCTAGCTCAAGGCCATCCTGATCCGAGTTCAGGAACCATTGATGCACCCATAGGTAGACATCTAAAGCACGAGTACAAGTTTGCTGTTACCGCTGATGGAAAACCTTCTCTCACTCACTACAAAACACTTGAGGCTTTCCAAGCAGCATCGCTACTTGAGATTGAACTTGAAACAGGTAGAACGCATCAGATCCGAGTCCATATGGCTGCCTTCAAGCACCCATTGGCTGGGGACACCCTCTATGGATGTGACTCGAAGCTTGCCCAAAGATTAGGACTTGAAAGACAGTTCCTGCACGCCATGAAACTAGGTTTTATCCATCCAACTAAAGGTGAGTACGTATCTTTTGAGAGCTCATACCCACAAGATCTTGCAAATGCATTAGAGGTACTTCGCACTACTTGAAGGTAGGAAAGAAAATGACTAAACCAGACGAAACTAGGCTCAGGGCCATTCTCAAGAGCACTAGCTACATAGTCAGCCACGAGATCGTTCTATTTTTTATTGCCTGGCTACTTACAGGAGACCCAATAAAGGCGGTAACAATTACGCTAATTGGATCACTTGCTGAGTTCGTTTTGTACTACTTTCACGAGAGATTGTGGTCAAAAATCAAAGTGGGCAAGGAAGCTAGCTAATAGCTTCTGTTGCCAGCTCGTGTTAGAGATCTCAAACCAGGCAACTCGCGTAACCGAGTTGAAGACCTTCAGGCTGCGAGCCTGAAATAGTATGACTGCGGCACAAGTTAGGCTATTTCCCCGAGGCAAATCAACAACAGATAAGTAAGAAATGACATCAAGTAGCGATAACTTTGTGCACCTTCACGTGCATACGGATTACTCCATGCTTGATGGAGCAGCCAAGATTGACGAACTTCTAGATAAGGCTGTTGAGTTTGAAATGCCGGCGATTGCCATCACGGACCATGGAAACAACTTCGGTGCCTATGAGTTTTGGCAGAAGGCAACTAAAAAAGGCATCAAGCCAATCATTGGTATCGAGGCGTATCTTGCTCCTGGTTCAAGACTTGATAAGAGCAGAACCTACTGGGCCGATGGGGGAGATGACGATCTTTCTAAGGGTTCTTACTCTCACCTAACCATGCTCTCAACCGATAACGACAGCATGATGAATCTTTTTAAGTTGAGTTCTTTTGCATGGTTAGAGGGCTATTACTTCCAGCCAAGAATGGATAGGGAGCTTCTTGCCAAGCACGCCAAGGGAATTATTGCTACTTCGGGTTGTGCCGGTGGGGAAGTTCAAACTCGACTTCGTTTAGGTCAATACAAAGAAGCACTAGAAACAGCAGCAGAGTTCAGAGATATCTTCGGTAAAGATAACTACTACATCGAGATTATGGATCACGGAGCCAGCGTTGAGCGCAGATCCTTTGCTGATTTGATTAAGCTATCGAAAGACCTAGGTATTCCTCTTCTTGCAACCAATGACCTGCATTACACAGAGCCAGGTCACGTCTCGGCTCAAGAGGCACTGCTTTGTCTTCAAACTGGAACCAAGCTAAATGATGAGAAGAGATTTAAGTTTGATGGTGAAGGTTATTACCTAAAGAGCGCAAGACAAATGCGCGAGCTCTTTGCTGATTTCCCTGAGGCATGTGACAACACTTTGGTTGTTGCTGAGCGTTCGAACATCAGTTTTGAGGAAAGAAACCTCATGCCAAGATTCGATGTTCCTGAAGGACATACTGAAGCTTCTTGGTTTGAGCAAGAAGTCACTGCAGGAATGAAAGAACGTTTCGGAACAAACATCGCTCCTGAATATCAAGAACGTATTGCCTACGAAATTGAAGTAATCAAGAACATGAACTTCCCTGGGTACTTCCTTGTAGTGGCCGATTTTATCTCTTGGGCAAGGTCTCAGGGAATCAGAGTGGGACCTGGTCGTGGTTCAGCAGCTGGTTCGCTTGTTTCCTATGTATTGGGCATCACCGCACTTGATCCAATCAAGTACGGATTGATCTTCGAAAGATTCCTCAACCCAAGCAGAAAGAGCTTGCCAGATATCGATGTTGACTTCGATGATCGTCGTCGTGGAGAAGTTATTCGCTATGTAACCGAGAAGTATGGCGATGACAGAGTCGCTCAGATTATTACCTACGGAACAATCAAGGCAAAGCAAAGTTTGAAAGATGCCGCAAGAGTTCTAGGTATGGATTACGCAGTGGGCGATAAGTTGACCAACGCAATGCCTCCAATGATTCTTGGTAAAGAGATGACACTTAGGGAAATGGTCGAAGACCCAAACCTAAAGCCTGTAGTTGAGGTTTCTGTTGAAGAGTCTCCTGATGATGAGTTTGAAGAAGAAACAGTTGAGTTTGAACCAGTAGTTGTTGCAGCAGCCACTACCTCTGATTCAAAGAGCCGTTACAAAGAAGCAGCTGAGTTCAGAAGAATTCTTGAGGAGGATCCTGAAGCAAGGCAAGTATTTGAATTGGCACGAGGATTAGAAGGACTCAAGCGTCAGACCAGCGTTCACGCTGCTGGTGTGATCATGTCTGCCATTCCACTTTTAGATGTGATTCCGGTTATAAGACGAGATGATGATGGTGCAATCATCACTGCGTTTGCTCAAAAGCCTTGTGAAGATCTAGGGCTAGTGAAGATGGACTTCCTAGGTCTTAGAAACCTAACTGTTCTGGATAAGGCAATCGAGAATGCCCTATCTAACAGAGGCGAAAAGGTCGTTCTTGAAGACCTCGATTTGGATGGTGACGCTGCCACCTACGAAATGCTTTCAAGAGGTGAAACTCTTGGAGTGTTCCAGCTGGATGGCGCTCAAATGCGTTCGCTTCTAAAGATTCTGAAGCCAACTAAGTTTGAGCACATCTCTGCAGCGATTGCTTTGTATAGACCTGGCCCTATGGGTATGGGCTCACACACTTCATATGCTCATAGAAAAAATGGCAATGAGCAGCCCTCTACAATTCACCCTGATTTGGAAGAGCCGTTGGCAGAGATTCTTGGCCCAACATATGGACTCATCGTTTACCAAGAGCAGGTAATGGCAGTTGCTCAAAAGGTTGCTAACTTCACTTTGGTGCAAGCGGATGCGCTTCGAAGTGCGATGGGTAAGAAGCTCAAAGATGTTCTAGACGAGCAGAAGACAAGCTTCGCTGCTGGAATGAAGCAAAACGGTTTTAGTGCCCCTGTGATTGACAAGCTTTGGGAAACACTTCTACCTTTCGCTGACTACGCCTTCAACAAGGCACACAGCGCGGCCTACGGAGTTCTTTCTTATTGGACCGCATACATGAAGGCTAACTACCCTCAGGAGTACATGGCTGCTCTTCTAACCTCTGTTAGAAACTCTAGAGATCGCCTAGGCGTTTACTTGAGTGAGGCGAGAAGATCTGGAATCCAGGTTCTACCTCCGGATGTAAATGACTCAATCGCAGACTTCAGAGCTGTGGGTAAAGACATTCGTTTCGGTTTGGAAGCAATTCGAAACGTTGGTCTAGGTGTCGTTCAAGAAATCATCAAGACTCGAATATTTAATCAACCTTTTGCAAAATTCTGTTGTATTATACCAAGCTTCGTGT
>JAULUM010000042.1:0-7824 GCA_032111565.1 Rhodoluna sp. | reverse complement strand
TTCCGATCTAGAAGGAAGATTCGAGTCATTCCAAGATTTCGTATCTAAGGTTCCAGCATCGGTTTGCACCAAGAAGGTAATTGAATCTCTAATCAAAGCAGGAGCATTCGATTCCTTTGGTGTTTCCAGAAGAGCACTATTCGAAGTTCACGAAGAGATTATTGCCGCTGAGATTAAGGCTAAGAAGTCCAAATCAACAGGGGATAGCGATCTATTCGGTGACTTTGATTCAGATGAAACAAGCTACAAGATTGCCAATCTTGAAGAATGGCCGCAGCGTCAGTTGCTAAGCCTCGAACGAGAAATGCTAGGTCTCTATGTAAGTGCACATCCTCTCCAAGGGGCAGAAAGCAAACTTAGAAGTAGCGCAACTGAAACAATCGAATCGTTTAACACCAGAACTAACTTCGTTGATACCGAGCCTGTGACTCTAGCTGGTTTGATAACCGTGGTTGAAGTAAAGACAGCCCGCAAATCAGGAAACATTTACGCCAACCTAACCATCGAGGATCTCGAGGGTGAAACGACTTTGATGATTTTCAACAAGACGTATCAGGAACACATTGACAAGTTGAAGGTCGACACAATGGTTGCCATTAGAGGAAAGATGCGTCCTAGAGATGATGGCTTCACACTGAACGTCTATGACATTAGAGTTCTAGAAAAAGAAGAATCAAACTTCGTCGGACCTTTGAAGATCAGCATTCCTGAGCATCTTTCAACCAAGAAGAACATCGAACTTCTAGATGGCATCTTCAAGCGTTACCCAGGTCAAACAGAAGTTAACTTGATCATGAAAACTTCCGAAGGAGTAACTCCTTATCGCCTTAAGCACAAAGTCTTCGTTGGCGATGCTTTGATTTCAGAGGTGAAGCAGCACTTCGGAACTTCTGCTTTGGATGATGTGGTTGAACTTTCAGAAGTGAAACAAATTGAAGGTTTAGAGCCTGTCGCCGGGGAGGACGTAGCCCCTTTGGTGGTAGAGCAAACTGGGGAGCTCTTCGGCCAATAGGCCTTCAATAATTTCAACAACGATTACCGCGTTGGCTGCAACTTCGTGTCGTTCAATAATTCTTCCGATAAGAACTGCATTCACTTGGTAGAAAATTGGTAAATCGGTTTTCTCATGAACAAACCAGTCGTCATCCAAGAATCTCTTGGTGTGGTCTTGGCTCATCTTTTGAGCAAGTGCAAGAGAGCTCTCGTTTAGCATTTGAATTGAAACAAATTCCGCTGACTTTAGTGCAGGCCAACTGCTTGCTCCACGAGCAACATTGAATGTTGCTAGAGCAGGGTCAGATCCCAGAGAAGTGACAGATGTTGCTGTGAAGCCAACTGGGGCCCCTTCAGAATTGTTGAGTGTGATTACACAAACGCCGGATGCGTGACGTCTGAAGGCTTGCTTGAGGGCCTCTGTGCTGTCTGAGATATTCTCCATGGATGAACTTTCTTTATCGAGTTCAAGGTTAACCTAGGCGAAGGGCATATGAGCCAAACTTGAACCAACTAGCCTAAAATAGAGCAACTAACAGGAAGTTTCTAACTTGAGCGATTTGATTAGATTTTTAGATCTAAGTGACAGCGAGATATCTGCTGAGCAAATTCAACGCGAGCTCCCTCGAGCCTCACTTGACTTGGATTCAGCAATTGAAATCATCAGACCGTTGGTTCATAGAATTCGAACTCAAGGATCAAGTGCAATTGAGGCAATTGCCAAAGAATTTGATGGCATTGACATTTCCCCGATTCGAGTAAGTGAAGATGAACTAAAAGATGCTCTGGCAAATCTGGATTCTGAACTTCGAGTTTCCCTAGAGATCGCAATTGAACGAGTTCGCAAAGTTTCTCTCGCATCTGTGCCTAAAGACTTTGAAACAGAGTTAGCCCAAGGTGCCAAAGTTTCTCAACGCTGGCAACCAATAGATTCTGTTGGGCTATACGTTCCAGGTGGTAAAGCCGTGTATCCATCCAGTGTGGTTATGAACGTAGTGCCTGCACTAGTTGCAGGTGTAAAGAAGATTGCGATCGCAACTCCTGGTCAAGCAGCCTACGGTGGACGACCACATCCGACTGTTCTTGCAACCGCGGAACTGTTGGGTATTCGTGATGTTTACACAATTGGTGGTCCTGCTGCTGTTATTGCTTTTGCCTACGGTGTTGAAGATCTAGGTTTAGAAGCAGTAAATCTTGTTACAGGCCCTGGAAATGTTTATGTTGCTGCTGCCAAGAGAATGCTCAGGGGAGTAATAGCAATTGACTCTGAGGCTGGTCCTACGGAGATCATGGTCATTGCCGATGACTCAGCCAACCCTGCCTTTGTTGCAGCTGATCTCATCTCTCAAGCCGAACACGATGAGTTAGCGGCGGCTGTCCTAGTGACAGATTCGCCAGATCTCATCGAAAAAGTGCGTGCTTCTATTGAGGATCAGGTCGCGACATCTGCCAATAAAACTAGGATTCTAGAGGCTCTGAAGGGCCAACAGAGCGCTTTGGTCTTGGTAAAGGACCTGAACAAGGCCTCAAAGGTAGCTGACCTGTATGCAACTGAGCACCTGTCCATTCAAACTAGCCACAACGATGCCTTATTAGCCCAGATTTCTAATGCTGGTGCTGTTTTCCTTGGAGGCTACTCGCCGGTTTCACTGGGGGATTACCTAGCAGGATCTAATCACGTCTTACCTACCGGTGGCCAGGCTAGGTTTGGGTCAGGATTAGGCGTACATACGTTTCTAAGACCCCAGCAGGTCATCCAATACAGCGAATCAGCCTTGTCAGAGGTCTCAAATAATGTAGTCTCTATCGCTGATTCAGAGGGTTTAGAAGCTCACGGTGAAGCGATAAAAATCCGCTTTCAATAGAAATAGTTACTCACTTTTTTGGTAACAAAAAGGTTAATTCTTTGGTTGAAGGTTAAGGTTTTTAGGCTTTAAACCCGATTTATAAGGGCAACACGCCGAGAAATACAAATACTGGCTTCAAAGACACCTAAACCACAAGATATAGGGACGGGAAACGTAAATATCACCACATCTTGTGTGTATATTGGTTTCTCTACCCAGCAAAAATAGTCGAAAAACCCTATAAAAAGGAGGAAAACATGCACTGTCCATTCTGTCGCCATGCGGACTCCAGGGTTATGGATTCGAGGACTTCTGACGATGGCAGCTCAATTCGCCGCCGTAGACAGTGTCCTGAGTGCGGATCCCGCTTTTCAACCACTGAAACATCAAGTCTTTCAGTTGTGAAGCGTGGGGGAACGACTGAACCCTTCAGCCGCGACAAAATCGCCAATGGAGTCAGAAAAGCTTGCCAAGGTCGCCCTGTAAGCGAGGCAGATCTAGCAATGCTTGCTCAAACAGTGGAAGAAACCATCCGCGCCACAGGAGCCGCTCAAGTAGAGGCTCAAGAGGTCGGATTGGCCATTCTAGGACCGCTAAGGACTCTAGATGAGGTTGCGTTCATGCGATACGCAAGCGTCTACCAGGGTTGGGAAACACTAGAAGATTTCGAAGCAGCAATAGCTGTGCTCAAGGTTGAGCGCGAAAACCAGGTTTCGCAGTCGATCTAGTCGAATGCGATTACAAAACATCAACAAGTTAATAACTAAAAGAAAGGCAACACAATGACCGATACATCGGCTTTCACCGACGCCGGTGCGGCGCAGGGGAGAAAAGGGCTCAAGATTGAGCGCATTTACACCACCGAAGGCGTTCACCCTTACGACCAGGTTAACTGGGAGTTCCGCGACGTAGTTCAGACCAACTGGAAGACTGGCGAGACCATCTTCGAGCAGCGCGGAGCAGAGTTCCCAGAGTTTTGGAGCCTAAACGCTTCGACAATCGTTACCACAAAGTATTTCCGTGGTGCGCTTGGTACTCCGTCACGCGAATTCAGCCTTCGTCAGCTGATCAACCGCGTTGTGTTGACTTACACTCAGGGTGGACGTGACCACGGTTACTTCGCAACTGAGGAAGATGCAACAATCTTCGAGCACGAACTAACCTTCATGCTTCTAAACCAGGTGTTCGCATTTAACTCACCAGTTTGGTTCAATGTTGGCACCTCAAGCCCACAGCAGGTTTCAGCATGTTTCATCTTGTCTGTAGATGACTCCATGGAATCAATTCTTAACTGGTACCGCGAAGAAGGAATGATCTTCAAGGGTGGATCAGGAGCAGGTCTAAACCTTTCTCGTATCCGTTCTTCAAAGGAACTTCTTCGTTCATCAGGTGGTTCAGCTTCAGGCCCAGTTTCATTCATGCGTGGAGCTGACGCCTCTGCAGGAACAATAAAGTCCGGTGGTGCAACTCGTCGTGCAGCGAAGATGGTAGTTCTAGATGTTGATCACCCAGACATCGAAGAATTCGTCGAGACGAAGTCTCGTGAAGAAGACAAGATTCGCGTACTACGCGATGCAGGTTACGACATGGAGCTTGGTGGCAAGGACATCAACTCTGTTCAGTACCAGAACGCTAACAACTCAGTTCGTGTGAACGAAGAGTTCATGACTGCTGTTGAGCGTGGCACAAACTTCGGTCTACGTGCTCGCACAAACGGTGAAGTTATCGAAGAAGTGGATGCTCGTGAGCTATGGGACAAGATTGCATACGCAGCTTGGGCCTGTGCGGATCCTGGTATCCAGTATGACGACATCATCAACGACTGGCACACCACTCCAGAATCAGGTCGTATCACAGCATCTAACCCATGTTCTGAGTACATGCACTTGGACAACTCATCATGTAACCTAGCGAGCTTGAACCTGTTGAAGTTCTTGAACCCAGACGGTTCATTCGACAGCGAAAAGTTCACCAAGGCTTCAGAGTTGATCATCACTGCAATGGATATCTCAATCTGTTTCGCGGACTTCCCAACCGAGAAGATTGGTGAGACAACCCGTGCTTACCGTCAACTAGGTATTGGTTACGCGAACCTTGGTGCATTGCTTATGGCAATCGGCCTACCTTACGACAGCACAGAGGGACAGGCTCTAGCAGCGGCTATCACATCATTGATGACAGCAGCCTCTTACCGTCGTTCAGCTGAACTTGCTGGTGTTGTTGGTCCTTATGAAGGCTACGCACATAACAAGGCAGGTCACGACCGCATCATGCGTAAGCACGAGGCAGCGAACGCAAACCTACGATCAATTTCTGAGGTTGACCGTTCAGTTCTAGAAGCAGCAACACGTCAGTGGGCTCTAAACACATCTATTGGTGCAACCAACGGATGGCGTAACTCACAGGCTTCATTGCTTGCTCCTACCGGAACAATTGGTTTCATGATGGACTGTGACACCACAGGTATCGAGCCAGACTTCTCATTGGTGAAGTACAAGAAGCTCTCAACCGGTGGTTCAATGCAGATTGTTAACCAGACAATTCCATTCGCATTGCACAGACTTGGTTACTCACAGGAGACCATCGAAGCAATCATTGATCACATCAGCACCAACGGACACGTTGTAGACGCACCTGGCCTAAAGCAGGAGCACTACGCGATCTTCGATACAGCTGTTGGTATCCGTGCGATTGAGCCAATGGGTCACGTGAGAATGATGGCTGCAGTTCAGCCGTTCCTATCAGGTGCGATCTCAAAGACAGTAAACATGCCAGAGACAGCAACCATCGAAGAAGTCAAGGAAATTTATTTCCAGGGCTGGAAGTATGGTCTAAAGGCTCTTGCTATCTACCGTGACAACTGTAAGGTTGGTCAGCCTCTTAGCGATGCTAAGGCAAAGGTTCAGGAGAAGGCTGCACCAGAGGAAGCCAACGTTGCAGAGCTATCACACCCAGTTCGTAAGCGTCTACCTAAGTCACGTCCATCTTCAACCACCTCGTTTACCGTTGGTGGAGCAGAAGGTTACATGACTGCAGGAACTTACCCAGACGGCGTTCTAGGTGAAGTATTCCTAAAGCTAGGTAAGCAGGGTTCAACTCTTGCCGGTGTTATGGATGCCTTCTCAATCGCAGTTTCAATTGGTCTACAGTACGGTGTGCCACTAGAGACTTACGTACAGAAGTTCACTAACGTCTCATTCGAGCCAGCTGGTTTGACTGATGACAAGGACATCCGTATGGCTAAGTCGCTGATGGACTACATCTTCCGTCGTCTAGCAATTGACTACCTGCCAACCGAAACTCGTCAGGCACTAGGTATCAACACTGCATCAGAGAGATCAGCATCTCTTGACGCTGCCGGTTCATACCCAGCAATTGCTGAGTCACCTACCGAAGTTGCAGCAGTTGCTGAAGCTCCAGTCGTAATCGAACTAAAGGTTGAAGAAGTGCGCAACGAGGCTTCACGTCAGGTTCACTCTTCAGCAGAACTGTTCGACATGCTGCAGGGTACCGAATCCGATGCACCACTTTGCTTCAGCTGTGGAATCAAGATGAGACCTTCTGGTTCATGCCACGTCTGCGAAGGCTGTGGATCAACAAGCGGTTGCAGCTAAACCAAAATTGAGAATGGGTCGACTTCACTTTAGAAGTCGACCCATTTCCATTTCCGGTCAATAGTCAAAGGTCAAGGTAACCTAAGTAAATGATTTACCCAACGCTCTTTCGCTTATTCCTTTCAAAGCTTGATCCTGAGTCAGCTCATCATCTTGGAATGTTTGCCATAAGAGGAGCATCTGCTCTACGACTGACCAAGTTGTTGCCCAAGATAAAGACAACAAGAGTTGATGCAATGGGTTTGCACTTTGATGGTGCCTTTGGTTTGGCAGCTGGCTTTGATAAGAACGCAATCGCCGTAAGAGCCTTGGGGGAGATTGGGTTCTCTCACGTTGAGATTGGAACAGTCACGGCCATCCCACAGTCAGGTAATGAAGCGCCTAGATTGTTCCGATTGAAGAAAGACAGAGCACTTATAAACCGCATGGGGTTCAATAATGATGGTGCTGAAGTGGTTGCAGCTCGACTAAAGAGACTCAGAGCAACCAAGCATGCGCTACCTGTCATTGGCGTAAACATCGGGAAAAGTCGCGTCGTTGATGTTAAGGATGCAGTTGCCGACTACGAGGTTAGTGCAGCATTGCTCGCTCCTTACGCTGACTACATTGCAGTGAACGTATCTTCGCCAAACACACCAGGACTGAGATCTTTGCAGGATGTTGATGCTCTGCGTCCAATTCTTGAAGTAGTTATCACCAAATCTCTGGGCAAGCCTGTGCTGGTGAAGATTGCTCCAGATCTTACCGATGAAGCAGTTATAGAGGTTGCCAATCTGGCTAAGGAGCTTAACCTAGCGGGAGTGATTGGAACTAACACAACAATCTCAAGGGACAAGCTTGTT
Organism: Rhodoluna sp.; assembly: GCA_032111565.1. GTDB lineage: Bacteria > Actinomycetota > Actinomycetes > Actinomycetales > Microbacteriaceae > Rhodoluna. The sequence goes on along the minus strand of JAULUM010000042.1, from coordinate 528 downwards.
ACTCCAGCTGAGGAAGTCACTGCCATGGGTGCGGGTGGTTTGTCAGGTCCACCATTAAATCTTCGATCACTTGAAGTTCTTAGAGTTCTGCGAAAGAACCTGAGAGCTGATCAGGCGATTATTTCTGTTGGTGGAGTAGAGACACATGAGCAGGTTCAAGAGCGCTTAAATGCAGGTGCAAACCTAGTTCAGGGATACACAGGTTTTGTTTACTTTGGCCCACTGTGGGCTAGGTCAGTAAATAAGAATTAAACCAAGCGAGTTTCTGGAGCCTTAGTTTCACGAGGGTCAGTCACAGCAATAGGTGCCATGATCTCGGTTACCTTGTCCATGATTTCTTTTGGAATCTCAACACCAACAGCACCAAGGTTGCTTGTGATCTGCTCGGGTGTTGTTGCACCCACAATTGCGCTAGATACGTTCTTGTTTTGTAGAACCCAAGCAAGAGCAAACTGAGCCATAGTTAGACCTAGTTCCTCAGCTAAAGGCTTTAACTGTTGAACTCTGGTCAAAACATCATCGGTTAGA
>JAULUM010000041.1:5345-5860 GCA_032111565.1 Rhodoluna sp. | reverse complement strand
CAAGAGCATCGTTCCATTCTTCGTTGAAACTCAGAGCGGACTACTAGCTCTATTCCTTCTAAACCTCGGATACATAGCCGGCTCTAACTGGGAAGCAATCAAGCACGTTGGTATCCCAGTGTTTGTCTTTGCAATTGGATTCCCAATCTTTGCAGGAACTCTAGGAGCGCTAGCGGGATCTTTAGTTGGGCTATCAGTTGGAGGTAGCACAATACTTGCTGTGTTGGCAGGTAGCGCATCCTACATCGCAGCACCTGCAACAGTTCAGATTGCTTTGCCTAAAGCCAATAGTGCTTTGCCACTAACTGCAAGCATTGGTGTGACTTTCCCGTTCAACCTACTGTTCGGTATTCCTATTTATATTGCAATGTCAACACTGTTCGCAACAGTGTTCTAGGAACTATCTTCCGATAACTGTTCTTGAGTCGATAGTGACTGATGCAAAACCAGTCTTAGTAGCACGAACACGAAGAACTAGTTCCGCGCTTCTATCGGCTGCGGTTAGTCGATAACTA
>JAULUM010000041.1:0-5335 GCA_032111565.1 Rhodoluna sp. | reverse complement strand
AGTACCAGTTGCTCTAGGAATGTTTACTCCATCACGAAGCCATTGGTAACTTAGTTTCACTCCACTATCCCAAGATCCAATGCGAGCAGTTATGGTGCTGTTAACTCGAGGAGTACCAGAAATAACCGGATCAGGGGTCTTTACGAGCTCCCCTAAACCAACTCTCACGCCTGTAGAAGTGCTTGTTGTGCTATCAAAGCCAGCTCTGCGAAGAGTTACTCGAACAGCAACCGAAGCTTTGTAATCAGCAGAGCTAAGAGTGTAAGAAGACTTCGTTCCACCGGTAATGGCTTTACCATTTCTAAGCCATTGGTAACTTGCAACAGTAGGTGCACTCAAACTGACTTGAGCCGATAACTTAGATCCTGTCCTTGCTGCGCCTAAAACGCTAACAGTTGGTTTGGTTAGTGTTCCACCTTGAATAATCTTTGTTTGGCTAGAAGAAATCGCAACCGGATATCCAACCTGTGTCACTGTTGTTAGCAAGCTGATTGACTTCTTGTGATCTTCTGGAAGTGGAGTATAGGTTGGCCCAGTTGCCCCAGAGATAGCGCTGCCGTTTAGAAACCATTTATATGTAACTGTTGCTGTGCTATCAGCTAATGGTCCGCCAACAATAGGAACACCCACTCTTGGTTCACCGGTAATGGATGCTGATGGAAGTGGTGGGTTATTAACTAACACAGCCATAGAAGTGCTAGTTGCGGTGGTTCTTCCAGGCTTTGTTGCTCTAACTCGAACGGAAATGAGTGTGTTAGCGTCGGCAACGTTTGTTAGGTACGAAGTTCCTGTTGCATTAGTGATTGGTTGTCCGTTTCTCAACCACTGATAACTAAGTGTTGATGTGAAATCCCAGGTTGATGCTTCCGCAACTAAGGTGCTACCAATGGTGCTTGGGCCATTCATGCTTAGAGCAGGAGCTTCTGGGTTACGAGTATTTAGGAAAGCAGTTAGAGCAGAGGTTCTCATTGGGAAGAACTGGTCTAACCAGTTCTGCCAGTAGGCAGCTGAGGAAACATCAGGATTAGATCTAGTTTCTTTGGCAATGTATGCGTTGTTGATAACAGAAGCAACTTTGTTCTTAAAAGCAGGAATGTTTAGAGTCGCAACCTTGTCTTTAACAGCCACCTGTGCTTTTACTAACAGTGACTGACAAGGAGCATACGCAACACATTTACGAAGCATGACGCTGCGTTCTTGGTTACCGAAGTTTCTGAATGCAGGACCACGTCCGAGAAAGTCCAGCTGGGCATCGGCCTGCATCGGAAAAGCCTGATCTTGACCCCAAGGAATGATTCTTAACTTCCCAGTGTCATCAAAGACGATGTAATAGTTGTTTTGAACAACGTCTGTATATCCATCCCAGTTAGATGTGTACAGGTCAGTGGCCATTAGGTTGATGACCTGATCCATGTGAGCAACCTTGTTGACTTCATTCCACCAGGCCTCACCGTTTAGAGCCGATACTGCTACCGCTGCATCAAAGCGAGTCCTATCAGTACTTCCATAGTTGGTATCGAAGCAACTACTTTGGCTGAAAGTCAGATCCGCTAAGTAACAGTCAGAACTATAGACATGAACAGGGTTGAGCCAACGCCTAAGCATCTGAGCATCTATGGACTCAACATTCATGTACAGGCCAAAGTCAGCATTATTTAGAGTGACCCATGAGTAAGTAGTTCTAGGAGCAACTAAACCCATAGCTCGATAAATTCTGTAAGCGGTATCTTCTCTAATGAAAGACGGATCCTGAATCATGCTATTAAGGGTCATACGAGTAAGACCCATAAACTTTTGACCTTTGACAAAAGCATCAAATTTTAGCTTGAGTGGGGCCTTACCAAAGAGGTTAGTTCTGGAAGCTTGACCCTTTAGCCTGACACCAATATTGTTCAGTGTTGTAACAACGCCGTCTGCAGTCGTGATTCGGATGTTGGCTGTTTGATAGATCTTAGTAAACGGGTCATTGTTTAAGGTATCGACTGATTGCTGGGGAAGAGTTAGGTTGATATTTGAAACCACTACAGGGTTATAAAAAGGAGCAGCTTGATCTGTGCCCTCGTTGTAGATAGTTGTGCTGATACCTGAAACTGGTTGAGCAAGAGCCGAAGCTGGCGTAGTACCAACTGCCAAAGCGAGCACAAGAAACGTTGAAAGCAGAGGTTTTCTTAAACCGATTCTCATAACTCATCCTTCGAATATGGAGGGTGAGTTAAAGTCTATTTTGACTTAGACAGGTTGGCTACCGAACCTCGTTTGATAAGGCTAGCAGGCAAAACTATTGCCTTGGGTTTGGTGTTACCTTCAATAGCTTCAACTAATTCAGTAACAGCTATGTGACCTAGTTCTTCAACTGGTCGAGCAATAACAGTTATGCCTGGGACCATTGCAGCAGCCCAAGGGCTATCGTCAAAGCTCACAACAGAGAGGTCTTTTCCAATGGTCAGTCCGCGCTCACCAGCAACCTTTAGAACTGCAAGCAGCATGTCGTTGTTTGATGTGAAGATAACTGTTGGAGCCTTAGGGGAGTCAAGTAACTTTTCAACCGCTGACTCTGCTACCTCTTGTTTGTCTTCGCTGTATACCCAAAGGCTATTTACCTTAGAACTCTTAACTCCTTGTGCAAAACCATCCACTCGTTCTTGAACAGATGTGATGGGAATCTCAGGTTGATCAAAACTAAATCCAGTTATTCCAGGAACTGCAATTAGGAAGCCAAGGTTCTTATGACCTTTTTCAGAAGCGTATGCAACTGCCTCTTTTGCGGCAACTTCGTCACCGGTAGTGACTGTTGTGAAGCGGGGAATGTCTAGTCTGCGGTCGATGATTACGACAGGCTTGCCATTTAGTTTTTTAGGAGTCAGATGTGAATGCTTTGTGGTTGAGGCAGGAACAAGAATGATTCCATCAACTTGGTTCTGCAGCATGGTCTCAACCGCAACTCTTTCAACCGCAACATCTTCATCACTGTGTTGAATTAGAACCCTAAAGCCAAGCTCCTTAGCTCTGTCAATAATTGACTTTGTTGCACGATCAAAGAATGCATTAGTGAAATCCGAAATGACGACAAGACCAATAGTCTTTGTTTTACCTGCACGCATGGCAACGGCCAGTGCATTGGGGCGGTAGCCAATGCTGTCAGCAACAGCCCTGACATGCTCAACAGTTGCCTTGCTAATTCGACCATAGCCAGCTAAAGCTCTAGAGACAGTAGCCCTAGAGACGCCTGCTGCCTCTGCGACATCATTGATGGTCGCGCTCTTCTTCGTGGTCATTGTTTCACCTTATCTAATTCAGACCTCTGGCTTTGTCACCAAACCGTTACCTAATTAAGTTGTTATTCAAATTCACTTACTGGAATGATAATACTACGGAATGCGAGAACCTTCTCGCAATTCTCGCAAATAACAAGGAGAAATTATGAACAAGCGCATTTTGAAGGTAGGTTTTGCAGCTCTAACAGCAGCAGCCCTAACCCTCGGCATCACAGGTTGTGCTCCTGAAAAGAAGCTAACAATCGCATTCGTAATGGGTGCAGAATCAGATCCATTCTTCCAGGCAATGAAGGTCGGAGCAGAAGCTGAAGCTTTGGCTCTAGGTGTTGACCTTGTATGGCAGGGAGACCCATCTGCTTACGACGTGGCAACTCAGGTTCCAATCGTAGATAACGTACTTGCACAGCAACCTGACGGTCTAGTTCTTATCCCAACAGACCCAACTGGTCTTCAGGCGTCAGCTGACAAGGCTGTTGCTGCAGGTATCGCACTTGCACTAGTTGACACAACAATCAACGACTCTTCAAAGGCTGTTATCACTATCACTGGTGACAACGCTGATGGTGGAGCAAAGGCTGCAGATGCAATTGCCGCTGCTATTGGTTACACCGATGGTGAAACCTACCAGGTTGTTGTTGGTCTAACCTCAGCTACTGCGACAACTAACGTTGGTCGTCTAAACGGTTTTGAAGACAGAGTTGCATCAACCTACCCTGGTATCCAGATCGTAGACATTGCTTACTCAGCTGCTAACCCACAAACAGCAAACAGCAACGTAAACAACTGGTTGACTAAATACCCAGACCTAGATGGAATCTTCGCGATTGATGGAACCAACGCTTCAGGTGCAGCTGCTGCACTTCAGGCCAAGGGTCTAGTTGGTCAGATTGCTCTAGTTGGTTACGATGCATACCCTGCAAACGTAGAGCTACTAAGACAGGGAGTATTCACTGCTCTTATCGCTCAGGATCCAGCTGCAGAAGCACGTCTAGCAATCAAGACACTAGTTGAGTTCATCAAGAACGGAACAACCCCATCAGAGCGTGATGTTGTTATTCCTAACGTCACACTAGATGCAAACACATCAGATGATGACTTCACAAAATACACTTACGTTGCTATCAACTAAGTAGTTTTTATAGAAGAACACTCCTCGATAAAGGACACACAATGAGCAACAGCAAGCAAGTAGAAATAGAAGGTTCAGGTTTCATGGATCAGGTGAGAGCCTCATTCAGAAACCAGAGCACTCTCTTGGTAGTCACCCTAGTAGTTCTGGGTGTTGTATTTCAGATCACCTCTCAAGGTATCTTTCTGTCAACCGGCACCCTGAGCACAGTTCTAAACGACTGGGGTTCATACATCTTGCTTGCTGTTGCTCAAACCTTTGTAGTAATCACAGGTGGCATCGACCTATCGGTCGGTGCAACTGTGAGCTTGAGTTCTGTCGTTGCCGGCTGGGTGTTAGTTAAAGGTCTAGGCCTGGACTCATCAATCAGCGGTAGCGCAGCAACTCCATATGTTTTACTAGCCGTGTTTGTTTCACTCATGGTTGGACTTACAGTGGGGGCAATAAACGCCTTCCTCATAAATGTTCTAAAGATTGTTCCTTTCATTGCAACTCTTGCAACTATGGGAGCAATGGCGGGTCTAGCAATCATCATCTCGGGCGGTATGCCACTGCAGGGACCTAACAACTGGGATCTAGGTCTTCCACTCAACTTCTTTGGTATTCAATTACCAATCTCAACAACAGTTCTAGCCGTGATGATCATCACCGTTATCTGTGGTCTAGTTCTTCACAAGACCAAGTTCGGTTTACACACTTACTCGCTAGGTTCAAACCCTTTCGCTACCCGTGCAGCTGGTATTTCACCAGCGAACGGTTGGCCAATGGCCCCTCGGGCGCCGGCTTGCCAAGCCAGGCATCGCTGAGGAACCCCCCGGCCAGGGTGCCATAACACAGCATCTTGGTGCCGATCTCGCGACACAGCGTCGTCATCGCCCCCGCCGGCCGCGCGTCGAGCAGCGAATATTGCACCTGCATCGTCGCCATGACG
>JAULUM010000040.1:0-4106 GCA_032111565.1 Rhodoluna sp. | reverse complement strand
TAGAGATTTAGCAACAACTAGGTCTTTACGAGCGTCGAGAAGAATAAGGTCTGCGCCAGGGGCGTTTATAAGGGCTGCCGGTTCAGCAGGAATGTGTCTGACCTTATGGCTGAGCAGAGCTAGCGAGGGCAATAGGGTTTTGTCTGAATTCTCAGACAGAACAAGCAAATGCGCCACAATCTTCTCCTGTTTAGTCCTTAAATCCTACCCGTCTAGCCCTAGGCATAGGGCATGATGGTTTTTATGAGGAAAGCTTGGTTACCGATCGTCTCAATCTGGGTGCTGGTTGCTGTTGGTGCAGTCATCGTGGTTCTGACCATGAACGATGGCGAAGCCATTAGAGGCTTCGGTGTCCTAGCAGCTGGGGCTATCGCTTTGGTTTCACTAGTTCACCTAGTTACCTCACATACCGAGGGCATCGTGGAGCGACTTATCTACGTGGCAGGCGGGGCTTATGCCATTTTGGCTCTCGCAGGTGTCTATATTTTGCTCAAGCCCTAAACTTGAACCATGTTGATGTTCATTGAGATCTTCTTTCTAGGCCTTCTAATCGTTGCTGGTTTGTCTATTGCAGGCATCAGTTTTCTAGTTCTATACAAGCTCTTCAAGGGGCAACGCTAGTTGTTCGTTTTACCCGAAGGCTTACCACTTGAACTAACCCCCCTTGCCTTTCTTGTTGGCACTTGGGAGGGCATTGGTGTTGTGTCCAATAAGTACGTAGCCAGCGAAGAACCTACTGAACAGAAGTTTCAGCAGAAGGTAACTTTCTCAATTGGTGAAGGTAACTACCTGACCTATCACGCAACCTCAAGACTTCTAGGCGATGCAACCGATGGTTCAAAAGATATTGAACTACCTGCTGAACTTGGTTTCTGGCGTTTAGCAAAAGAAGCTGAAGAAGCAGATTACGGCCCACTAGTTCTTGGTGGAACAGGGGAAAGAAAAATAAAGTCTGCTGAAGATCTAGATACTCTTCGAAATGAAAGAGGCGGATTCGATATCGAAGCTTCTATCATTCACCCAGGTGGAGCGTATGAATTTTACGCAGGGCAAGTGCTCAAGGGAAGAATTGACATGAGAACTGTTGCCGGCAGTCACATGCCTATGCACCTAATTGAAGCAGGCAAGGGCTGGGGCTACGGTGAGCGCATGTATGGGACTCTCACTAAAGAGGGCATAACAAAGTTACTTTGGGTTATGGAAGTAGCAGCATCTGTAAGAGATGAACTAGTTCCGCTTGTTTCAGTTGAATTAGATCGAATCTAATGACTCAAAGTTTTTCTAACCCTCTAGTGGAACAAAAAGAATTCATCCAGGGTGTATCTGCTGTCTTACTAGAAGACAAAGCAGTTTTAGTTGTAACCGGCGAAGATCGTCTAACTTGGTTGAACGATCTCTTCAGTCAAAAACTAGATGACCTAAAACCAAGTTTTTCAGTTGAAGCTCTATGGCTTGATGCTCAGGGAAGAATCGTAAGAGACTTTCACATCGTTGATGATGGTGAGAGCACTTGGCTCATTACATACTCAACAGAGATTGATGCTCTAGTTACTCAGCTCCAGCGGATGGTCTTTAGAGCTAAAGTCCAGGTCATAAACAAATCAGACGAGTATCAAGTCATCGCCACCTGGAGTAAACCCGTTGCTAACTCAGTAATCAGCTGGAGTGACACATGGCCTGAGACAAGCCTTGGTGGCTGGCGCTATGGAGAAGAACCTACTGAGCCTTGGCGTTACATGGAATCACTTGTTCCAACTGAAGATGTTGCAGCTGCCTGGCAAGAGTTCAAGCACTGTGGAACCATGGCGCTCGATGCTCTTCGAGTTGCTGCTAAGAGACCTACCGGACCTAATGAAATAGATGACAAGGCTTTGCCTCATGAGTTTGATTGGCTATCTAGTGCTGTTCACATGAGTAAGGGTTGCTATCGAGGACAAGAGGCCGTTGCTAAGGTTCACAACCTAGGTCATCCACCAAGACGTTTAGTCTTTCTGCACTTGGATGGTTCAGCTCATGCACTACCTGATCTGGGTGATGAGATCTTTGGCCTAGATGATGTTGCTATCGGCAAGGTCACTTCAGTAGGACAGCACCATGAGATGGGCCCTATCGCTCTAGGTCTAATCAAGAGAAATACTCCAATCGATATTGAATTGAAAGTTGTGAACGCGGCAACTGGGGAGAGCCTGAGTGCCACACAAGAAGTAATCGTTCCTTTTGATGCTGGATCTGTAGTTGATGTTTCAGGGTTGCGAGGTAAGAAGTGAAGTGGAGCCCAAAGGATTCACTCGGCCGAGTAGTTGAGTCTCTTGCTCCTGCTATTCAGATAACCATTGGTGCGCTGCTTGCTTACTCAGTTGCTTTCTATGGTCTTCAGCACACAACCCCACTTCTAGCAGTAACTGTTTGTATTACCTCGCTCGGCTTTTCTAGAGATGCAAGACCTAGAAGAATTCTTCAGACTGCAATCGGAATGGTTGTTGGAATTGCTATAAGTGAAGTTGCTCTTATTTACTTAGGTGCAGGAATTATCCAGATTGCCCTAGTGCTACTAGTAGTTCTAATTGCAGCAAGGTTTATTTCCGCTAGTTCTGCTTTTGCTGTTACCGCTGCCATCCAAGCCATGCTGGTTCAAATACTTCCTGCTCCTGATGGTGGAGTTTTCATCAGAACCCTTGATGGACTTATTGGTGGAGTGATGGCTCTAATCGTTACTGCCCTCATCCCTAGAGACCCAAGAGGTATCGCTAGATCCGATGCCAACAAACTCTTTGACTTCTTTACTGAGACCTTGCAGTCTCTTCGCCTAGCTCTAAGGGACGCAAACAAGTCGCTGTCTAACCAGGCTCTAAAGAACGCTCGAGCATCCCAGCCACTAATTGATAACTGGCGCATGTCTTTGGATAGTGCTCTATCTATTAGCCGAATCAGCCCGTTCCTGATGAAACACAAGTCAGAGCTTAGAAAGCAAAGGCTCCTGATGAGGGCTATGGACCTAGCAACTAGGAACTTGAGAGTAATAGTTCGTCGTGTGAACTTCTTACTCAAAGATGATGTTGCAAGACCATACCTTGCCGACCTTTGTGAACAGATTGCTGAAGCGGTCTCTAATCTGCAGGAAGGGCTCGCCGACCAAGAAGATCTAGATTTGGCTAGAGCGCAGTTGCTTGAAATCATCAAGCAACTAGACCCAAAGAGATTTGGTATCGCAGACCAACTAAGAGAGGCAAGCGTTCTCTTGCTTCTTCGCCCATTGCTAGTTGATTTGTTGTGTGCAACGGGTATGACCGAGGATGCTGCAAGAGCAGAGCTACCTGAGGTTTAGTGGCTCAACTGCATCAAAGTTGAGTGTTAGTTCCCCTAGAGCCCAACGCTTTTGATTATTCGTTATTGGCCAACCTGAGTTCTTTAGATCTCTGCAGGTAGCAATCCAGCGTTGAGCTGGCGAGAAAGTTGAAAGCCCTGAGTTTCTATGCCAAGCATCATCTAACTCTCTAAGTAAACGATGAATTGGTTCACCTTCAACATTGTGATGAATCAGAATCTTTGGAAGTCTTTCAGCAACCTTAGAAGGTTTATCAACTTCATTTAGTTTCAGTGCAATCGTGAAACTCTCTACCTTTGTTTTTGACAGAGTTACCCAGCTGGCAATTCGACCTAGTTCATCAGAGGTTCCTTCAACAATCAGGCCATCAGCTTTGAGCCTTGATTGCATTAGATTCCAGGCCGGAATTACTTCTGACTCGTCATACTGCCTTAGAACATTCATCGCTCTAATGACATCAACCTGTTCGGTTGCTAGGGGATTAGGAAGGGGAATCTCAAAACCTCCCATTCCGAACAATAGGTTCTTAGTTTGAAAAGGTATTCCGCGTTCAACTCTTTCTCGATCAATCTCAATGCCAACCACGATGGTCTTTGGATTAGTTTGAGCTAGTCGTTGCTGCATCTCGATGGCTGTTGTTGGAGTTGCTCCGTAACCCAGATCGACCACGATAGGTCGAGAATTCTTTAGTTGGGGGAGGTTGGCTATAAACCTATCGACTCTTCTGAGTCGGTTGGGGTTGGTGGTTCCTCTAGTGATCGCACCAACCGGTTTCTTGAAA
>JAULUM010000039.1:0-2777 GCA_032111565.1 Rhodoluna sp. | reverse complement strand
TACTGGGACTTTGACTTCACCCATGGTGTCGTGTTCAATGCGGTATTCCATTTAATTGCCTTTTCTACTGTGTATTGCCGATGGTTACGATCTCGTGAATCTCACCAAGGGTCAGCTTGTAATTTGCTCCTACAACAGCCAATTTACCCGATTCAATCCTTGAAGCGATGAGGGTTGAACGGGCGATGAGCTCGTTGATGGTATCTCTGACATGAAGGTCAGTTATCTGGTCAATTTGGTGCAGTCCATTGGCATTGGCTGCCTCAACTGTTGGAGAAATCCTTTGAACCAGGTTATGAATGAACTCACCTTCAGGAAGTGCTTGCCCCTCTACAGCATTCATGGTTGTTCTGATTGCTCCACATTCGTCGTGGCCTAGAACCAGAATCAGTGGAACGCCTAAGACCTCAACGGCATACTCCAAAGAACCCAAGATAGTCTCAGCGATTACCTGTCCAGCATTTCTAACCACAAACAAATCACCCAAGCTAACATCAAAGATGATTTCAGCTGACAGCCTGGAATCAGAACAACCAAATAGTGCAGCGAAAGGTTTTTGCTCTTTAGCTAGTTCTTTTCGTAGTCCGAAATCTTGTCGCAGGTGCAGAGGGCTGTCTGTTACGAATCTTTGATTACCGGCAAGCATTGCTTGCCAAGCTTCGGTTGGAGTTTGAGGTCTAGTTGACTTATTCAACTTTAGGAACTCCCCAAAGTTCCTCGTCTATTGAATCAATAAAGGTTTTGAATTCGCTGTCTTCAGCAACTCCATAGACGAGCATGTAATCCTGATCCTTGTAATTCAAGACCATGATGTAATCCATGGTTTTCTTAGGTTCATTCTTCACTATTGATTCGTAGACATCCCACTTGTAATGTTTTGAAGAATATTCTTTGGTTAGCACCTTGCCATTTAGAGATAGTGCTAACCAGGTTGGGTTGGCATTGAAGGCTTGGGTGTATCCAACGTATTTGATGTCGCTACCAACAAAGCCAGCTTTGAAAACTGGAACGGTGTCAATGTTGTTGGTGGTGAGCATTGCATTATTTGACCACCAGTTTTCTGGGGGAGTAATGGTGATTACATCAAAGCCTGAATCTGCTTTAGCTTTTTGAGAGATAGCCGTGTAATCAATCTCTCTAATGCGAGACGAGTCATCACGAGGAACGATAAGGACAAGTGTGACAACCAAGCCGATTGATGCTCCTAGTGCCAGGATCAGGTTGATAACTGTTTGGCGAGCTCTGTGTCTAGCGGCTGAATCACTCAAGGGGTATTTAGTCCTTCTTCTTTAGTACTTCATCAAGTTTTGCTCTAGCTCCAGTGAGCCACTCTTCACACTTCTGAGCTAAGACTTCACCGCGCTGCCATAGGGCCATGCTCTGATCTAGGGTTACTGAACCCTGCTCTAGCTGGTTGAGCACCTTGGTTAGTTCATCTCGAGCCTGTTCATAGGTCATCTCGGCGATATCTGCGTTTGGGTTCTTCTCAGTCATGGTCTCTCCAGTTTAATCGTTGATTAGTTCGCGGTTGCATCCAGGTCGCCCTTGGCAACCCTTAGTTTGAGTAATGTTCCGGCTTTAGCCATCTTTGGGTCGGTAATGACGTTGCCTTCGCTATCTCTGACCACTGCATAGCCTCTATCTAAGGTGCTTTGTGGGGATAGCGAGCGAAGCAGGTTCTTCTTGTTCTCTAGATCAGTGCTTTGTCTATCTAGCTTGTAATCGAGGTCATCTCTGAGTTCACCTAAAGCTCTAGCTAGGTCATCGGTTCTCTGGATTAGGTAGGCGTGAGGATCTTTTAGAAGAGGGTGCTGTCTAATCTGTTGAATCAGGGTGACCTGGTGACCCAGGTAAGAACCGATAATCTGCTTCATTCTCTCGAGAGAATCCTTTATCTTTTTGCGCTCTTCAACCACATCAGGAACTACTCTTTTAGCAGCATCAGTAGGTGTTGATGCTCTTAGGTCAGAAACATCATCAATGATTGGTCTGTCGTTTTCGTGACCGATGGCAGAGATAACAGGAGTCTCACAAGCAGCCACTGCTCGAACCAGAGCTTCATCGCTAAAGCCAACTAAATCTAGGAAGCCACCACCACCTCTGGTGATGATGATTACCTCGACCTCAGGATCTGCATCCATCTTCTTTAGAGCTGCGATAACACTCGGTGCACACTCTGCACCTTGAACAGAAACGTTAGCCATTCTGATGACCGCCTCTGGCCATCTGAGTAAAACGTTTTGTCTAACATCTTTTTCAGCATCTGAGTTCTCAGCTGTGATAAGTCCAATGACGCCAGGTAGGAAAGGAAGTTTTTTCTTCTTAGATGGATCTGCTAAACCTTCGGCATAGATCTTTGCTCTTCTGGCTTCAATCTCTGCCATTAGAACACCAAGACCAACCTTCTTAATGGAAGATACTTTGAGGCTAAGTGTGCCTCTGGCTACGTAGTAGTCCATGTTTCCTGAAACTAAGACTCGGTCACCATCTTTGAACTCTTCACCAGCTGAAACTAGAACGCCATTGAAGATAACTAGAGAGATGGTTGAACCGGTGTTTAGATCTCTCAGCTGCGGATAGGCATGACCTCCGGCTTTGGCTTGGAACTTGATGATTTCGCCCTCAACCCAGGCATTTCCCCAACCTTTGACCGCATTAGCGACTCTTTCGCTCAATTGCTGGACAGTGAACGGGTGATCCGGGTCTTTGCCTATGCCGATTACCTCGTTCATGACCAGTAACCTTTCCGGTGCGTTTAGAATTGCCTTGTGACTATC
>JAULUM010000038.1:0-5093 GCA_032111565.1 Rhodoluna sp. | reverse complement strand
AGTAGTCGAACTTAGCCAAGGCAAGATCGTTAGAGATGAACGTAGTTCAGGTTATGGACTTGAACGATGAGATTTAGTTTCGTATTTAGTGAAATGGGTATTGCCATCAGGCGTAACCTAAGCATGATCATCTCGGTAATCCTAGTTACCTTTATATCTCTTACCTTCGTTGGAACTGCAGGGTTATTGCAGCAACAAATCGGTTCCATGAAAACTTACTGGTATGACAAAGCCCAGGTTGCCATTTACCTTTGCACCAAGACATCTCCTCAAGAGATTTGCCCTCAGGGCGAAGCAAGTAAAGATGTTCAAGGAACTATCACTGAAAGACTTGAGTCAGAAACCCTAGCCCCATACATCGAGCAGTATTACTTTGAGAATCACCAGCAGGCCTTTGAAACTTTCCAGAAAGAATTCAAAGACAACTCAGTGGCAAAGTATGTAACTCCTGAACAGCTAAATGAAACCTTCTGGGTGAACCTCAAAGACCCTAACCAAGCACCAATCATTATTGAAAGCTTCAACGGTCTAGCCGGTGTTGAGGAAGTCAAAGATCAGAGAACCTACCTAGATCAGATCTTCAGCATGCTAAACATCGCTAGCCTTGCAGCCATCTCTATTGCTGGCTTGATGCTTTTCTCAGCAGCGCTGCTAATCTCAACCACCATCAGGCTCTCAGCAGTTATGAGAAGACGTGAGATTGGAATCATGAGATTAGTTGGAGCAAGCAACTTCTATATCCAGTTACCTTTCATCCTTGAGGGAGTGGTAGCCGGAGTAATCGGTAGCTTGCTCTCAGGAGCAGCGATTATCGGTATTGTTCAATTCTTCGTTCAAGGCTTCCTAGCCACCCAGCTACCTTTCACAACCTTCGTGGGCCTAGGCGATGCCCTAGCTCTGCTTCCTGGTCTAGTTCTAGTTGGAGCAGGCTTAGCAGCAATAGCTGCGGCCTCATCAATTAGAAGATATTTGCGCGTTTAGAGTTAGACTGATTGGCTGTCTTGATATACAAGACATTATTTATCTATTCAGGAGAACATCGTGCCTAGAGAGCGTGGCGAGAAGGTAGTTGCCACTAATCGTAAAGCCCGACACGACTACGCAATCGAAGACGTGTTTGAGGCTGGCATTGTCCTAACTGGAACAGAGGTAAAGTCTCTTCGTGCAGGGCGAGCAAGCCTTGTTGATGGCTATGCAACCGTTGAAAACGGAGAAGCCTGGCTTGAGAATGTTCACATTCCTGAGTACTTCCAAGGCACCTGGAACAACCACAACACTAGAAGAAAGCGAAAACTTCTTCTCCACAGAACTGAGATCTATAAGCTCTCCGGCAAGATCAAGGAATCAGGTTTCACCTTGATTCCACTGTCTCTTTACTTCAAAGATGGCAGAGCCAAGGTTGAGCTAGCTCTGGCCAAGGGTAAGCGTGAGTACGACAAGCGTCAGACCCTCAAAGAGCAGCAGGACACCAGAGAAGCTGCCAGAGCGATGTCCACTAAGGGCAAAGACTGGTAATTTCTCGTGAATACGGGAATAAATAGCCAGTAGCTGTTGTTTCTATAACTAGATGGCTTTAGAGTTGTCTAGCCCGCAAGGGCAATTGGTAACTAAATATGGGGATGATCGGTTTCGACAAGGTATCTTGATACGAAAAGAAGCGGGTCGTGAATGCAGCGTCAACACGTAAATGTCCGTTGCAAAAAATAAGTGCTAAATCTAAGAGCACTGACTTCGCCCTAGCTGCTTAATAGCGCTAGCCCGAAGTCCGTTAGTCCAACATTAGATTTCGTGTTGGGTCCTAGCGTCATCTAGAAATCTTGCTGAGAAGTTACGCCTTAGGGCTTCTCGGGACTTTTACTCAGGCTGGGCTGGTCGGTTTAGTCGCTTCATGCAAAAACCGCGGCCGAGAAAATCATTAGTGAAGCTACACCCGAAGAAGAGTTCGTTTCGATGTCATGGACGGGGGTTCGATTCCCCCCATCTCCACCAATTAAGCATTAGCCCCTAGAAATAGGGGTTTTTGCGTTTAACCGAACGGCAACAGTAAAATTCTTGTAATTATTTCAGATCGTTGAATGGGACAACTATGGACTTGAGCTTTCTCGTTATTCTTCTTGTATTTGCTGGGCTCGTTTTGATTCTTCCGCTTATTGGTAAGAAGTGGTCAGCAATCATTTCTTACATATTCTTTGGAGCATGGTTCGCATTAGGAGCTGTTGTCGGATTTGACTTGCTGAGTAGACCTTCCGCTGGTACCAGTCATCAATTTGGTGTTGCCTACCTTGTAGTAGCAGGTATTTCAGCCTCAATGATCATCTTGACTTTCTTTGTCTATCGCTATCGCCAACGTAAGGCAGCACAGTCCTCGCAATAAGTTTGCTTTGACGTAAAAAGGCATTCACACTCGAATGAATAGTTCGAGACTCAAAGTTTTGTTTTGGATGCATCACAGCTCTATTTCCTTGAAAGGCCTAGGCTTTAGACATGACTATTGGGGCTAGCAGCTACCGCGATGAACTCGTGAAAACTCTGCGGGGGATGCAATTCAGTAATCTCAATCTTGGCTTCTTGAGCGGGCAAGGTTTGGACGGTAAGCAGAGACCTGGCTACGACCGTTTTGGAAGATACAGTCCTCGAGTTGGTGCTGGAATAATCTTTTTTGCTTGCTTTGGCTTCGCTGTAGCGGTCTTTGGCAATCTCGTTTGGACAGCTCCAATTTGGGCAGTAATTGTGTATTTCCTTATGAAATTAAATAACAAAGAAGATTCTGAAGATTTGAAGTTTCTGGAAGGGCCATTGGCAAAAAATGGCCTTGTAGTTTTACCAGGTGGAACTAATTTTCCAGGCGATTTGGTAACTACTCTAAACAGCTATCTTCTTAACGTAAACACAGTTAGAGGGACAGAGGTCGGATCGGCTTTTGCCTTGAAATACGAAAATCAAATCAGAGTGGCATTTGGTTTATCTTCGCTATGGTGGGACGCTAGCGCAAGAGTTTCAACAAACCGTGGGCGTCATCCTTCTCAATCGCTTTTTGTTTATGTGGCATTGCCTGAGTTAGCGAACGATTTTGTGTACATGAATCCAAAAAACCCTCCAGTCTGGGATCAGCTTCCAGCAATGAACGATAAGGCGAGAGCCTCACTTACTTTGTTGGCTTCTAAGTACGCAGTAGTGATCGGTGGAGGAGGAATTGGCGTTGGGCTTGCCAAGGATTCAATCAATAGTCCCACCACAACTATGCGAGGAGTTATGACAATCCCTTCTGGATGGCAGGCCTGCTACGGCCTACTCAGTACTGAGGTCGCTGACATAGTCGAGGGGCTGGAATAAAGTTTTCGTAAAGCCAGTGTCAGATTGACCTAATCTAGGACATAAGCATTGTGTGAGCTCTATTTCCTTGTTTGGGGGAGCAAAGGATATAGAAAGGTGAATAAGCGTGGATCAAGTGCAGTTTGTGGCCACTTTTAGATCTCATCTTCAAGATATCTCTAAATACCTAACTAGAAGAGTCGAACTAAGTCAGGTTGAGGACTTAGCTAGCGAAATCTTCGAAATAGCCTGGCGCAAGCGAGAGAGTTGCCCAGAGGGGTTTGAGCTTGCTTGGCTATACAAGATAGCTGGGTTCGTGGTTGCTAATCACAGGAAGAAGCTTTCTCGAAGAGCCGCTACTGTTCCCCTGTTAGATCACGATAGGTCAGCACCTTCGGCTGAAGATGTTGCATTGGATGGTTCAGCAGTGGCTCAGGCCTTTGATGAACTTTCAGCCAAGGACAGGCAGGTGCTAGCCCTTCTGGTATTTGAGCAGCTGAGCATCAAAGAGATAGCAGTGGTTCTGGGAACCACTGAGAACAACACCAGTCAGAGGCTAAAAAGAGCACGAGAGAGGCTAGCCAATAATCTCAAGCAACAACTGTCAGAAACTAACGATTAGGGACATAAACCAGATATGAAAAACAAGTTTGAAGATGATGAGGTTCTAGCTCAGTTGAGCAAGGCCGCTCGTAAGATTAAAGCTCCAAAGCTTGACGAGAGCATCATTCAATCTGCCATGTTGAGTAAGCCAAAGTTTGGTCCAAGAAAGTTCTTGACCCCTGCTCTTATGTTTAACCTTGCCGGTGGCGCAGCTGTTCTTGCTGGAGTATTCGTCTTCACAGGTCCTCTAGGTCCAACGAACCAACCAATGGTTTCCAGCGGAACCATGGATCAATTCTCAAAGAAGTTGGAAGGCTCAGCGCTTCTGGCGCAAGGCGACGTGAAGATTACTGAAGAAGATCTTTTGGCTCGTGACGGGGTTTCTTTGGCTGAGCATGGTTTGAGTGCTATTGGCAACTATGTTTCAAATAGCCCAGCCGAGTATGTTGATGAAATATGGACTGGTCAAGGTGGCACTGAAACCGGTAACCTGTGGGTTTTTGTCGTAACAGATGCTGTTTACATTGCTAATGATGAGAACTCTGTTCCACTTAGTTCTTTCCTTACTAGCGAGAAGCTGGGCTCTGCTATCGGAGAAGGAAGCTCACTCGGGTATGGCGAGCAGTTAGCATCAAGTTCGGATGCCGACGGTATCAGACTTCTTGTCCAAGGCGATAACAATATTCTTTACCCACTAGTAGTTCCGGTGAACGAAGAGCCAGGTAGTTTGTATTCAGAACTCCTAGGCAAAATCGTTAGCGATAAATTCTCTAAGGTTCCTACCTTTTAGCTTTCGTTCTTCCTATTTGGTCCAGGCCTACCACTAGCATCTAGGTATGTCTAATTTCACAGATAGATCTTCCTCTGCTCTTTTAGTCGTTGACGTACAGGTTGGGGTGGTGGTTGATGCTTATGAACGAGATTCTAAGATTGCCAACATGCGCCTTGCAGTTGAAAAGGCAAGAGCTGCTTCTGTCCCAATCGTTTGGATTCAACACTCTGATGAAGAGTTGGTCTTAGAAAGTCCTGAATGGCAAATAGTTCCTGAACTTGCACCACTTCCAGGTGAGGCTTTAGTTAGAAAGACATTTAGATCTTCTTTCGAAGAAACAAACCTTGAAGAAGTTCTTGAGGGGCTAGGTGTTGCACATCTATATGTATGTGGAGCAGAGACTAAT
>JAULUM010000037.1:0-5350 GCA_032111565.1 Rhodoluna sp. | reverse complement strand
TGTGTATATCGTCAACATCAAAATCATGAAGAAAAAGACATATCATCACGGCAACCTAGAAGAGGCCCTTCTCAAGGTTGGGATGAAAGAAGCCAAGGCCTTCGGTTTGCGCAACCTCGGGGTCACACATTTGGCTAAGTTGGTGGATGTTTCACCCATGGCGATCTACCGTCACTTTCCTAGTGGAGAAAATCTAAAGGCAGCCATATCCCAGCAGGCCCGAGAGGAACTAGCCCGAAGAATGGCTAGTGCAGTTGCTAAAGAGACCGACGTGAAGCGAAAGTTCATGGCCACCGGAAGGGAATATATACGATTTGGATTAGATGAACCAGGACTTTTCGCTGTTGCTTTTCTGGATTGCAGCGAGCTGCCAAATCGGGAAGATAACCCTTCCGCTCGAGGGATACTGCATGATGCCATTTTGGATCTTTGCAACGAAGGCCTCGTTGAGCAAAAAGATGTCCAAGCGGTAGCCCATTTCGCATGGTCAATAGTTCATGGCTTCACAATGCTGGCCGGAAGCGAAGATCCTTATCGACCCAGTGCTAAGCCACTTGATATCGAAGACGTGCTTGAAAGAGCATGGCTTGGAGTAACTCAATACAATAGGAAACTCAAAGACTAGAAGTGGAGAGCAGGTTGAAAATCCCTTATTGGCTAAGGCCGCTTCATGGTTATTCGGCAACTCTTGGCGAACTCCTCCTTATTTATTCGACTGCGGTTGCGTTTGCGTCTTTAGTTTTGATTTCCATCCCAGACAGTTTGGCAGGACTTTCTGCGCTTCAAATCGCGATTCTAGTTTTGGTCTCCCTTGACCTAGCTGGTGGTGCGATTGCAAATCTTTGCCAAGGGACGAGGGCTTACTGGCGATCGAGGAGCATCATCCTGAGACTGTTTTTCCTAGTAGTACATGCGATTCATGGAATTGGAATTGCTTATGTTTTTCCTGAGGCGGTAGCAGCTGTAGCTGTGGCCTACATTTGGATGGTTGTAGCTGGTTCCGTTTTGATCTTGACTCGCAACACGAGTGTATCTCTGGCGCTCGCTTTGGTAGTGATAGGGGCAGCCGCTATTCATTTACCGCAGAGACTTGAATCTGCGCCGAGTCTTCTTCTTACCGTTTTTCTAATCAAGCTGGTTTTCAGTTTTAGTGGAGGTCCTAATGAACAAGGGCAACGTGCATATTGACTTTTTGCATTAGTCAAGAAGCATGAACCTGGATCTTGTAGGTTCCTACAAAAACACAAAAAGTGCACAAGGAACTGCACAAGCAGCAAAAACTCCCTTGATAAACGCCCCTACTGAGGCTCTAAATCAAGGGAATTGCTGGCGGAGAATGGGGGATTCGAACCCCCGAGGGCTTGCACCCAACACGCTTTCCAAGCGTGCGCCATAGGCCACTAGGCGAATTCTCCTGGGATGTATCTCGGACCTGTCTAGTTTAGTTTGCTTGAGGAGAACCTGAAACCAACATGATCTGGTGCCAAGTGAGAACGGGGATGTCCGAAGGCAGGGCTAGGGTGATAGCAGGAAGAAGGAGCAGAGATGTTTGGTTTATCTAAGAGGCAGCAGAACTGGCTAATAGTTCTGGCCGCGTTGTTTATTGGGGCTCTTTGGACTTGGCTAGATGGTATAGCTCGAGGGGATAACTCGGCATACATGCTGGTTGTTTTTTCCTTTGCCATCTTGCTTTCTTATTGCACATTTCAATTCCTTATGGCTCGTGAAAGAAACAAGGAAGCTCTCAATTCCTTATTCAAGCAAGATGCCATTCTTGAGCAGATGCTAGATGGAACTACTCAAGAAGCTGACTATGCCTTTGCCACCAGAGCTAATGAAGTAGTTATTGCTCGAGTGGGTCAGACCATGTTGAAAGAGTTTAGAAGTACAGGTTCGACAAGCTCCGGTGGCTTTGGTGGAGTGAGTCTTCCTGTCTTTGGAAATGTGAGAGCCAATGTTGGTGGTTATTCCGGTAAGAGTCGGAGAAACCCAGAGACATCTGAAGTTATTGATGTTGGCACATCAACTTACACAAACCAGAGAATTGTTTTTGCTGGTGACAATGTTGTTCGTGAGTTTGATCTAAGCAAGCTAGTGAACATGGAGGCAGGGGATAACGGCATAACTGTCACAATCGCTGTGTCCAATAGAGATAAAGCATCAATGCTGGCTTCAGTCAACTTCGATGACCTAACCCCTGGAATAGCAGCCAGCATTGCATTGGCCTACCAAGAAGGTGGCAAGGAAATGGCCCTAGAGAAGATTAGAGAAACTAGAACCCAGATAGCTGACGCTATTGCCCTTGAGCAGGCCAAGAAGGCTAAGAAAAGCTAGGAATTTCTAACCTTTAGCAAGGTTTAGAATAGGAGCGGACTCCCCGTGCGGCGTCACCTCGGCTAACTCCCCCAGGATCGAAAGATAGCAAGGGTAACTGGGCTCTGATGGGTGTGCGGGGAGTCTCTCAACAGGTTCACCCCATTGTCAGGCGAGAGGTTTAGGCTCTAATCGTGTCCACAGCTCTTTATCGTCGTTATCGCCCAGAGTCCTTCTCAGAACTCATTGGGCAGACTCAAGTTACCGTGCCTTTGATGGCTGCTCTTCGTAGCGACCGAGTGAACCATGCCTATTTGTTTAGTGGACCTAGAGGCTGCGGTAAGACTACCTCTGCAAGAATCCTTGCTCGTTGTTTGAACTGTGCTGAAGGTCCTACAGATACTCCATGCGGTAAGTGCCCATCATGTATTGAGCTATCAAGAGATGGTTCAGGCTCTCTGGATGTAATTGAAATTGATGCTGCCAGCCACAACAAGGTTGAAGACGCTAGAGAGCTTAGAGAGCGTATAGCTTTTGCTCCATCAAGAGATAGATTCAAGATCTTTATTCTTGATGAGGCTCACATGGTTACCAAAGATGGTTTCAATGCTTTGCTCAAGGTAGTTGAAGAACCACCTGCTCACGTGAAGTTCATTTTTGCTACCACTGAACCTGAAAAAGTTATTTCAACTATTCGTTCAAGAACTCACCACTATCCATTCCGTTTGGTTCCACCTGCTCAGATGATTGAGTATTTAGCAGAAATGATTGCGTCCGAAAAAGCAACTGTTGATGAAGGTGTATTGAGCTTGGTGGTTAGATCTGGTGGAGGTTCCGTTCGTGATTCTCTTTCACTACTAGATCAACTACTAGCTGGTTCTGAAAAGAACCACGTAACCTATGAGCGTGCAGTTGGACTTCTTGGATACACTGACTCAGCTCTACTAGACACCTTCATCGATGCTTTTGGTAAAGGCGATGCTGCTGAGGTATTTGCTAGCGTCGACCAGGTTATTCAGAGTGGTCAAGACCCATCACGCTTTGTTGAAGACCTACTAGAGCGAATCAGAGATCTGATTGTTGTTGGCTCCACAGGAGATAAAGCCAAGACAGTACTTAGAGATTTACCCCAAGACCAACTAGATCGCATGAGATTACAGGTTGAAAGATTTGGTAAAGCAGAACTTACCTATGCAGCTGAAGTAATTGCTGAAGGCCTTACTCGAATGAATGGCGCTACCAGCCCTAAGTTGCAGCTAGAACTTATGGTTGCCAAGGTATTGGTTCCGGCTCAAGACTCTAGTGAGACAGGTTCTCTTGCTCGCATTGATCGACTAGAGCGACGTATTGGTTTGGGTGGTAATGCTCCTGTTGCACCTGCTCCGGTAGAGGCTAAACCAGTGTCAACTCAGACTGCAGCTGTTGCCGCTGTTCCACCAGTTGTTATTCCTACAGTCCCTCCAGTTACTAATCAAGCCCCAGTTGTCAGCGATGTTGTTGCACCTGCCGTTACCTGGGAAATGATGAAGGGTTCTTGGGACGAAATAAAGAGTGCTTTGGCTAACATTTCCAGAAACGCTTGGCAGAACGTTCATGCTCAAACACCAGTTGCTTTTGATGGTCAGGTTCTAGATATTCTCTTTGCTAATGAACACGATAAGACTGTCTTCCGTGATGGCGGACAAAATAGCCCTAGCGAATTACTTCGTAAGGCAATCTTTGATGTCTTAGGTGTTCGAGTTCAGTACCGTGCAGCTGTTTCAACGGCAGGCGAACCAATTGTTCAGGTTTCGACTCCTAAGGCTGCAGCTCCGACTGAACCAATTGCTAAGGTAGCCGAGCCAGTTGCTGCTCCGGTTGATGACGAGAGTAAAGAAGTCAACGAAAAGAGAAACAAGCTCATTGATGAAGATTCAATTGTTGGAGATTCTGTTCTACGTAACATACTTGGTGCTGAACCTATTGAAGGAAACTAATTAGATGTATGAAGGTGTCGTTCAAGATCTAATTGATGCTCTATCTCGACTACCCGGAGTTGGCCCTAAGTCTGCTCAGCGCATCGCGTTTTATCTGATTCAGACTGATGATGACCAGGCTCAAGAGTTAGCCAAGATTCTTCTAGAGGCTAAAGAGCGAGTTCGTTTTTGTGCAACCTGTTTCAACGTGGCAGAACATGAGTATTGCAACATTTGTCGAGACCCTCGCAGAACTAAAGAGTCAATCTGTGTTGTTGAAGAATCTAAAGACGTTCAAGCAATTGAAAGAACAAGAGAGTTCCGTGGTTTCTACCATGTGTTAGGTGGAGCAATCAGCCCTATCGAAGGTATTGGTCCAGATAACCTACGTATTCGTGAACTGATGTCCAGATTGAACGACCCTGAAATCAAGGAAGTCATTATTGCTACTGATCCAAACCTTGAAGGTGAAGCTACCGCTACCTATCTCACTAGATTGCTAGTTCCACTTGGTATTACTGTCAGCCGCTTGGCTTCAGGCCTTCCGGTTGGTGGAGACCTTGAATACGCTGATGAAGTAACCCTTGGTAGAGCCTTTGAAGGTCGTCGAGTAGTCAGCTAGCAGTAGTTTTAGCCCCAGTAGGTGGGCTAAACTTGTTGAGTTCAGCGTTGAATTCCCCCCTCTTTCCTAATCTGGAGATCCCAATTGGCGCTAATTGTGCAAAAGTACGGCGGCTCGTCTGTAGGCGATGCTGACAAGATCAAGCATGTCGCTGCCCGTATCATTGAGACCCAAAGAGCTGGCAACCAGGTTTGTGTTGTTGTTTCAGCCATGGGGGACACAACCGATGAACTTCTAGATCTAGCTAACCAAGTATCTGCTAACCCTGAGGGTAGAGAACTAGATATGCTTTTGACCTCAGGTGAGCGTATCTCAATGGCTCTCTTGTCTATGGCTATCAATGACCTAGGTGCTCCATCACTATCTTTCACCGGCTCTCAAGCTGGAATCATCACTGATGAAGTTCACGGTAATGCTCGTATCGCTGAGGTGACACCTGATCGTGTTGCTGAAGCTCTCG
>JAULUM010000036.1:0-8263 GCA_032111565.1 Rhodoluna sp. | reverse complement strand
ACTTCCCGATGTATCGCTTGGGCTTTTGATTTCTGAAAACCAAGCCGCGTTTAGCACGAGACCATGGCTATTTTGGATGCCAGGTGTCTTCATTGTGATTATTGCCTTGAGCATCAACTTTATTGGCGATGGTTTGAGAGATGCCTTCGATCCAAGACAGACTGAGAGAATCAAGCGAAGCAAAATTGCTAAAGGTTCAAGTGGTTCAGACAAGGCTGCTGAAATTGAAGCCAACCAGTCTCTTACAAACTCCAGTCAAGTAATTCTTGAAGTTAAGAAGTATGAAGTTGATTTCTTAGTTGATGGCCAGTGGTATCCAGCTGTAGTGGACATGAACTTCAGTATCAAATCAGGTGAAGTTCTTGCCATCGTTGGTGAGTCAGGATCAGGTAAGAGTTCTTCCGCTCTTGGTTTGATGGGTCTACTTGCTAAGAATGCGAGGACTAGAGGTTCTGTTCTTGTTAAGGGAATGGAAATGCAAGGAGCCAGTCCTGCTACTTTGAGGAAGTTCCGTGGTCGAGAAGTTGCCTACATCTTCCAAGAACCTATGTCGGCATTGAACCCGGTATACACAATTGGATTCCAGATTGTTGAAACTCTTCGTGCTCACTTAGATATCTCTCCGGCAGCTGCGAAGGAAAGAGCGATTGAACTAATTGGAATGGTTGAAATACCTAATCCTCAAGATTCTTTCAATAAGTATCCTCATCAGTTATCTGGTGGTCAGAGACAGCGAGCGATGATTGCACAAGCTCTTGCTTGTAATCCTTCGCTACTTGTTGCTGATGAACCAACAACAGCACTCGATGTCACCGTTCAGGCTGAGATCTTGGATCTGATCAGAAACCTCAAGGACAAACTGAACTCAGCTGTTTTACTCATCACCCATGACATGGGTGTCGTGGCTGACCTAGCTGATCGCATCATGGTTATGAAAGATGGTGTAACGGTTGAAGAGGGAACTGCAGATCAGGTCTTCAACAAGCCAAAGCACGAGTACACGATTTCATTGTTGAGCTCTGTTCCAAAACTTTGTTCAGTGGCAACTCGCATACTTTCACGAGCAGACAGTAAGTCAGCTCCAGTGCTTTCTCTGAAAGACATCACCGTTGAATATCCAAAGCGCGGCAAAGTAAAGGCCTTTGTCGCTGTTGACTCTGTAAGCCTTGACATCATGCCAGGTGAAGTGTTGGGTCTGGTCGGGGAATCAGGTTCAGGTAAGACAACTGTTGGTCGAGCAGCCATTGGCTTACTGCCGATCAAGTCAGGTTCAATCACCATAGACGGCAAAGAAATTGGTGGAGCAAGTCTCAGGGATCTAGCGAATGTTAGAAAGAGCACGGGAATTGTTTTCCAAGACCCTGCATCGTCTTTGAACCCAAGACTTCCTATTGGTGAGAGTATTGGCGAGCCATTGCTTTTAGCTAATGTTGCCAGAGGAGCAGCCTTAGACAAGATGGTTGAAGATCTATTGGACAAGGTTGAACTACCTCGCTCTTATAGAAACCGCTATCCGCACGAGTTATCTGGTGGACAGAGACAAAGAGTGGGTATCGCTAGAGCACTAGCACTAAGTCCTAACCTGTTGATTGCGGATGAACCAACATCAGCATTGGATGTGTCTATTCAGGCCAGATTCCTTGAGTTACTTCAAGAATTACAGCAAGAACTCAAGTTTGCCTGCCTGTTTATTAGCCACGATATAGCCGTAGTTGAGATTCTGGCTCACCGAATAGCAGTTATGCAGAACGGTAAGTTAGTTGAAGTTGGTACCCGTGACCAGGTTCTAAACAACCCAACCGAGCTCTATACCAAGAGCCTGCTGGCCGCTGTTCCTGTTCCAGATCCTAAGGAACAGAAGAAGCGTCGCGAGGCTAGAGCCAAGCTGCTGGCTGCAACCGGTGAATAAAGAAGGGTCTTTTTAGCCCTACTCGGTTAGACTTGACTAACTAAGGCTCTTGCACCTAATGTGCCCGTAAGCCCAACAATCAAGCGTTGAAGTGATAACTCGTTTTGCGCTGAACAACGCCCTAAAGGACCCAAAGTAATGGCCCAAGTAACAAGAGAAGACATCCGTAACGTAGCAATCGTGGCTCACGTTGACCACGGCAAGACCACACTGGTTGACGCCATGCTTCGCCAAACCGGCTCTTTCAGCGATCACGCCCAGCTAGGCGAGCGCATGATGGACTCAGGAGATCTTGAACGTGAAAAGGGTATTACCATCCTTGCCAAGAACACTGCTATCGCCTACAAGGGTGCTTCAGCTGATGGTAAAGAAATCACCATCAACGTAATTGACACCCCAGGTCACGCTGACTTCGGTGGCGAGGTTGAACGTGGTCTATCTATGGTTGATGGCGTTGTTCTTCTAGTTGATGCTTCTGAAGGTCCGCTACCGCAGACTCGTTTCGTATTGCGTAAGGCACTTGAGGCTAACCTCACAGTTATTCTTTTGGTCAACAAGACCGACCGTCCTGATGCTCGTATCGATGAGGTTGTCGAAGAAACACACGATCTTCTTCTAGGTCTTGCCTCAGATATTCACGAAGATGTTCCAGATCTTGACATTGACTCAATCCTTGAGCTTCCTGTTATTTATGCATCAGGTCGTGCAGGCCGCGCTAGCTTGAACAAGCCTGCTGATGGTGCAATGCCAGACAGTGAAGATCTTGAGCCGCTGTTCGGTGCCATCTTGAAGCACATCCCAGCTCCTGTTTATGACGATGAAGCTCCGCTACAGGCTCACGTAACCAACCTTGATGCTTCTCCTTTCCTTGGTCGTCTTGCACTTCTTCGTATCTTCAACGGAACTATCCGCAAGGGCCAGCAGGTTGCTTGGGTTCGTCAAGATGGCACCACACAGAACGTGAAGATCACTGAACTTCTAAAGACCAAAGCTCTTGATCGTTTCCCAACTGAATCAGCTTCTGCTGGTGACATTGTTGCGGTTGCTGGTATTGAAAACATCACCATCGGTGAAACTCTTGCTGATCCAAACGATGTTCGCCCACTGCCGATGATTACAGTTGATGACCCAGCCATCTCGATGACTATTGGTATTAACACCTCTCCTATGGCAGGTCGTGTCAAAGGAGCTAAAGTTACTGCACGTCTAGTGAAGGATCGTCTTGACCGTGAACTCATCGGTAACGTATCTCTAAAGGTTCTTCCTACTGAGCGTCCAGATGCCTGGGAAGTTCAGGGTCGTGGTGAGCTAGCTTTAGCTATCTTGGTTGAGCAGATGCGTCGTGAAGGATACGAACTAACCGTTGGTAAGCCTCAGGTAGTTACCAAGAAGATTGATGGCAAGTTACACGAGCCAGTTGAAGATCTAACCATCGATGTTCCTGAAGAGTTCCTAGGTGCGATGACTCAGTTGATGGCTGCTCGTAAGGGTCGCATGAAGAACATGGTCAACCACTCAACCGGTTGGGTTCGCATGGAGTTCCTAGTCCCTTCACGTGGCCTTATCGGTTTCAGAACCGAATTCCTCACCACAACCAAGGGAACTGGTATCGCTAACGCCATCTCAGCAGGCTATGAGCCTTGGGCTGGAGAGATCGTCACCCGCATTAACGGATCTCTAGTTGCTGACCGCGCAGGAGTTGCAACACCGTTTGCGATGATTGCCCTCCAAGAGCGTGGATCATTCTTTGTTGAACCAACCAGCGAGGTTTATGCAGGTATGGTCGTTGGTGAAAACTCTAGAGCTGATGACATGGATGTGAACATCACTAAGGAAAAGAAGCTCACCAACATGCGTGCTGCTTCTAGCGATGAGTTCCAGTCACTGACTCCTCCTCGTAAGATGTCACTTGAAGAGTGCCTCGAGTTTGCTCGTGAAGACGAGTGTGTTGAGGTTACCCCTGAAGCAACTCGTATCCGTAAGGTCGAACTCGATGCCAACATTCGTGCTCGTAACCTTTCGCAGAAAAAGCGTGCCAACGAAAACGCTGGCTAACTAAGTGCCAAATAAACCCTCAAAGCTCGTTGCTTTGGGGGTTTTGGCCTATGTCTAAGGGGTTGTTGTCCGCTCAGGCTAGAACTGAACTAACATTTGTCTATGGCCAAACAATCTTTCAACGCCAAAAGAATCTTCTTAGTTCATGCTCACCCAGATGATGAGACCATTCAGACTGGGCACGTTATGGCCGATGCCGTATTGCGTGGAGCAGAAGTATTCCTACTTACTCTCACTAGAGGTGAACGTGGCAGAGCAAAACTTGAAGAGCTTAAGTCATTAGAAGCAAACCCGTCAGCGATGGGTGCCTTTAGAGCAGGTGAGCTAAAAAATGCCATGGCTGCTCTTGGTGTGAAGAATTACAAGTTCGCTGGAACAAGAGCATATCTAGATAGTGGAATGAGAATGGGAAACCTCGGTGTTCCAACAACTCCACTAAAGCTAGATCAAATGTCTCTAGCTGCTGTTTCAACTCCTGTTGTTGCCGATGATATTTTCCAAGCAATGGTTGAGTTCAAACCTGATGCTGTTATCACATACAACGCAAAAGGTGGCTACGGTCATCCAGATCACAAGAAGGCCCATGATGCAACCGCCATGGCCATGCGTAGATATCGCAAAAAGGTTAAAGGCAAGAAGCCAACCTTCTGGGTAATTGCAGAACCTGGTGAAAGAGCAACAGTTTCTATCGGTGGAGAAAAGACCGCTGAGTTAAAAAAGGCGGCTCTGCAAGCTCACGCTAGTCAGGTCACTCTAAAGAGAGACACCTTCTCGGTAACCCCTGGAATAGAGTTCAATTTCTCTGACCCTGAACGTTTGCGTCAAGCTAGCCCTAACTTCCTACCATGGTTCAAACCGGCCTTCAGAGCTTTGTTTGGTTTGCCATTGGGAATTGTTCTTGGTTACGCAGGAGCTTTTGTTCACAACATCGTGGCAGCCAATGATAGACAGTCTCCGCTGGGACTTTACCTAGCACTTGGCGCTACAGCGTCTATAGCATTTGGGCTGAGAACCTGGCGCCACTCAAGAGGTGCTCTGTACCTTCTAAATGCCGGCATGATGCTCTCCATCTGGTGGCTCTCTCGAAATGAGACCTTCGATGCCTTCATTGCTGATGACAAGTATGGCAACCGCTATGTCCTGTTTGCCCTGGCTATTTGCATCGTGGCAGCAGTATTTCCAAAGATTGATGTCGCAAAATGGCGTGCTAGGTCCAAAAGAGCGCACTTCTAGATAGATAATTGAAACTAATAACTACAAAAGGATTATTTAAGTGACTTACGTAATTGCTCTACCTTGTGTTGATGTCAAAGACAAAGCTTGTATAGCTGAGTGTCCAGTTGACTGTATCTATGAAGGTGACCGCATGCTCTACATCCACCCTGATGAGTGTGTGGACTGTGGTGCTTGTGAGCCAGTTTGTCCTGTAGAAGCTATTTACTACGAAGACGATCTTCCAGCACAGTGGGCTGACTATTACAAAGCAAACGTTGAGTTCTTCAGTGTTGTTGGTTCTCCTGGTGGAGCTGCCAAGACTGGTCCTATCGAAGGCGACCACGAAGTCATCAAAGTTCTGCCACCTCAGGCCTAGTCCATGTTTAATCGCTTGCCGGAATATCCGTGGCAGAAACTTAAGCCATACCAAGCGATAGCTGAACAACATGCCAAAGGCATGGTTGATCTAAGTGTTGGTTCTCCAGTTGATCCAACCCCACAGATTATTCAAGATGCAATCAAGAATGCAACCAATGCACCAGGGTACCCATCAACAGCTGGTTCTCTAGAATTCAGAACAGCGGTTGCTGAATGGTTTGGCAGACGAAGAGGAGTAACTCTAACCTCTGATGAAGTAATGCCAACCATTGGCTCTAAAGAGTTCATCTCTTTCCTTCCACTAATGCTTGGCCTTGGAAAAGGTGATGTCATCATTCAGCCTTCAGTTGCATACACTGCATACGTTGTTGGTGCTGCGTTGTGTGGAGCTGAAATCATTAGCGAAGATGATCCAGCCAAATGGCCAGCGAACACCAAACTGATTTGGATTAACTCACCTGGTAATCCTGATGGTCGAGTATTCGATGTTGACCAGATGAAGGAAAGAGTTATTAGAGCCCGTGAACTAGGAGCAGTTCTTGCAAGCGATGAGTGCTATGCCGAACTTGGTTGGGGTAGATGGGCAGAGACAAGAATCCCATCAGTTTTAGACCCGAGAGTTTGCGAAGGTTCCTATGAGAATCTTCTAGCCATCTATTCCTTGAGCAAGCAATCAAACCTTGCTGGTTACCGAGCAGCTTTTGCTGCTGGACCCAAAGAGCTAATCAAAGATCTTGTGAACATCAGAATGCATAGCGGACTGATCATGCCCGCTCCTGTTCAAAAGGCAGTGATTGTTGCCTTAGGGGATGAAGAGCATGTTGCTGAAGAGCGTGAGATTTACCGAAAGCGAAGAGAGGTTCTTCTTGATGCGGTCAAGGCCTATGGATTTGAGATTGCGGAGTCTGAGGCAGGGCTATATTTATGGGCAACCCTAGGGGAGGACTGCTGGGCTACCGTTCAAAGGATGGCTGAACTAGGCATCCTGGTCGTGCCAGGTGAGTTCTATGAGGCTGGTGGCAGCAGGTACGTAAGGTTCTCTATCACCGCTACCGACGAGAAAATAGCCGAAGGTGCCGCAAGATTGACCAATGCTCTAGGGTTAACTCAATAGTCAAAAGATACACAGGAGCAAGTTTTGTCAGCTGATAACAACTCGAAAGTCACCCTGAACTACCCAGGTGGAACTGCCGAATTCCCAATTCTTCAAGCCACCGAGGGCGACTCAGTAATTGACTTCTCCAAACTCAACGCCACAACCGGTCTAAACGCCTTCGACATTGGTTTCGTAAACACTGCAAGCACCAGATCTGCAATCACATACATTGACGGTGACGCTGGAATTCTTAGATACCGAGGTTACCCAATCGAGCAGATCGCAGGATCTAGAAGCTTTGTCGAAACTGCTTACCTTCTTATCTATGGACAACTGCCAAATGCTAAAGAACTTTCTGACTGGGAAGAGCGTCTAAGTAGACACACTTTGATCCACGAAGATCTAAAGAACATCTTCCACTCAATGCCCCAATCAGCTCACCCAATGTCTGTTCTTTCAGCAAGCGTTTCAGCACTTTCAACTTTCTACCAAGACTCGCTAAACCCTCACGATGACTATCAGGTTGAACTATCAACAGTTCGTCTTCTAGCCAAGCTTCCTACACTTGTTGCGTACTCACACAAGAACGCACTGGGTCAGGCACTTCTCTATCCAGATAACTCTCTAAGTTATGTTGAGAATTTCTTGAGAATGAGCTTCGGCAACATGGCTGAACCTTATGTTCAGAACCCAGTTATTACTAAAGCTCTAGACACACTCCTAGTTCTTCACGCAGATCACGAGCAGAACTGTTCAACATCAACTGTTCGTTTGGTTGGTTCGTCTCAGGCAAATCTCTTCGCTTCTGTATCAGCTGGTGTTTCTGCTTTGTTTGGCCCACTACACGGTGGCGCTAACGAAGCTGTTCTTGAAATGCTTGCTAACATTAGAGACTCTGGTGAATCCGTTCAGAAGTTCATTGAACGAGTAAAGAACAAAGAAGATGGCATCAAGCTCATGGGCTTTGGTCACCGTGTATATAAGAACATGGATCCTCGTGCAACTATTGTCAAGGCAACAGCAGATAAGGTTCTCGCTGACCTTGGTGTTAGTGATCCGCTACTAGACATTGCCAAGGAATTAGAAGCAGCAGCTCTAGCCGATGAGTACTTCATCTCTAGAAAGCTCTATCCAAACGTTGACTTCTACACCGGTGTTATCTATAAGGCGATGGGCTTCCCAACCAGAATGTTTACCACTCTGTTTGCTATGGGTCGTCTGCCAGGTTGGATTGCGCACTGGCGTGAAATGAACCACGACGCTTCAACCAAGATTGGCCGCCCTCAGCAGCTATACATTGGTGAGACTGCTAGAGATTTGAACTAGCCTTAATAATCTTCACCTGTTCTCTATAAACAGTTGGGAATAGTAGCAAAAAGGCAGCGGCAGCAAGAATACCTGAAGCCACAAAAACTTCTCTTACTCCAAAGGCACCAACTGCAAGTCCTGCAATACCCATCGAGCTAATGCTGGCCACAGAAATTAGTGCACCAAAGGCTGCGAACACACGACCCTGAACCTCATGCGGAGTTTCTTTGATCATCATTCCAACTCCATAGCTGTTGATGGTTGCGTTGGCGGCACCTGCAATGAACCAGATAACCATCACT
>JAULUM010000035.1:0-10692 GCA_032111565.1 Rhodoluna sp. | reverse complement strand
ATGGCATAAGCCCCGCCTGCCACATAGATAAGGCGCTCAACTATGCCCTCAGTGTGTGAGGTAACTAGGTGAACTAGTGAGACCAGAGCAATAGAGCCAGCAGCTAAGACCCCGAAGCCTCTGATGGCATCGCCATCGTTCATGGTCAGCACCACGATAACTGCACCCACAGCGACCAGCACCCAGATCGAGACGATCGGTAACCAAGCTTTCCTCATAAAAACCATCATGCCCTATGCCTAGGGCTAGAAGGGTAGGATTTAAGGACTAAACAGGAGAAGATTGTGGCGCATTTGCTTGTTCTGTCTGAGAATCCAGACAAAGGCATACTCCCCTCGCTAGCTCTGCTCAGTCACAAGGTCAGACATATTCCTGCTGAACCTGCAGCTCTAATAAATGCTCCTGGTGCGGATCTTATTCTTCTTGATGCTCGTAAAGACCTAGTTGTTGCTAAATCGCTAGCCAGCGTTCTAAAGACCACTGGATTATCTTGTCCCCTGTTTCTTGTAATTAGCGAAGGTGGTTTAGCTGCTATCTCAAACGAATGGGGTGCTGATGATTTCCTTCTTGATTCAGCAGGTCCCGCCGAAATAGACGCACGCATCAGACTTGCTCTTACCAAAGCGGTCTCTAAAGAATCAGAAGGCAAAATTCAAGTAGCCGGTGTTGTCATTGATGAAGCTGCTTACTCGGCAAAGGTCAATGGCAAGCCGATGGACCTAACTTTTAAAGAGTTTGAACTTCTCAAGTTCCTAGCCCAGCACCCTGGTCGAGTATTCACCAGAGATCAGTTATTGAGCGAAGTCTGGGGTTATGACTATTTTGGAGGAACTAGAACAGTTGACGTCCATATAAGAAGGCTTAGATCAAAGCTTGGCGATTTGGAAGCGCTAATTGGGACAGTAAGACATGTTGGTTATCGCTTTAACACCCCAAATGATGAAACCTTAGAGGTCTCTGGCGGTTACTAAAAGTTAACCAAAGGGTAAGAAACAACTGCAAGGATAAGAACTATGTCTGAAGAGACCATGGCAATCACTCTCCCACCTGATGGGCATGATTTGCCATACGATCGTTTCCTCGATCGTGAACTATCTTGGCTTGCCTTCAACGAAAGAGTTCTTGAACTTGCTGAAGACAGAACTCTTCCCCTACTCGAGCGCGTTAACTTCCTAAGCATCTTTGCTTCCAACCTTGATGAATTCTTCATGGTTCGAGTTGCAGGTCTGAAGCGCCGAATTGAAACAGGACTAGCTGTTACTTCCAGTTCAGGTTTTGAACCAGCAGAAGCGCTGACACAAATCAGTCAGCTGGCCCACAAACTTCAAAAAAGACACAGCGAACTTTTCATCAATGAAATTGAACCTGAACTCGAGAAGTCAAGAATCAACGTCATAACTTGGGAAAAGCTTGAACCAGGTGAACAGGAATTACTTTCTGATTACTACCGTAAGCAAATCTTCCCTGTCTTAACTCCTCTTGCCGTTGATCCTGCTCACCCATTCCCGTACATATCGGGTCTGTCTCTAAACATCGCAGTGATGATTCAGCATCCAGGAAATGAATCTCGATTGTTTGCAAGAGTAAAAGTTCCACCAACACTGCCGCGATTTATTAGAGTGCCAGGATCAAGTTCTGGAGTGAAGTTCATAACTATTGAAGATGTCATGGGCCAGCACCTACAAACCCTTTTCGAGGGAATGGAAATCCTGCAACACCACAACTTCAGAGTTACCAGAAACGAAGACCTTGACGTTGATGAAGATGATGCTGAGAACCTATTGCAAGCCCTTGAAGCGGAACTTGCCCGTCGTCGCTTTGGTCCAGCTGTTCGACTAGAGGTATCTAGCAGTATCGACCCAGTTGTTCTTGAACTTCTGATGGAAGAACTAGACATTGAAGCAGAGGATGTTTACAAACTGGAAGGTCCACTAGACCTAACCGGTTTATCTGACATCGCTTTCCTCAAGAGATCTGATCTGCACTACCCGCCTCACCAGCGAGTTACTAACCGCCACCTTCAAGCGGCCTCTGATGAAGGAATAAGCATCTTTAGTGCTCTTAGACAAAGAGACATCTTGTTGCACCACCCATACGAATCTTTCTCAACCAGCGTGCTTGCCTTTATCGAGCAAGCAGCCGCGGACCCTAAGGTATTCGCCATCAAGCAGACGTTGTATCGCACCAGTGGTGACTCCCCTATTGTTGATGCACTAATCAGTGCTGCTAAGGCAGGCAAGCAGGTTCTTGCACTAGTTGAAATCAAGGCTCGCTTCGATGAGCAGAACAACATTGGTTGGGCTAGAAAACTTGAGCAGGCCGGTGTTCACGTTGTTTATGGAATTGTTGGGCTCAAGACCCACTGCAAGCTAGCACTTGTTATTCGTCATGAAGATGGCAAGCTCAAGCGCTACTGTCACATCGGTACAGGAAACTACAACCCGAAGACAGCACGCTTTTATGAGGACTACGGACTTCTTACTAGCCGTGATGAAGTTGGTGAAGACATTGCCAAGCTGTTCAACCGACTATCTGCTTATGCTGAAGATCTGTCATTCAACGAAATCATGGTTTCTCCTGTTGGAGTTAGAACAGGCCTGACTGCTCTGATTGAGGCTGAAGCGAAGAATGTTCAAGCAGGTAAGCCAGCTGGTATTCAAATCAAGTTGAACTCTCTAGTTGATGAGCAGATTATTGACTCTCTATATAGAGCCTCTAAAGCAGGAGTAAAGGTAGAGATCTTGGTTAGAGGTATGTGTTCCCTCAAGCCAGGTGTCCCAGGCTTGAGTGAAAACATCACTGTTCGTTCAATCCTTGGTCGCTACCTAGAGCACTCGAGAGTATTTAGATTCCTCAATGATGGTGACCCGATTGTCTTCATCGGTTCGGCTGACATGATGCATAGAAATCTTGACCGAAGAGTCGAAACGCTAGTTCGACTTCGTCAAGCAGATCACCTAGCTGAGATGCAGAGACTCTTTGAACTTGCAATGCACCCGAAGACTAGTTGTTGGAACTTAGGTTCTGATGGCGTCTGGCATAGAAATGGTGCAGTTAGTGCAGAGCTAGGCTTTATCGACATGCAGGATCAAATGATGGCAAGAACACTTAGCGCTAGACCTGGCGGACACTAATGCCGGTCGTTGCAGCTGGCGCGATTTTATGGCGCAAAGAGAAAGACACTTTGAAAGTTCTACTCATTCACCGTGGCAGATACGATGACTGGAGTTGGCCTAAAGGCAAACTAGATAAGGGTGAAGGGATTGTTGAAGCAGCCGTTCGCGAAATCAAAGAGGAAACAGGAATCAAAGTTTCACTTGGTCCAAAGCTTTTTGAAAGCAAATATGTTCTTGCCAACGGTTCAAAGAAGGTTGTTCACTACTGGTCAGCCAAAGTCACTGACTCAGCACTAAAGAAGCAGAAGTTCAAACCAGATGAAGAAGTTAGCTCATTGAAGTGGGTTAGCGTTTCTGAAGCCAAGAAACTTCTTACCTACGAGCACGACAATGATCCTCTAGATGTCTTGGTCAAACTAAACCAAGCAAACAATCTTGACACTCGCCCAATCATTCTTCTTCGACATGCCAAAGCAACTCCAAGAGATCAGTGGAAGAAAGGTGAGGCAACCAGACCGCTACTTCCAGTTGGTCTCATCCAAGCAGCAGCTCTAGCCACCACCCTAAAGGCTTATGCTCCGAAGTTGGTTGTTACCTCAAGTTGGAAGAGATGCATGGATACTGTGCTTCCTTACCTAAACAAATACAAGACCAAACTTCTTGAGAGATCCCAGTTGAGTGAGCTGGGTGCCAAGAACGGCCCTAAAAGAACCATAAAGTTAGTTGACAAGCTGTTTGCCTCAGGCAAGGGAGTTGTTATCTGTAGCCACAGACCTGCCCTTCCTACTATTGTCAAGGCTGTTGGGGCTTATGGAGACAAGGCTCAGCGCAAGGAACTAGAGGCGGCTCTGGCCATGCAACCTGGCGAAATGTATGTTCTACATGTCTCTAAAAACACCGGCAAGAAGCCGGGCAAGATTGTGGCTATTGAATCGATTGGCCCTGCTTTTGCCGATTAGTCTTTGTACATGACTAACTCCCCACAGAACTGGCTTGATTGGAAGAAATCTCGTAATGCTGTTTATGCCGACCCAACCGGCTTTCTATCTATCACCAACCTTGTCTGGTTAACAAGTGAACCCCAGGAGATAAAGGGCCTTAGCGGCAACTGGTACTCCGATGGAACAACAGTTCACGTTATTGATAGTTCAAGTGGTGAGCACTCTTGGGACCTTGCCAAACTAGGTGACACTTCATTCCAGCTTGACGGAATCAAGGTTGAACTTGGAGTCAGATCTGGCTCTCTGATTGTTAGACCTCGAGACCCAAACTCAGAAATGCTGAAGGCATTCTCAGGTTTGAAGACTTTTGATTACAACGAAGAGTTCAATGTATTAGCAACTCTTGAACCAGCAAGCGCTCCTAGGGAAGTTGTTGTTGGAACTGTGGTTCAAGGTCTGACCCAAGCCTATGTATCGCCTGGAGTTTTAGTTTTTGAGATTGCGGGACAAAGCCTTCGATTGACTGCCTTCGAGCAGGCAGGCAGTGATGATCTAACCGTCTACTTCAAAGACTTAACTTCAGGCAATGAAAGCTATGGCACTGCTCGTTCAGTTACTGCAAAACACCAAGCAGATGGCACATACATTCTTGACTTTAACTTCTCAAATAACTTCTTCTGCGCTCATACGGACTTTGCTACCTGTCCTGTTGCGCCAGTTGAAAACAATCTTCCAGTTGCGATTAGAGCTGGAGAATCAAAGCCTGATAAGAGATTCACCGCTGATGGGATAAAGGAACAGGTATCTAATTGAACAATGAAATAGCCAAGGATCTTCCTCTACTTCTAAATGAAGAAGGCAAGCCTGCTCTGTGTTTAGTTACCGGAGCAACCGGTTACATCGGTGGACGTTTAGTTCGAGAGCTTTTGCACCATGGCTATCGCGTTCGAGTTATGGCAAGACACATTGAGCGTCTAACCAGCTACCCATGGTTCTCACAGGTAGAGGTTGTTGAAGGTGACGCCAATGATGAGCAGGCAGTCGATAAGGCTCTAGCCGGTGTTGATGTTGCCTACTACCTCCTTCACGCCCTGCATGTTCGTGAAGACTTCGAAAGACTAGAAAAAGAGTGGGCGACCACCTTTGGCAAGATGGCCAAAAAGAATAATGTCAAGCGCATGGTTTACCTAGGTGGCATGGCTGATAGCCAGAGCAAGCTGAGCGCTCACCTTTCATCTCGAGCTGAAACCGGTGAAATTCTTCGTGCATCAGGAGTTCCAACTGTTGAACTTCGTGCTGGTGTTGTTATTGGTTCAGGTTCAGCATCATTTGAGATGCTTCGCTATCTAACTGAACGTATTCCTGTGATGGTCACACCTAAGTGGGTAACTGTCAGAATTCAGCCAATCGCTGTTAGAGATGTTCTTCGTTATCTAGTAGGTGCAGCTGGTATCAAAGAAGAGGTCAATGACTTCTTTGACATTGGTGGGCCAGAAGTTCTTACCTATCGAGAGCTAATGATGCAGTATGCAGAAGCAGCTGGTCTTCGTAAGCGAATCATCATGCCGCTACCTGTACTTACTCCAAGACTTTCTAGTGCTTGGGTTGGTCTTGTTACTCCCGTGCCAATTACATTAGCTAGAAGACTCATCGACAGTTTAAAGAATGAAGTTGTTTGTGCAGATGATCGAATCAAGAAGTTCATTCCTGATCCAAAAGCTGGACTTACTTCATTCAAAGCAGCTGTTGCTCTTGCTCTAACTCGTATCAAGGAAGCCAACGTAGAAACTCGTTGGTCTAACGCAGCTTTGCAGGGTGGTCCAAGCGAACCCCTTCCTACTGACCCAACCTGGGCTGGTGGAACTTTGTATACAGACATCAGAACAGAGATCACAAAAGATCCTGTTGAGAAGGTTTGGCCAAGAGTTGAATCCATTGGTGGCGACAACGGTTACTCAACTGCCACCTGGGCATGGGAACTTAGAGGTTTACAAGACAGACTCGTTGGAGGTGTTGGCCTTAGAAGAGGCCGCAGGGACCCTTACTTCCTAATTGAAGGTGAGTCTTTGGACTTCTGGCGTGTAGAGGCCCTAGATAGGCCTAGATTGCTCCGTCTAAGAGCTGAAATGAAGATGCCGGGACTTGCCTGGCTGGAGTGGAATTTAGAGCCTACGGCTGAGGGAGGGACTAAGGTCACCCAGAGGGCAATATTCGTGCCTAAGGGCCTTCTAGGGCACATTTACTGGCTTACAGTGCTGCCTATGCACGGCCTAGTCTTCCCTAGCATGGTCAAACATGTCGCCCATGGAACAAGGATCAAGCGCCGCAAATAGACTAGGAGGATGAAGAAGACAACTTGGGCCATTATTGCCCTGTTGTTTGTAACCATCGCCTGGGGTGCATCTTTCGTCGTTATGAAGCCGGCCATGGAGAAGATTCCGGTTTATGACTTCTTAGCCATCCGATTCACCATCGCTGCAGGCCTAATGATTTTGGTTAGACCTCAGGTGCTTAAGGCTTTCAAGGGGTCAACACTGATTTATGGAGTCATCCTTGGTGCAGTTCTAAGTTTTAGCTATGTGACCCAAACCATTGGACTCACACTTTCAACTGCAGCCATTACTGGATTCATCACGGGGCTCTATGTGATCCTCACTCCGCTGTTGGTATGGATATTCTTCAAGAGAAAACCAAAATCAATTGTTGCTATCGGAGCGCTTCTTGCAACTGTTGGTTTGGGATTCATCACCATTAAAGATGCCACATTCGATCTAGGTCTTATCTGGATCATGCTGTGCGCTCTTGGCTTTGCTTTACACATAGTTGGACTTGGTAAATGGTCACCGGGCAAAGACGTCTACGCCCTAACAGTTATTCAGCTAGCCACCGTTGCTGTTTTGTGTTGGGTAGGAGCACTACCTGATGGTTACCAATCTCCGGTTGATTTCGAAGTTTGGTTTGCAGTTATCTTCACAGCAGTCTTTGCAACAGCACTAGCTTTCTTCATTCAAACTTGGGCTCAATCAATCATGGACGAATCCAGAGTGGCTATCATCTTGACCATGGAAGTAGTCTTCGCTGCCCTAACTTCAGTTGCTGTTGGACAAGAAGTTCTATCACTCCAAGTCATCTTCGGTGGAACTCTAATGCTGGCAGCCATGCTTCTAATCGAATGGCCTAGAAAAGATACCAAACCTGAAGATGTTATCTACGAGCCGATGCCTCACTAGGATTACAAGATGATTCTCGCGATCGATTCAGGAACCACTGGTGTAACAGCTGTAGCTATCAAAGCAGATGGCTCTAAAGCTACTCATGGCTATCAAGAGTTTCCTCAACACTTCCCGCAACCTGGTTGGGTTGAACATGATCTAGAAGAGATCTGGCAAGCAACCAAGTCAGCTGTGAAGCAGGTCTTAGACCAACTAGGAGACACTAAGTTTCTAGGTCTTGGAATAACGAACCAGAGAGAAACCATAGGTCTCTGGAATAAAGAAACTCTCATATCTCCAACCCCTGCAATTGTTTGGCAAGACCGAAGAACAACTCAGATACTTGAAGACCTGAAATCAAACCCTGCAATCAATAAGGTGCGGCAGCTAACTGGTTTACCTCTAGACCCATACTTCAGCGCTTCTAAACTTTGCTGGTATAAGTTACACAAACCAGAGATTTGGTCAGAAGTTACTTCAGGCAATCTAATTGCAGGAACTATAGATACCTACTTGATTTCTAGATTGACGAACGGTAACTCACACATCACCGATGCCTCTAACGCATCAAGAACTCAGCTCTATGACATTCATGAAGGAACTTGGTCAAAAGAGTTACTAGAGCTATTCGAGATTCCCCTACATGCTCTGCCAAAAGTAGTTGACTCAAGTGGACTGCTTGCAACAACAGACCCTGAAAGTTTCTTTGGTCTTTCCATCCCTATTTCAGGAATAGCCGGAGATCAGCAAGCTGCACTATTTGGCCAAACTCAGTTTGATGTTGGTGGAGCTAAATGCACCTATGGAACTGGTGCATTTATTTTGCAGAACACGGGGAAAGATTCTAAAGTTTCAGACAACGGCCTAATCACAACAGTTGCCTGGCAACTAAATGGAACTAGAACATATGCAAGTGAAGGTTCTGTCTTTGTTGCAGGAGCTGCAGTTCAGTGGCTTCGAGATGGTCTCAAGATTATTTCCAGTGCTGCAGAGAGCGAAGATCTTGCCAGAACTGTTGAAGACAACGGAGGCGTAGTCTTCGTTCCAGCGCTAACCGGACTAGGTGCTCCTTACTGGGAACCTAAAGCAACCGGATCTATCTTCGGCATCACAAGAGGAACAACTAACGCTCACATAGCCAGAGCAACCCTTGAAGCCATAGCTTTCCAGGTAAAGGACATCTTCGATGCCATGGGCCAAGCCGGCATCACACTTTCAACCCTTCGTGTTGATGGCGGTGCGTCGGAAAACAACCTGCTCATGCAGTTCCAAGCTGATCAGCTGGAAGTTCCCCTTCAGAGGCCTGCAAATCTAGACTCAACAGCTCTAGGTGCTGCCTACTTAGCAGGACTAGGAGTTGGGCTCTGGGGCTCATTTGAAGAACTTAGGAATCTAAACCCAGTCGAGAAAACCTTTGAACCTAAGCCTGTTAGCCCTGATGCCTATGCCCGTTGGAAACAAGCAGTAGAGGCAACTATTGCCTTCGTGGGCAAATAGGCCTTATAAAAAGTTAGAATAGAAAGTCTGCAAAGCAGAAGGAGGGCCTCTAGCTCAGTTGGTTAGAGCAACGGACTTTTAATCCGTGGGTCGTCGGTTCGATCCCGACGGGGCCTACCAAATCGAAACCCTCGCCACTTTTCGAGTAGCGGGGGTTTCAGCTTTTTCCCTATAGGTAAAGATCAAGTCTTGAAGTAATTAGCTTCTTGAGTGACTTCACGCTTCCAGACAGTGCCTTTAGGTCTGTTGAATCTAAGAACATAGAGATCGACTGGTCTGGATACTCCAGGAGCATGCAAGGCTCACGGCCTTCAGAAGCTTTGAGTTCACGCTCATTTCGCTCGTTGAGGTGAATCATTCGAACAACGATTCCATGCTCTTCGAGAAGGTGTCTTTCTAAGTCTTTGAAAGAAGACTTCTTCTTGACTGGCGAGTGAGAAATGCTGCAAAGACTGCAGCTTCTAACACCAATAAGGTGTCCAAAGAAGTAGGTTAGTTCACCAACGATTCCCCCGTCAGCCTTATAGATGCCGATCAGAGTTCCACGGATGTTTGTCATATGTTCTCAACCACAATCTTCAATTTGCCTAAGCACTTGTTCTGCTACCAGTTTAGAACAGTAGTTGTTGAGCCAATTCTAGATACCAGAGAGAATGCTCTAGTTCAAGCATAAAAACGGTGTGCTTGAGAGAACAGGTGTAAATCAGGCCATACCATTAGGGTTCAATGCCAAAACGACAAGTGATTCGACGCAACCTAAATCAGCCTCACCCTGAGAGGTTAAATGCGTCAAACCCTTTTTATGAAGCCATCATGCTTGCTCATAACCAGTCTCTAGAGGCAGGTGAGTCTGGATACATTGATCCTGAAACTGGGTTCTTTGTTTTCAACGCAAAAGCTCTTGCAGATCAAGGAAAGTGCTGTGCAAACATATGCAGGCACTGCCCTTACAAGCGTTAGAACTACTTAACGCCTAGCAGATCGATTACGAACACTAGTGTTTTACCTGAAAGAGCGTGACCGCCACCAGCTGCACCATAGGCCTCCTCAGGAGGACAGATAAGCATTCTTCTGCCGCCCACCTTCATACCTGGAATACCTTCTTGCCAACCCTTGATGAGACGGTTTAGTGGGAATTCAATTGACTCTCCACGACCCCACGAAGAATCGAATTCTTCACCGGTTTCATAGTCAACACCTAGGTAGTGAACATTCACTACAGAGTTAGCTGGAGCTTCTGCCCCTTCACCAA
Organism: Rhodoluna sp.; assembly: GCA_032111565.1. GTDB lineage: Bacteria > Actinomycetota > Actinomycetes > Actinomycetales > Microbacteriaceae > Rhodoluna. The sequence goes on along the minus strand of JAULUM010000035.1, from coordinate 674 downwards.
TCACGATGTCTTTAGTGGTCAACACCTTAGGTGCTGGCTCTAGCATTGGTTCAATTTCTGGGCGGTCTAAATTAGTCATAAACAAGAGCATACCTTTGGAAAGCACTGAGCTTTTGTAATTCAAACAGTGTTAAATGAACTCCTTAGAGACCACCTTGCGAGATGTGAAGACCTAGGCTTAAAGGTATGAGTAAAGTCATCACTACCTTTCTTACACACAACCTTGAAACTAAACCAGCTAATGAACCTGTGGTTGTCTTCCTGCATGGCTATGGTGCTGATGAGGCAGACTTACCCGACCTAATCTCTCATCTTCCTAAGATCTCTTGGGTATCTCCAAGAGCACCACTTAGTTCAGGTAACGGTGGCTTTGAGTGGTATCTAATCAGCCCTGCTGATTTCACCCCGCAACAAGACGTTGAGCGAGCAACAGAGAAGCTATGGCAATGGATCGATGAAACTCTGCCAGCAAACACTCTCCTGATTCCAATTGGCTTCTCCCAAGGAGCTCTTATGGCTTCACAGTTACTAAGAACCAGACCTGCACGTATTGTAAAAACCATCCTGCTTGCAGGCTTTATCTTGAAAGCAGAACAACCAGCAGATAAAGACCTAAAGAGCATCAACCCTCAAATTCTTTACTGTCACGGTGATGCTGACAACAGAATCTCAGC
>JAULUM010000034.1:0-1663 GCA_032111565.1 Rhodoluna sp. | reverse complement strand
CCCCAAAACCCCAAAACCCCGCAAGAGTAAAAATTTGTTTTACGGTTTGATTGATTTTTCAGTTATCTTCCTCTATCTGGCTCAACGCGTTCGACAAATTGATCTTTCCTGAGGTACCTTAGAGAAGCACAGACTCCTTGACGCCGAGCGGCTGCTGGAATGACCGTTTGGTGGCAGGCTTGATGGTGGCTTCTTGCATGGGCACGCCGAGGACACTGGTCAGGTCCAGAGGTGCCTCGGGGTCATCATTGACCAAAGCGAGATCCGAGTGGTTCACGATGTTGAGGATCTGTCTGCGCGTGAACTTTTCAGCGGCCATAGACCTGAGTAGTCTGAGCTGTTTCACGATGAGCAAGATGTCCATCTCTTCGTCGAGCATCTTCTGAGCCTTAAGGAACCGGTTGTGGGCCGGTGATTGGCTGCAGCACATGCCCAAGTAATTTGCCTTGAAGTAGTCCCAGTAGCTGTAAGACTCAAACGGTTTCCTCTATTCGCCCTATTACTCACAGTAAAGCTGCTTGATAACCTTTTGCTCGAACTTAAACTGGTCGTAGTTGTTCATTAGGACGGATTTGAGCCAGAACAATACGACTGCGAAGCCACCGATAGCCGCCAGGCAAATGTAGAAGGTATCAACCTTGTAAACGATCTGCTGAGATTAGCCCTGCTCAATGATCAGCTAGAAGATGCTCTGGGTAGAAGTGAACGATCTCTCTTCTTGTTGTGTCAGTCTATAGTAGATGGCTTGATCATTCGCATCGAGTTAAGGCAGGAAGCGATTGTCATCGAAGGTGATGATGGTCTGCTCGATCTCGTAAAGCGTTTGGGTTGTGGTGTTTGCTGTCATCAAGGCAAGCGAGAAGAGCAGATCATTTGCTGAAAAGTAGTTCATGGTCTGGTTGCTGTGAAATTGCACAGGGTCAAAGTACTGCGAGACAAACTTGGAGTCAAACTGCATGTTGTGAAGGCCGAACATCTGCTCTGAGACTGAGCGGTCGGTGCTGCAGTTTAGGTCCGTATAGCCTAGCAGGGTGGCTGCCTGGTCACAGTATGTGAGCTCGACAGTCACGTACTCGTAGCCAGAGCCTGGCGAGCTCAGGCTGTTGGCGACTGTGAAGGTGTCTGTGTCCGGGCACAGGTAGCCTGTGGTGGACGCAAAAGGATCTTGTGAGCGAGGATCATAGAATTGACTGAGCATGGACTCGCTGGCTGACGCGTACTTCTCAATGCATGGAACAGCCTTGAGGTAGGTTGATCCAGCGTTCTGCTGGAGGAAGAACACAGGAACGACATACTGAGTAACATTGAAAGTTGTGTCACCGAAATTATTTGCGACAATTCGGCTGGCGAACTGTGCGCCAGAAGTTGACACGTTGAATGGCGTCTTTTAGCCAGAGTTCTGCGCTCCTGTTTACTTGAATGACTAGGAGTAGTTTGGGTCAAGTACAAGATACAATAGTGCAGTGCCTGTAATAATTGATATCAGCAAGATGAGGCAGCCCGACACGATTCCACCGCAGGCAGACTTGTTTTTCTTAGTTCCACGATAGCGCATAGCCGAAGAGGCAGAGGCGGATGAGAAGTCGATTGTCTCGAGGAATGACGCGCTTTCTTACATATTTATTATTAATTAAAGACGTCACGGGGTTTTGGGGTTTTGGGG
>JAULUM010000033.1:0-14034 GCA_032111565.1 Rhodoluna sp. | reverse complement strand
AGGGCACGAGACAAGCGAGTCTTGCTTCGTGTTCTAGATGTTTTAGACACGTATTCCTTTCAAAGAATGCTTAAGTTGAAATAAAGTTTGTGCCCGGTGCAAAACGGCTAAATGAAATGCACTCACCGTTTTACTGGAACTCAGCCATGAACATCAGTAAGGTCGGCAACCTGACAATACTAACGGTTTGGCTTGATTTTCGCCACAACCCTAATAACGCCTTAGGCTAAGTAGCTTTTTCAACCTTTCAATCAGGTTTACCTCAAAACCATTTGCCTTAGGTTCATAGTAAGTGCGAACCCGCCCGTCAACTGGTAAATAGGACTGGTTAGAGAAGCTGTGCTCCAGATCATGGGGATATTCGTAGTCGTCGCCATCTGCCCCTAATCCAGAAGATCTCAGATGTTCTGGAACAGCGGGTGTAAACCCATCATTTACATCACTCAAGGCCTTGTTTATGGCTAGATAGGCGCTATTGGACTTAGGAGCTAGGGCTAAATAAATAGTACATTCAGCCAGCGGAATACGTCCCTCAGGCATGCCTATCTGAGAAACAATGCCCATGGTTGAATTTGCCAGTGTCAAAGCACTTGGATCAGCTAATCCGATGTCTTCGGCTGCGAGGATAACGAGTCTACGGGCAATAAATCTTGGGTCTTCTCCCCCAGTAATCATGCGGGCTAGCCAATGCAGGGCCGCATCTGGGTCACTTCCCCTCACTGATTTAATAAACGCGCTGATGATGTCGTAGTGCTGATCCCCTGTGGAGTCGTATCTCGCAAGGGCAATTGGCATAGCTGGGGCGACATCAGCCAGCTCGATGTCAGCCTTGCCTGCCCTAGTAGCGGCTTGGCTAATTGCTTCCAAGACTGTTAGAGCCTTTCTGGCATCGCCTCCGGCCTTCCTAGCGATTGCTTCTAAAGCTTGGCTACTTGCCTTGAACTTGGAGTTTAGACCTCTCTCGTCTGTGAGAGCCCTTTCAAGTAATGTCTTCAAATCCTTGTCTGATAGTTCTGTGAGCCTGAGCAGGCTTGTTCTCGAGACCATAGCTGAAGTCAGAGCGTAAAGCGGGTTCTCGGTAGTGGCTCCAACTAGGACAATTTCGCCATCTTCAACGGCAAGCAATAGTGACTCCTGTTGAACCTTGGAGAACCGGTGGATTTCGTCCACGAAGACAATCGCAGGCCCCTTACCTTCGGACACTTGTTCCCTTGAGAGATCCATGGCATCTCGAAGATCTTTGACAGTTGCATTGATGGCGCTTATTTCAATGAGCCTTCGTTCGCTTGATTTGGCTAGCAACCTAGCCATGGTCGTTTTGCCTGTACCAGGAGGACCATAAAAAAGAAGAGAAGGTAAAGATTGGTCATTTTTAGGCTTTGCAAGGAAGGCGGCCAGTGGTCCCGATGGATCGAGAACTAGCTCCTGACCTACTACTTCCGATAGAGACATGGGCCGCATCCTGGCAGCTAACGGCAAGCCAATTGGAAAATCAAAAAGTTCTGAACTCTTCACTGTTCAAGGCTAATCCCTCATTGAACTCGTCTAATATCATTTTGTACCTAAAACGGAGGCGAAATTGGCTAAGAAAAAAAGCAATGACATGCAGGCTGCTGCGAAGAAGAGTCTCAAGACCTTTGAAGAGAAGCAAAACGTTGTTGATCACAGGATAAAGGTAAGAGCTAAGGACAACAAATTAGCAGTTCTAGTTACTGCTGCCGCATTTGTGGTGGCTCTCGTTGCGCAGTACTCATACTTTGGTTTCGGCCCTGGGGTTGCCAAGGATTTCTGTATTGACTTCACCCAAACTCCAAAGCCTGCTGTTAGCGGTACTCCAGTTCCACTACTTATCCCTGATGCATCGATCTCAGAGTGCCGCGAGTGGACAGGTGTTATGACCATAAACAACTCAAACCTTGACATTAGGCTAGACGGCGAAGCGGCTCCTCAAGCCGTTGCAAACTTTGTTGATCTAATCAACCTTGGATTCTACAAAGGCGTTTCTTGTCACCGACTTACTACAGCAGGAATATACGTTCTTCAGTGTGGAGATCCTGAAGGTAACGGTACTGGTGGACCAGGGTACACATTCGGACCTCTTGAGAATGCACCAATCGCAGCCGAAGGTGAACAACCTATCTACAAGAAGGGTGTTCTAGCTATGGCACGTTCAGCTAACAGCCCAGAGTCACAAGGAAGCCAGTTCTTTATCGTCTACCAAGATTCCACAATTCCAAATGACGGTGCTGGTGGTTACACAGTCTTCGGTGAAGTAACAGCTGGGTTGGCAGGTTTGGACTCGATTATTTCTGCAGGTGTTCAGGGAGATACCGGAGACGGTAAGCCAAAGACGAAAACCATCATCAATAACATCACAATCAAATAGTTTCAATAACTAGGGAGCACATAGTGTCAACATTGCAATTCGAATTCGGCCGAGTAGATGAGTCTGGCAACTTCTATGTGCAAGATGCGGGAATTGAAAGACTAATTGGTTCACAGCCGGCAATGTCACTCGAAGACGCCCTTAGTTTTTATGTGAAGAAATTCAACGATCTTGAGGCTTCTGTTCGACTTCTCGAGCAAAGAGTCAAAGCAAAGGCGGACGTCAAGTCAATTCAGAAGTCTGCTCAGAAGCTAGAGGCTGACCTGGCCTCTCCTGCAGCAATTGGTGATTTAGCCTCTCTTCGTGCACGGGTAGCCAACGTGGTCTCAGGGCTAAGTGAACTCATAGCTGAAGCTAGCGCTAAGCAGGCAGAACTATCTGTCGAGGCTCTGGCTGCCCGCGAGGCTATCGCTGTAGAGGCCGAAGCACTAGCAGCCAAGGATCCACAGAAAATCAACTACAAGACTGGTTCAGCCAAGATGCTTGAGCTTTTCAACGCATGGCAGTCTCTGCAGAAGAGTTCAGTGAAGGTTCCTAAGGCCAAAGCTGATGAACTATGGCAGAGATTCTCAAAGGCCAGAAACACTTTTGACTCACACAAGAGACAGTTCTTCGCAACCCAAGACTCATTAGTCAAGGCAAGTAAGAACGCTAAGTCTGATCTCGTGACTAAAGCTGAAGCTCTTGTTGAAAAGGGTGCCGAAGCTTCTATGGCTTATCGAGATCTTCTAACCGCTTGGAAGGCGTTGCCAAAAACCAAGACCAAGGCAGATGATGCACTTTGGGCAAGGTTCAAAGCAGCTGGCGACGCAATCTATGCAGCCAAGTCAGAGAAGCTGGCCGCTGATGACATCGAGTTTTCAGCGAACTTGAAGGTCAAGATGGAACTGCTAGAAGAAGCAGAGAAGATAGATCCAAGCAAGGACCTCGCTCAGGCGAAGTCTGCTTTGCAGGCTATTCAGGCGCGTTGGGAAAAAGCTGGCAAGGTTCCGCGCGACAGCATCAGAAAGATCGAAGACCGCCTTAGGGCTGTTGAAACCAAAATCAAAAACGTAGAGGCAGAAAATTGGCGTAAGTCAGACCCAGCAACTGTTGATAGAACCAACTCCGTTCGATCACAACTTGAAGCCTCTATCGACAAGCTTGAGAAAGATTTGGAAGCTGCGAAGGCAAGTGGTGATCCCAAGAAGATCTCTGACGCAACAGATGCGCTTGAGACCAAGAAGGCTTGGCTAGCAGTAGTTATCGCTAACTCTTAGGAGTTACTCACTCTATAAACGTCGTAGACGTTATCTATGTTTCTTACTGAGTTAATAAGACCATCAAGTGCAGCAGGGTTGCTCATTTCAAACACAAATCTACTTAGCGCTACCCTGTCGTCGCGAGTCGATACGGAAGCAGAGAGAATGTTCACGTGATTCTCACTGAGTACTCGTGTCACGTCACTCAGCAAACCACCTCTATCGAGAGCCTCAATCTGAATCTGGACTAAGAACAGGCTCTTCGAGTTTGGTTCCCAACTCACATCAATAAGTCGCTCAGGTTGGTTTCTAAGATCCATTGAGTTCTTACAGTCACTTCTGTGAACGGAAACTCCAGATGCTCTGGTGATGAAGCCAAGGATTGCGTCGCCAGGAACAGGTGTGCAGCAGCGAGCCAACTTGAACATAACATCGGCGTCACCTCTTACAAGAACACCTGAATCCCCGACTTTATTTTTGTGTGCAGTGCTTGTCTTAGTTGGAAGCTCGAAAACTGCTTCCTCTGAGTAGTCGTCAACTGAAAGAGCTGCAGACATACGTTCAACAACTGACTGCGCTGAGATTTTGTTATCGCCAATGGCGGCATACAAATCAGATGGCTCTAGTAATCTGAGGTCAGAAGTTATCTTGAGCAAGATGTCGGTCGCGAGTGCTCGCTGAATTGGAACACTTTGTTTTCTCAAAGCTTTAGCGAGAAGATCCTTGCCCTTTTCGATAGCGTCATCTTTGCGCTCAGCTGTGAACCAAGCCTTAATCTTTGACTTGGCTCGTTGGGATTGAACGAACTTGAGCCAGTCTTGGCTTGGGTGAGCATCCTGCGACTTAGAAGTAAGAATCTCCACAACATCACCAGAATTCAATGCAGTTTCCAGTGGAACTAATCTTCCATTGACCTTTGCACCCATGGTCTTGTGCCCAATTTCAGTGTGGACGGCATAAGCGAAGTCGACTGGCGTTGAGCCTTTAGTTAGACCAACAACTCGCCCCTTAGGCGTAAATGCATAAACCTCTTTCGCACCGATCTCAAAGCGAAGAGCATCGAGGAATTCACTAGGGTCTGCAGTCTCATGTTGCCAGTCAGACAGATGCTTCAGCCAGACCAGATCATCTTCAGAACTGATAGAGCCTTCTGAACCAGCCTGCTTGTACTTCCAGTGAGCGGCCACACCATACTCTGCTCGGTTGTGCATCTCTTGTGTTCTGATTTGAATCTCGACCGGGCGTCCCGATGGACCGATCACAGTGGTGTGAAGTGACTGATACAGGTTGAACTTTGGCATGGCGATGTAGTCTTTGAAACGTCCTTGAACAGGATTCCAGTGTGAATGAACAGCACCAAGAATTGCATAGCAATCGCGAACCTCTGGAACGATGACTCTGATTCCAACAAGATCATAGATGTCGTCGAACTCTCGTCCCCCAACCACCATCTTCTGATAAATGGAGTAATACTGCTTAGGGCGGCCGTCGACCTTCCCCTTGATTTTGTTTTCCTTTAGATCATCTTCAATCGCAGAGATTACGGTTTCAATAAACTCGTCTCGCTTGGGAGATCTTTGTCTAACCAGGTTGACGATCTCTTCGTAAACCTTTGGATACAAAACAGAGAATGAGATGTCTTCAAGCTCAAGCTTGAATGCACTGATACCAAGACGGTGAGCTAGCGGAGCATAGATCTCTAAAGTTTCTTGAGCCTTTTGCTTAGCTTTTGCTTCAGGTACGAATCCCCAGGTTCTAGCATTATGAAGTCTGTCAGCAAGTTTGATCACTAGAACTCTAATGTCCTTAGACATCGCGACAACCATTTTGCGGACAGTCTCAGCTTGTGCATCAGCACCGAACTTTACTTTGTCCAGTTTGGTCACACCATCAACCAGCATGGCAACTTCGTCACCGAAGTCTGCTCTTAGTTGCTCAAGGGTGTAATCGGTGTCCTCGACTGTGTCGTGAAGTAATGCTGCTGCGAGTCCAGCTGGACCGATACCCAAGTCAGCAAGAAGTTGAGCCACAGCGACTGGATGAGTGATGTAAGGATCGCCGCTCTTGCGAGTGTGCCCTAGATGAGCCTTCGAGGCAACTGCGTATGCTTTTTCTACAATGGCAAAATCAAGCTTTGGATGAGCTAGTTTGGCAGCCTTCAGAACCTCAGCGATACCGGAACCTTCAGCAGGCCGAGTGAAAATTCTAGGCAGACGACTGCGTAGTGTTGCTAGTGCTCCACCGCTCGCTGTGTCTGACATTTCATCCTTCGTGTTGTACTAAAGAATAACCGTCTTAGCTAACGAGCGCACCACGCTTGGCAAGAATCTTCTTCTCTGCCTTAGCAAACTTAGCTTCTCCTTCGCGCATGTGTGAGTAGGCAGGAGCAGCGATGAAGATTGTTGAGTAGGTTCCTACGATGATACCCACGAACAAAGCGAGCGAGATGTCCCTAAGGGTTCCAGCGCCTAGGAATGAAGCACCAATGAAGAGAATCGATGCAACTGGAAGGACTCCAACGATAGATGTGTTAATTGAACGTACCAGAGTCTGGTTGATAGCCAAGTTAACCTGTTCGGCGAAAGTAGTGTTCTCACTGAACTCAACTTCATAGGTGTTCTCTCGGATCTTGTCGAACACCACAACAGTGTCATAAAGCGAGTAACCAAGAATGGTCAAGAATCCAATAACAGCAGCCGGGGTAACTTCGAAGCCAAGTGCCCCATAGAGACCTGCAGTCAAAATCAAGTCATGTGCAAGAGCTAACATAGCCGCAGCACTCATCTTGAGTGTTCTAAAGTAGAGGGCCATCATGATAGCTGCTAGCAGAATGAATGTGAACAAACCCCAAAGAGCCTTGTTGGTGATATCAGCACCCCAGTTCGGTCCAATGAATGAGCTTGCAACGTTGCTGTCGCTAACTTCATATACCTTTGCAAGAGCAAGGCGAACTTTTTCAGACTCTTCATCGCTTAGCTGTGGAGTCTGAACTCTGACGGTGTCTCCACCGATAATTGTGGCGTTCACCTGGACGTCAGGCACAACTGTGTGAACAGCATCTTCAGCGATGATTGTGCTGTCGATCTTGCTTTCAGAAATCTTGTACTCAGAACCTCCACGGAACTCGATACCGAAGTTGAATCCACCCGCAGCAATAGGCAGGATGGTCGCAAGGATTACGGTGATACCGGTTGCGATGTAGAAGTACTTTCTTCTACCGATGAAGTTGATTGACTTTTCACCGCTGTAAAGCTGGTTACCTAGTTCAGCAAAACGAGACATTAGTTGTTCTCCTCTTTCTTGGCCACTGCATCTTTATCTGCAGCTGCTTTACGTTCGGCGATAGTCTGACGACGCTCAGCTTCCTTAGAAGCCTTAGCTGCCTTACCAGATGAAACAGTCGGTGCAACTCGGAATGTACCTCTGCCTGTGTAACCGTATGCAGCACTCTCGCGTAGTTGCAGTCCTGTCCACTTGTTTCCAGACATGAAGAACTTGCTCTTAGTGATCAGCCTGAAGGCAGGATAAGTAAACAAGAACACGACTGTGAGGTCGATAAGCGTTGTTAGGCCAAGTGTGAAAGCAAATCCTCGAACGTTACCAACAGTCAAAATGTATAGAACGACAGCAGCCAGAAGGCTCACAGCTCCTGAGACAAGAATGGTTCTCTTTGCTCGGTTCCAACCGCTCTCAACTGCAACCCAAAGAGGCTTACCTTCACGAAGCTCATCTTTCACGCGCTCATAGTAAACAATGAAGGAGTCTGCTGTGATACCAATACCCATGATGAGACCTGCGATACCAGATAGGGAAAGTCTGTAATCCATTCGCCAAGTTAGAAGCGCAATCACGATGTAGGTGATGATTGCAGCAACGACAAGAGAACCGATGGTGATCACCGCAAGTCCTCTGTATTGGAAGATCGAATAGATGACAACAAGAATCACACCGATCAAACCAGCCAACAGACCGGCTTGAAGTTGCTCAGCTCCTAGAGTTGCAGAAATGTTTTCCTGTGATTGAACGGCGAAAGAAATAGGAAGAGATCCATACTTCAGCTGGTCAGCTAGAACCTTTGAGCTTGCCTGATCAAATGAACCAGTAATCTGAGCGTCTCCACCTGTAATAACAGCCAGAGTTGTTGGAGCAGTAATGACATAACCATCGATTGTCACAGCGAATCTGTTCTGAGGCTCTGTCAATGGGAATAGACGACCAGTAATGTCGGCGAACTTAGTCCCACCTTCAGAGTTGAAGTTTAAGTTGACAGCCCACTCGTTAGTGGCTACACCGTTAGCTCCGGTTACTGTTCCAGCGTCTGCGCCTTCTAAGTCGATACCAGTAATCTCAACTGGACCAAGAATGTATTTCTCATTTAGCTCTCTGTTACAAGTGACAAGCGGCTTGTCTGCCGCATCAATCTGTCCAGGCTCACGGAACTTCTTGGAACAATCTAAATTCTCGTACTCCTTTTGCAACTTTGCGGTGACTTGATTCAAATCGCTTGGGCTTGTTGGCTTAGCCGAAGAAGTTTTGATTGGAACAGAACCTGATTCGCCAACTTCAGTCTTGCTTCCAGCTGATGCTGCTAGCACAACTCTAAATTCGAGCTTTGCTGAACTCTTAATAAGAGCAAGTGTGTTGGCATCCGGAATACCAGGAATGGAAACAACAATGTTGTTTCCTGAAGTGTTGATCTGAGCTTCGCTAACACCTGTCGAATCAACACGCTGGCGAATAATAGATACGGCTTGGTCAAGTTGCTCAGGAAGAACTGGCTTACCCTCTTCGACAATTGGAGTCAGAATGATCTGTGTTCCACCCGAAAGGTCTAGAGCAAGGTTAGGGATGTAGGTGGCTCTTTTCTCACCGAAGGTGATTCCCAATCCGATGATTCCAACGATTCCAAAGATTAGAACCATCAGCCAAGTCAGTGATCTAAGGGCTGCTCCAGTTGCAGTGCGCTTTTCAGACAAAATCTAGCCTTTTCTTCTTATTGTGAGCTAATTACTTAGCTGTCTTCTTTGTTGTAGTGGTGGTCTTGGCTGCAGAAGTGGTCTTCTTAACAGGCTTTGCCTCAGTGTTTGCTGGGGCTGAAACTTTCTTAGTAACTGTAGGTTTGACGATTGCCTCAGCAGGAACAACAGTCCTAATAGCGGCTTTGACAAACTCGATCTTTGTTCCAGGGGTAGTCTCAACAATCACAGTGTCTTCAAGTATTGAAGCAATCTTTCCCTTAATTCCGCCAAGCATGACTACCTGGGCTCCAACTGCAACTGATGCCTCAAGTGACTTAGCCTGCTTGCTTCTCCTGTTGTTGCTGAAAATCAGGTATGCCAAGAAAACAGCAAGGATGAGTACTAACTCCATGTTGGACCTATCGCTTAATGAGGGGTTTTGCTACTTATCGATTATAGGCGACAGGCTAGTCGAATAAACCCTGTGAGCCCTGAGGAGGGGTCAATCCTAGGTGCTTATAACCAGAAGTCGTCGCCTGTCTCCCCCTTGTAGTTCTGACTATGAGCCCGATTCTCAGAAGAAATGGCTCAACTACGCTCTCTATGGTGTCAGTTTCTTCCCCTAGAGCAACGCTCAAGGTATTCAAACCGACAGGCTTACCCTCGAACTTCACTATTAGGGCCTCAAGCACTGACCTGTCTAAGCGATCAAGCCCCAATTCATCAACCTCATAGAGTTCAAGAGCTGACACCACGGTTGCCACGGATACCTTACCGTTGGAATGAACCAAGGCAAAATCCCTTACCCTTCTTAGTAATCGGTTGGCAATACGAGGAGTTCCTCTGGAACGAGATGCAATTAGAGCGAGTGCATCGCCACCAACATTCAAGCTCATAAGGTTCGCAGCTCTGGCAACCACCTCCCCAAGCTCATCTTCTGAATAGAAATCAAGGTTGGCTGTAAAACCAAATCTGTCCCGAAGTGGGTTAGGCAACAATCCACTACGAGTAGTGGCCCCAACCAAGGTAAATGGGTCGAGGTCAAGGGAGATACTCGTAGCACCTGCGCCTTTACCCACCATCACATCGACTCTGAAGTCTTCCATGGCTAGATAAAGCATTTCTTCGGCTGATCTAGACATTCTGTGAATCTCGTCGATGAAGAGAACTTCGCCTGATGACAGTGAAGACAGGATGGCTGCCATGTCCCCTGCATGTTGAATTGCTGGACCCGAAGTCATACGAAGAGGTCTTGAAGACTCGTGAGCGACAATCATGGCCAAAGTTGTTTTACCAAGGCCAGGAGGCCCTGCTAAAAGAATGTGATCAGGTGTGCGCTGCTGAATAAAAGCGGCGTCAATCAGTAGTTGTATCTGGCCACGAACCTTGTGCTGACCAACAAACTCATTCAGTGACTGGGGTCTAATGGCTGATTCAAAAACTAGCTCAGAAGCATCAGCCTCAGCACCCATCAACTCATCACTCACGGCGACTACTTCCTACCGTTAGACAGGTTTGCGAGACTCTGTTTTAGTAGCTCTGATTCACTTAGCTTTTGTGAACTCTTTAGGGCCAACTCAACAGCAGCTTTTGCAAGCTTCTCTTGATAGCCAAGTCCAACAAGGGCAGAAACAACTGCTGCCTCACTGCCACCTGAAGATGCTTCTGCAGTTGCACTTGTAACGAGCTTTCCTGAGAGTGTCAGTACGATCAACTTTGCAGTCTTTGGGCCCACCCCAGTTACGGATTTGAACATCGAGTCATCGGCTGTTGCAACAGCTTGAGCTAAGCCGGAAACACCTAGATGAGCAAGAACTGACATAGCGGACTTTGGTCCAACACCATTCACGGTACAAAGCATATTGAAACCATTGAGTTCTTCTTCTGACTCGAAGCCAAAGAGCAGTTGCGCGTCTTCACGGATGATGTGTGCTGTGTGCAGCGAGAATTCACTCTTTGTGAAGGATTGCTGATAAACCTCAGGAGTAACGTTCACTAGATAACCGACACCGCCGCATTCAATGACAATTTGGCCAGCACGACGGGCTAGAACGGTACCGCTAAGATGAGCAATCACCCATCAAGGATAACTTGGCTAGCGAGATTTCTTGGATGAAGCAATGGCATTGCGCCATTTCTCTTGAGCTTTCGTTTCTGTGGAACTAGGTCCAACAAGACTCTTACCACCTCGCCAAGCCAAGGTCACAGCAATAGCAAGTGCATCAGCTGCATCAGCCGGTTTTGGAAGTTCCTTGAGTTTGAGAATCTGCATCATCATGTTGGTGACCTGAGCTTTGTTGGCTCGGCCGCTTCCTGTCACAGCAGCTTTTACTTCTGTAGGAGTGAAGAAGGTAACAGGTATCTTTCTCAAATGGGCGAGATACACAATGACGCCTGTAACCTGAGCGACGCCCATGACGCTGTGCAGATTCTGCTGGGCAAACAAACGTTCAATCGCGATCTGCTCCGGTCTGACACGATCCAGCAATGATGAAACTTGGTCACCAATGAGCGAAATTCTCTGTGATTGGTCCATGTCTTTATCTGATTTAAAGACACCGACCTCTAAGTACTTAACCTGCCTAGAACTAGCTTTCTGAACTATCCCAAAGCCGCAACGAGTCAACCCTGGGTCAAACCCAAGGACGATGTTGCTCTGGCTACTCGGCATCTAGTTGCGCTGCAACTTCTGCTGACATGTCGAAGTTTGAATAAACGTTCTGAACTTCATCGGAATCTTCTAGCGCATCAATCAGTGTGATGACTTTTCGAGCAGTGTCGACATCTGTCTGAACTGGCATAGAAGAGATGAACTCGATATCGGCACTTTCATAGTCGATGCCAGCGCTCTGCAAAGCTTCACGCACTTCAACCATCTTTGAAGGATCAGTTGTAATGACCATTTGGTAGCCACGATCTTGAACGTCTTCAACTCCAACTTCCAACACTGCCTCGAGAATTGTGTCCTCGTTTGTGCTGTCAGTCTTCTCAACGACGATGACGCCTTTACGGCTGAACTGATATGAAACAGACCCAGGATCAGCCATTGTGCCACCGTTACGAGTGACAGCTAATCTCACTTCTGCAGCAGCACGATTCTTGTTATCAGTGAGACATTCAATTAGTAGAGCAACACCATTAGGGCCGTAGCCTTCATACATGATTGTTTGGTAGTCAACTGCGGAACCATCTAGACCTGCACCACGCTTAACGGCAGCTTCAATGTTGTCCTTTGGAAGAGAAGACTTACGGCCCTTTTGAATTGCATCGTAAAGAGTTGGGTTACCTTCAATATCGGCTCCACCTATACGAGCGGCAACCTCAATGTTCTTGATTAGCTTCGCGAAAAGCTTCGCTCTGCGGCCATCAATGATGGCTTTCTTGTGCTTAGTGGTTGCCCATTTGGAATGGCCTGACATGATGCTCCTTGTAGTTCTTTCCAGACAAGTTTAGTTGTGAGATCAGAAATCCACTGTTTTGCACATCTGTGCAAAGTACTCATGAATAGCGGACTCCCCTGTTACTTCAGGGTGGAAACTGATACCCAGCACGTTTCCTTGCTTAACAGCTACTACACGACCATCGTCTAGAGATGCGAGAACAGACACGTCAGGACCTGTCTCTAGAACAATAGGTGCTCTAATGAATGCAGCGTGAACTGGCTTGCCTAGGCCTGCAAACTTTATGTAGGCTTCAAACGAATCTAGCTGCGAACCGAAGGCATTACGTTGAACTGAAACATCTAAACCACCGAAGGTTCTCTGTGTTGCAGTGCCATCCACAATTCGATCTGCGAGGAGGATTAAACCTGCACAAGTTCCAAAAACTGGTAAACCTTCAGCAATTAATTTGATGATTGGGTCTCTGAGTTCAAAAATTGAACTCAGTTTGTCGATAACTGTGCTCTCGCCACCAGGAACAACTAAACCCTTGATCCCTATGAGATCGGCCGGCTTTCTAACTCTTACTGTCTCAATGCCGAGGGCTTCAAGAGTTTGGAGATGCTCTCGGAAATCACCCTGTAGACAGAGGACTCACATTGGACCCAAGAACTACAAGCCTCGTTCGGAGAGTATGTGAGGAGCTGGAATATCATCAACGTTTATACCCACCATTGCTTCACCTAGACCACGGCTGACATTGGCTAGAACATCAGGGTCATCAAAACTTGTTGTTGCCTTGACAATCGCGCTTGCTCTTGCAGCTGGGTTTCCGGACTTGAAGATACCTGAGCCAACGAAAACACCATCAGCACCCATCTGCATCATCAGTGCAGCATCTGCTGGGGTTGCAATTCCACCGGCTGTGAAAAGAACGATGGGAAGCTTTCCAGTCCTTGCAACTTCTCTTACAAGTTCAAGAGGTGCCTGCAGTTCTTTAGCTGCGACGTAAAGTTCATCTTCCGACTTTGAAGAGAGGGCCCGAACTTCACCAAGAATGGTTCTGATGTGCTTCATGGCCTCGCTTACGTCACCAGTTCCAGCTTCACCCTTAGAACGAAGCATTGCTGCACCTTCAGTAACGCGTCTAAGTGCTTCGCCTAGATTGGTTGCTCCACAAACAAACGGAACATCAAACTTCCACTTATCAATGTGGTGAACGTAGTCAGCTGGAGAAAGTACTTCTGACTCATCGATGTAGTCGACCTTAAGTGACTGCAAGATCTGTGCTTCAACGAAGTGGCCAATGCGGGCCTTAGCCATAACTGGAATTGAAACGCTTGAGATAATCTGATCGATTAGGTCTGGATCACTCATTCGAGCAACTCCACCTTGTGCTCTAATGTCTGCTGGAACGCGCTCCAGAGCCATAACTGCAACTGCTCCTGCATCTTCAGCAATCTTTGCTTGATCTGCTGTAACCACATCCATAATTACGCCACCCTTGAGCATTTCTGCAAGGCCGCGTTTTACTAGTGGGGTCGATTTAGAGTCATTTGCTTTATCAGTCATGGCACTATTCTAAATGCCCAGTTCAAGACCTTAGGCAAAGTTATGAAATGTTACCCCAGGCGATCGAAATCTCGATACGAACATCACCTAAAAGCTTCGGCAAAGCCTTGGTTTGAGCGATGATTGGGAAGAAATTCGAGTCATTGCGCCATCTAGGCACTACATGCTGGTGCAGATGACCAGCGATTCCTGCTCCCGCGACTTCACCCTGGTTCATGCCTATGTTGAAGCCGTGCGCTCCGCCAATGGCTTTCAAGACCCTCATTGCCTTCTGGGTCAGTTCACCATACTCGAGTATCTCTTCAGGAGAGGCGTCTGTGTAGTTCGGAATGTGTCTGTAAGGAACAACAAGTAGGTGACCCGAGTTGTATGGGTACAAATTGAGCAATACGTAGCAGAGCTCTCCCCTATGCACTATTAGAGCTTGTTCATCGGTAAGAGTTGGTGCAATACAGAACGGGCAGTCAACATCACTGGGCTGAGTACCCGACTGAATG
>JAULUM010000032.1:0-2530 GCA_032111565.1 Rhodoluna sp. | reverse complement strand
CGCATCAGCTAGTTCTTCTTCAATACGAAGAAGTTGGTTGTATTTAGAAACTCTTTCGCTTCTAGCAGGAGCACCAGTCTTGATCTGTCCAGCGTTGGTAGCAACAGCTAGGTCAGCAATGAAGGTATCTTCTGTTTCACCTGAACGGTGAGAGATGATTGCCTTCATGCCTGATCTCTGAGCCAGAGCAACTGCATCTAGAGTCTCGGTAAGAGTTCCAATCTGGTTAACTTTTACCAAGATCGCATTACCTGCTAGTTCATCAATACCTCTCTGCAAACGAGCAGGGTTTGTTACATACAAGTCATCGCCAACGAGTTGAACCTTGTTACCAAGTGCTGCAGTAATCTTTGTCCAACCAGCCCAGTCATCTTCAGCTAGTGGATCTTCAATAGACACTAGTGGGAAGTCAGCAACAAGACCTTCGTAGTAAGAAATCATTTCTTCACGAGTAAGTTCTTTTCCTTCGAAGCTGTATCTCTCTGTCTTCTCGTCATAGAACTCAGTTGCTGCAACATCCAGTGCTAGACCAAAGTGCTTACCTAGAACATAACCTGAACCGTTAATAGCTTCTGAGATAAGTTCTAGAGCTGCACGGTTAGTTGGTAGATCAGGAGCAAAGCCACCTTCATCTCCAAGACCGGTTGCTAGGTTCTTTGAGTTCAATAGAGCCTTCAGTGAGTGGTAAACCTCAGTCCCAGCACGAAGTGCTTCTGAGAATGAATCAAAACCAATAGGAACAATCATGAACTCCTGGATGTCAACACCGTTGTCAGCGTGAGATCCACCATTGATGATGTTCATAAGTGGAACAGGAAGTGTGTAAGCGTTAGGTCCACCTAGGTAACGGTAGAGCGGCTGACCTGTTGACTCAGCAGCTGCACGAGCATTAGCTAGAGAAACACCAAGGATTGCGTTAGCTCCCAGGTTTGATTTAGTTGCAGTTCCATCCATACGGATAAGTTGTGCATCAACCAGTCTCTGATCTAGAGAATCAAAATCAATGATTCCCTTCTCATCGTGACCAATCTCATCAACTACAGCCTTCACAGCATTCTGAACACCTTTACCCATGTAACGCGTCTTGTCACCATCACGTGACTCGTGAGCTTCAAAAGCACCAGTAGAGGCACCTGAAGGAACAGCTGCTCGACCAAAGGATCCATCAGTTAGTAAAACTTCAACTTCAATAGTTGGGTTTCCTCTTGAGTCAAGAATCTCTCTTGCGCCTACTGCATCAATGATGGACATGGTTCTCCTAGATAGTTATTTGATTATGGCTTTTAGCCTAAAAACACGCCTTTGGGGTTAGTTCAAGTTTAGTTGCCGATTGGCTTAAAACTGAGCTCTGCTGTCTCTGCCCCAACTAGAGCAAACTCACTAAAGCCATTAGCCAGAAGGCTATCTAGCAATACATTGAGCTTCTTAGGCTTTATCTCCAAACGAACAGCCTTACCTGAGGCAATCAGTTGCTTCTGGAAAGCAACTGCCTTATTGATTACCTCTAGTGAACTATCTTCTAGAACTAGCACTACACCCGATGTCTTACTCTGGGTTTCAACTAGCTCAACAACTCTTTCAAAGCCAATAGAGATGCCAACAGCAGGAACATCAGTTCCTAGCCATTTACCAACCATGCCGTCATAGCGACCACCGCCACCAATAGCAGAGCCAGTTCCTGGCATTTCTATCTCAAAGATGGTTCCGGTGTAATAACCCATACCTCTAACCAGAGTTGGATCAAAGCGAAGGCGGCCAGCAGAGACTGCACTAAAGATAGGTGTAAGAACATCAGGAACTGAAGTATCAGCTTTAGCTAACCAGACTCTCGCCTTATCAGCTACCGCATCCCCTAGACGTTCTCTAAGTTCACTAACAACACCACTGGCTTCGATCTTGTCTAGCTTGTCGATGGTAATCATGGCTGAAGAACGATCTTCTGCTTTGACCCCAAAGCCATCTAGTAAAGTGGTAAGAAGTTCTCGATGATTGACTCTAATAACTGCCTTGTTTAGACCCAGTGCGTCTAAAGCAGCAAGAGATGCATTTAGTAGTTCAATCTCAGCAAGAACTGAATCATCTCCGATGATGTCAATGTCACACTGAACAAACTGACGGTAACGACCCTTCTGTGGTCGCTCTGCTCTCCAGACTGGTCCCATCTGAATAGCTTTGAAAACATTAGGAAGTTCATTCCTATTAGTTGCATAGAACCTGGTCAACGGCACAGTTAGATCAAAACGAAGACCTAGGTCAGCAAGAGAATCAACAGAAGACATATCTTCCAGAGCACTGTCTAGCTCAGCCCCTCTTTTCATGACCCGGTAGGCAAGCTTCTCGTTATCCCCACCCTGACCTGAGGTCAAACGATCTAGGTTCTCCAAAGCAGGTGTTTCAACCTCCTGGAACCCAAAAGAGCTATAAACACCTTTAATAACCCCTAAAACACTCTCCCGCTTAGCCTTCTCGGCAGGCAGGAAGTCCCTCATACCTCTAGGTGGGTTTATGTCTTTAGCCATGGGTCAAGTTT
>JAULUM010000031.1:29973-56653 GCA_032111565.1 Rhodoluna sp. | reverse complement strand
CTTCGCAGTTCGTCTTCGTGAAAAGCAGAGACTACGCGCTCAGTATGGAATTCGTGAAGCTCAGCTTCGCAAGACATTCAACGACGCAAAACGCATCGAAGGTCTAACTGGTGAAAACTTAGTAGAGCTTTTAGAGATGCGTCTTGACGCACTAGTTCTACGTGCCGGTTTCGCTCGCACAATCGCACAGGCTCGTCAGATGGTTGTTCACCGTCACATTCTTGTTGATGGTCTTCGTATTGACCGTCCATCAGCTCGTGTGAAGGTTGGTCAGATGATCCACGTTGCCGAGAAGAGCGAAAGCACTGAGCCTTTCCAGGTTGCAGCTGCAGGTGGTCACGTTGATGTTCTTCCTCCAGTTCCTGGTTACCTTTCAGTTGAACTAGACAAGCTGCGTGCAACTCTAGTGCGCCGTCCAAAACGTGCTGAAGTTCCAGTAACTTGTGAAGTTCAGCTTGTTGTTGAGTACTACGCGGCTCGCTAGTAACAAAAGGAAATTGTCATGAATGGTGCAGAGATTGCAGCGCTAATTGCTGCTGGTGCCTTTGCAGTTCTAGTTATCTTTTTGGTAATTGTTCTGCTCAAGGTATCTAGTCTTTTAGACGCTGCCTCTGCGACTATTCGTGAAACAGGGGAAACTGTTATTCCTCTGCTAACAGAGCTAACTGAAACTACTAAGCAAACAAACAAGCAGCTTGAGAAGATCGATGTCATTACTGACAACGTTGTTGATGCAACTAGCAACCTGAACTCTCTGATCTCTTCTTTCACAACCACCATTGGCGGTCCACTCATGCGCGTTGGCGAGATCATTCGCAGCGTAAGTGGACTAATTGGGAAGAAGAAGTAAATCACCATGCGTAAGACTGTCGCCTTTATTGCAGGCATAGCCGTTGGTGTTTATATTGCAAGACAAGTTGAAGCCAATCCAGAAGCTAAGCGAAGCTTGGACGAAGCTGGCGAAAAGATCAAGACTTTTGCTAACGCAGTGTCAGAAGGATATCGCGAGCAGGAAGCTAAGGCTTCTAAGACCGCAAAGTTGAAAACTTCGAAATGAAAACCGCTGAAATCAAAAAGAGATGGCTTGATTTCTTCGAGAGCAAAGATCACGTTGTAGTTCCTAGCGCGTCTCTCATTAGCGAAGATCCATCTTTACTTTTTACCGTTGCAGGTATGGTTCCTTTCATTCCATACATGACTGGCCTAATGCCAGCTCCATTCGCAAGAGCTACAAGCGTTCAGAAGTGCGTTAGAACCCTAGACATCGAAGAAGTTGGTAAGACTACTCGTCACGGAACTTTCTTCCAGATGAATGGAAACTTCTCATTTGGTGATTACTTCAAACGTGACGCCATTGCTTTTGCGTGGGAGTTCCTAACATCACCAACTGAAAAAGGTGGACTTGGTCTAGAAAAAGACAAGCTCTGGGCAACTGTCTATCAAGATGATGATGAATCAATCGCACTCTGGTTGGAACTATCTGAAATTCCGCTTGAGCGTATCCAAAAAAGAGGCATGGCCGATAATTATTGGTCAACCGGTCAACCAGGTCCTGCTGGTCCATGTTCTGAAATCTATTTCGATAGAGGTCCAGAGTACGGGGTCGAGGGTGGACCTGAGGCTGACGAGAATCGTTACATAGAAATCTGGAACCTCGTCTTCATGCAATACGAGCGTGGACTTGGAGCCGGTAAAGATAACTTTGAAATCCTTGGTGAACTGCCAAGCAAAAACATCGACACCGGAATGGGTCTAGAGCGCGTAGCTTTCCTAATGCAGGGTGTAGAGAACCTTTACGAGATTGACCAAGTTCGTCCTGTTTTAGATCTTGCTGCTGAACTAGCTGGCAAGACGTACGGCGCCAATGAAGAAGACGACATCAGACTCAGAGTTGTTGCCGATCACGTAAGAAGTGCACTGATGTTGATTGGTGACGGAGTTTCTCCTGGTAACGATGGACGCGGCTACGTACTTCGTCGACTACTTAGAAGAACAGTCCGTGCAATGCGTCTTCTGGGTGTCAATGAACCAGTATTCGGAAAACTATTCCTCACTTCTAAAAACGCAATGGTTGATGCGTATCCTGAACTTGAAAACGAATTCAAGAGAATCAACACAACAGTCTTGGCAGAAGAAGAAGCGTTCCTCAGAACTCTAGTTTCTGGTACACAGGTTCTAGAGACAGCTATCGCAGCAGCAATAGAGGCTGGGGAGAAAACTCTTTCTGGTGAAACAAGCTTCCTACTGCACGATACCTACGGCTTCCCAATCGACTTGACTGTCGAAATTGCCGAAGAGAATTCACTTTCCGTTGATCGTGAAGCGTTCACTGCACTCATGAGCGAACAAAAGAGCCGTGCCAAAGCCGACGCGAAGATGAAGAAGGCTGGTAACACCGACCTCTCTGTCTATGGTGATTTCAGAATGCAGGGTGCCACTAAGTTCACCGGGTACGAAGAACTCGTTTCAACTGGAAAAGTTCTTGGAATCATTCAAGATGGTGAGCAAGTAACAAACGCCAGCCAAGGTTCGATGATTGAAGTCATTCTCGATGAGACAAGCTTCTATGCTGAATCTGGTGGACAGATCGCTGATGCTGGAACAATCAACGGTGATGGTTTCACTCTTGAGGTTCTCGATGTTCAAAAGCCAGTAAAGGGTCTCGTCTCACACAAAGCGATTGTTAGAACCGGTGAGATTGGTGTCGGCATTTCGGCTACCACGTCAGTTGATGCCGATTGGAGATTAGGTGCTGCGCAGGCACACTCTGCAACTCACGTTGTTCACGCTGCCCTTAGACAAGCTCTTGGATCAACAGCCTTGCAGTCAGGTTCATACAATAAGCCTGGATACATGAGACTCGACTTTTCATGGACTCAAGCACTCAGTGCTGAAACTAAGTCCGAGATCGAAGAGATTGCCAACCTAGCAATTAGAGCAGACCTCGCAGTTTCCGCGCAGTACATGAGTCTTCCTGAAGCTAGAGATTGGGGAGCAGTTGCCCTTTTCGGCGAGACTTACGATGAGAGCGTCCGCGTTGTTCAGATTGGTGGACCATGGTCAAGAGAACTTTGTGGTGGAACACACGTGTCAAGAAGCGCTCAAATTGGCTTGGTCACAATCACTAATGAGTCTTCTGTTGGTTCTGGTTCACGACGTCTAGAAGCACTTGTTGGTATGGATGCACTTCGTGCACTTACACAAGAGCGTGTACTGCTGCACAAGATTGCAGATCAACTCAAGAGCACACCCCTATCAGCAAACGAAAAGCTAGAGACGATACTTGCTGAATTGAAGGACATGCAGAAACAACTGGCCACTGTCCAGTCTCAAAAATTAGCTGGCCTAGTGCCGGAACTACTCAAGTCCGTTTCTGAAGTTGGTGCTGTCAAGGTTCTTGCACTTGAGGTTGCTAATGTCACTTCATCTGATGCTCTAAGAGATCTGGCTATAAAACTTAGAGATGAGCTAGCTAACGTTGCAAGCGTTGTTGCAATCTCTGCAGTCATTGACGAGAAGCCAGCCATCATCGTTTCGGTAAGCAAGGCTGCTCAGGACAAGGGGATTAGAGCAGGCGACCTTGTGAAGACTGCATCGCAAATTCTTGGTGGCGGCGGTGGCGGCAAGGCTGACATGGCTCAAGGTGGAGGAACCGACTCGTCAAAGATAAGCGATGCTCTAAAAGCTATTACCGAGAGCCTCAACTAGTTGTTACGCCCAGGGAGACGTCTGGCGATTGATGTCGGCAGGGCAAGGGTAGGTCTTGCGATAACAGACAATCACGCAATCCTCGCAAGTCCATTAGCAACAGTTCAAAGAGCTGAGTCAATCGAAGACTCTGTCCACGCAGTGCTTCAAGCAACTCAAGGATTGGGAGAGATCGTAGAGATTTACGTTGGAATGCCCCTAAATCTAAAGGGAGAATCAACTTTATCTACTGATGATTCCCTCAGTTTCGCTGCATCACTTGAGGCAATCACTGAAGTGCCCGTTAGATTACTTGATGAGCGTTTGACGACTTCAATTGCTAACGCCCAACTGAAGCAGGTCGGAAAGAGTCAAAAGGAAGCTAGATCAACAATCGATCAGATGGCCGCTGTAGCAATTCTTGAATTTGCCCTTAGTGTAGAAAGCAACACGGGTGATCAACCAGGTGTAAGCGTTGAGGATTGGAAGGCAAGGCATGAGTGAACCAATGTTCGAAACTCGTAGAAGCCTTCGTTCAAAAAGAAAATTCCCGAGGCGACTAGTCGCCTTACTAGCGGCCATTGTCCTAACCGCAGGTTCACTGGCGTACTTTAATCGCGCCGAGCTGAGGGGCCTTGTTGAGCAGTTCACTGGCGCTGAATACAGTGGTACTGAAGGCGAGTTAGTCACTGTTGTCGTCAAACGTGGGGATGTAGGAACTGACGTCGCAAAGGCACTTGTGGATGCAGGAGTCACAAAGAACTATGACGTTACTCTGCGAACCATCTACGCAATGAACCCGACTTTCTTCCCAGGTTCATACAGTGTTCCATCAAATATTCCATCGGCTAAGGCGGTTTCGTATCTGGTTGATCTAACCAACATGATTTCAAATCGAATAACTATTCGTGAAGGTCTACGAATCGGTTCTGTTTTCAAATTACTTGAAGAAAAAACAGGAATACCAGTTTCGAGCTTTGAACAAGAGGCTAAGGATTACAAAAGCTTTGATGTACCAGCCGAAGCACCTTCGTTAGAAGGCTACCTTTTTCCAGCAACATATAACTTTGACACTTCATACTCGGCTCGCGAGATTTTGAACGTGCTTGTTCAAAGAACGAAAGACCAACTAATCGAAGATGGAGTTGCGAAAGAGGATTGGCATCGTGTTCTTACACTCGCATCGGTTATCCAGCGAGAAGCTCGCATGGAGAAAGACTTCTATAAGGTATCAAGAGTTTTCTTGAACAGACTTGACATCAACATGCCTTTACAGTCTGACGCGACAGTGTCTTATGGCGTTGGTGGGAATACATTCCAGACCTCGGCGGCTGATAGGTCTGATCCAAATCCTTACAACACTTACAAGTACCCAGGTCTTCCTATTGGACCAATCTCTGGTGTTGGGGCTTTGGCAATTGACGCAGCACTGAATCCTGCTGATGGTCCATGGCTATATTTTGTCTCTGTAAATCTGAAGACAGGTGAAACAGTCTTCAGCGAGACTTTTGCTCAACATGAAGCAGCCGTTGAAGTCTGGCGTAAGTGGCTAAGAGAGAATCCGGACTGGAATGACTAGCAAACATTTTGCGGTTGTCGGAGACCCCATCGACCACAGTCTCAGCCCTCGAATACACAAAGCTGCATACAAGAACCTACGTCTTGACTGGGATTACTCAAAGTACCAGATATCAAAAGGTTCATTAGCGAGTTTCCTAAGCGATTCTGGCTTTCATCTGTCTGGCCTCAGTGTGACTATGCCGTTAAAGGTAGAGGCAGCACAGTTATCGCATAGTTCGGATGAGATTGTGGAGCTTTTGGGTGTCGCAAACACACTAGTGAGATCAGGCTCATACTGGCTTGGTTACAACACAGATGTATTTGGAATTCAGAAGGCACTTCAAAACGCTTGGAACCATGGTCTGGAGACAGCTGCGATTCTTGGTGCCGGTGCAACAGCTCAATCAGCCTTGTACGCACTTAGTCGCTCTGCTCCTAACGCCATTATGAACGTTTATGTTCGTAACGTTGCTAACGCAGATCAGATTTCCTTGCTGGCGGAAAAATTGGGCCTCCCATTGAACATCCATGCACTCTCTGAATACACATCAAACCAAGACCTAACAATTAGTACCGTTCCAGCCGATGCTTTAGAGGGGTTTTCTCAATTCAAACAGGCTGGCTGGCTTCTAAATGTGAACTATGCGAGTGTGAATGAATCATTCTCCGAAACATTCGATGATTCTCATTTAGTCAACGGTGAAGTAATGCTTATTTGGCAAGCTATCGCTCAGATTCGTCTTTTTCTAAATGGTGACCCTGCTCAAGAACTTGAGGATGAAGCGTCACTTTACGTAAAAATGCTCGAGGCGCTTAAGCAAAGTCGATAAGTATGCGAGAATTCCTCTATGTTACGTTGGCTTACCGCAGGTGAATCACATGGTCCGTCCCTGACCGCCGTTATTGAGGGATTGCCTGCTGGCGTTGAGATTACAACAGAGCAGTTAGCCACAGCCCTGGCCCGTCGCCGTTTGGGATACGGTCGCGGAGCCAGAATGAAACTGGAACTGGACGAAGTATCTTTCACTGGAGGAGTTCGTCACGGTAAAACCATGGGTGGACCAATTGCTATCTCTATCGCCAATACTGAATGGCCTAAATGGGAGCAAGTGATGTCTCCTGACCCTGTTGACCCCGCACTACTAACTGGAGCGAGAGCTGAGACCCTTACAAGACCTCGACCAGGGCACGCAGATTTCACAGGAATGCAGAAGTACGGTTTCTTAGACAGTAGACCTGTACTTGAAAGAGCATCGGCTAGAGAAACTGCTGCAAGAGTGGCTCTAGGAGAGGTTGCAGCTACATTCCTAAGAGCCTTGGACATTCAGCTAATCACTCACACTGTTTCAATTGGAACAGTAATTGCACGAGCTGACATGGACTTACCGAAGCCACATGATCTAGAAGAGATTGACGCCGACCCACTTAGAGCATTCAACAGAGAGCTAAGCGCTCAGATGGTTGCTGAAGTGGATAAGGCTCATTCTGAGGGTGACACTCTCGGTGGTGTTATCGAAGTTCTTGTTTATGGTCTTCCACCTGGTCTTGGGTCATTCGTGCACTGGGATAGAAGACTTGACAGTCAACTTGCTGGGGCATTGATGGGCATTCAAGCTATCAAGGGAGTTGAAGTAGGAGATGGCTTCGAAACAGCTCGTCGTAGAGGCTCAGAAGCGCATGACGAAATAGTTGTTGGAGGCGAGAACGGCGTCGAAAGACTAACTGATCGCGCCGGTGGTATCGAAGGTGGCATGAGCAATGGAGAAATCCTTCGTGTTCGCGCTGCAATGAAACCAATATCAACTGTTCCTAGAGCACTTCAAACGATAGATGTTTCAACCGGTGAACAAGCGAAGGCTCATCACCAGCGTTCAGACGTTTGTGCTGTCCCTGCTGCTGGTGTGGTCGCCGAAGCAATGGTTGCTCTAACAATTGCTAACGCTGTTGTTGAAAAGTTCGGTGGTGACTCAATTGCTGAAACTAAGAGAAACATGAAGAGTTACATCGAGAGCATTCCAGAAACTCTTAGATCAAAAATCGCTAGATAAATGCTTCAGCGACCAATTGTTCTAATCGGCCCAATGGGGGTTGGTAAAACCACCATTGGAAAGAAACTAGGTCGCCGTTTAGACCTACCATTTGTTGACACTGATGTCATCGTCACCAATGCACATGGTGAGATCCCAGAAATCTTTGAGAACGAAGGAGAAGCTGCTTTTCGAAATTACGAAGAGCAGGCCCTACGTGAAGCATTGGAAGTTGTTCAGGTAGTTGCAACTGGTGGTGGAGCCGTCCTGAGTGGAACTAACCAAAGAATGCTTGAAGGCGCAATCGTCATTTACCTTTCGACTAACGGTTTGCACATGAAATCTCGATTAGCGAACGGCAATAGGCCTCTTCTTAAAAACGGAATTTCTGATTGGAAAGCAATCTACGAATCGAGGAAGCCACTGTACGAACGTTTAGCAACTTTTGAGATTGACACCTCCGCCGCGGGTCTTGGCAAGACTATGGACGCTATCTGCGAGAAACTAGAGACACTATGACTTTCAAGATTTCTGCGAAAGGGCAGCCTGGCTATGAAGTTCTGGTCGGTAGAGGTTTACTCGACGAATTGGACACTTCGCTAGGACAAGCTGTCAAGAAAGTACTTCTCGTTTACCCAGAGGGAATGCAAGCGAGTGCTGAGGTGATCGCTGACTCACTAATCGAGCAGGGTAAGCAAGTTTGGCAACTGCCTGTAGCAGACGGTGAAGACGCCAAGACAGATCGCTGGTTATCCATCGCTTGGTCAAGTCTCGGTCAAGCAGAGTTTTCGAGATCAGATGCAGTGGTTTCCCTTGGTGGAGGAGCAACAACAGATCTTGCAGGTTTCATCGCTGCTACGTGGCTTCGAGGAATAGCAGTAGTCCACGTGCCAACAACATTGCTGGCCATGGTTGATGCTGCTATTGGTGGTAAGACTGGCATCAACACAATTGAAGGCAAGAACCTTGTTGGCGCGTTCCATGAACCTAAATCAGTCCTAATTGACCTAGATACTCTAGAAACTCTGCCGAAACTTGAACTCATTTCGGGATTCGGCGAGATTGTTAAGTGCGGATTCATCAGGGACCCAAAGATTCTAGATCTCATTGAAGAGGATGTGAATGATGCTCGTGACATTCATTCCGAACGATTTGCCGAACTAGTCAAGAGAACTATTCAGGTGAAAACTGATGTCGTCGGTAATGACTTCAAGGAATCAAACCTAAGGGAAATCCTGAACTACGGTCATACCCTTGGTCACTCAATTGAATTAGTAGAGCATTTCAAATGGCGTCACGGCAGGGCAGTAGCCATAGGTTTAGTGTTTGCAGCTGAGCTAGCTAGGTTATCTGGTCGCCTAAGCGACGAAGTCGCTGACAGACATAAGAGCATCTTAAAGCTCCTAGACTTACCAACGACCTACCCAGGTGATAAGTGGGAAGCCCTGTATCAGGGAATGCAGATTGATAAGAAGAGTCGAGGCGGCATCTTGAGATTTGTCGTTCTTGATGACCTTGCAAAGCCGGGGATACTGGAAGCACCTACCAAGGAACTTCTGTACACCGCATTCCAAGAGTTAGCCGAATAGAAAGTAAGTTTGTCCTATGACTAAAGTTCTAGTTCTCAATGGCCCCAACCTCAATCGACTAGGTTCTAGAGAGCCTGACGTGTATGGCAGTGCCAGCTATGCAGATCTCGTGTCCTCTCTAACCTCTTTTGCGTCTAATGCAAATTTCGAAGTAGATGTGAGGCAGACCAATGATGAGGCTGAGTTAATAGCTTGGTTGCATGAAGCAGTTGATTCGAAGTCTGAAGTCGTCATCAACCCTGCGGCTTTTACTCATTATTCATACGCCCTCAGGGATGCCTGCGCGATTGTTACCAGTTCTGGGCTAAGGCTAATTGAAGTGCACATTTCTAATCCTCACGCTAGAGAAGAATTTAGACACACATCGGTTATCAGTGCTGTTGCAACAGGAGTAATTGCTGGTTTCGGCCAGAATTCCTACTTGCTTGCCCTTCAGCAACTAACCCACTGATAAACTTCTTGAGGCCATAACGGGCCAACTAATTACAGCGAGGCAAACAATGGCTACAAGCAATGATCTAAAAAACGGCATGGTTCTAAGTATGGATAACCAGCTATGGGCAGTTATCGAATTCCAGCACGTAAAACCAGGCAAGGGTCCTGCATTCGTTCGTACCAAACTAAAGAACGTTATTAGCGGCAAAGTTATTGACCGCACGCTTAATGCTGGCATTAAGATCGATGTTGCCACCGTTGACAAGCGTGAAATGCAATACCTATACAACGATGGAGAAGGCTACGTCTTCATGGACACCAAAGACTATGACCAGATGACGCTTTCAGCTGAACTTGTTGGCGATGCAATCAACTACCTGCTGGAGAACCAGCAAGCAATTGTTGCTATCCACGAAGGCCTCCCAATCTATGTTGAAATGCCGCCTTCAGTTGTTCTTGAAATAACTTTCACTGAGCCTGGTCTCCAGGGAGACAGATCAAGCGGAGGCACCAAACCTGCAACAGTTGAAACTGGTCTTCAGATTCAGGTTCCACTATTCGTAGAACAAGGCACCAAAGTTAAGGTTGATACCAGAACTGGTGAATACCTTGGTCGAGTTACCGACTAGTCCTTGAGCGCTAGATCTAAAGCCAGAAAGAGAGCAGTTGACGCTCTCTACGCCGGCGAACTCAGAGATGTGATGGCTACTGATTTACTTGATGCCACTAAAGAACAAGTGGCTGATCGACAGAATCAAGACGAAATCTTCGACTTCGCAACTGAACTAGTAAACGGCGTTCTATCGAACCAACTTGAGATAGATGAGATTCTTGCAGGTGTTGCACAAAACTGGACACTGGATCGCATGCCTGCTTTGGATAAAGCAATTCTTAGAGTTGGAATCTATGAGATTGCTTTCGGAGGAACACCAGCAGAGGTTGCCATCAGCGAGGCTGTTGACCTGGCTCAAGAACTCAGTACCGAGGATTCAGCTGCGTTCGTGAACGGGGTTCTTGCTACTGTGTCAGCAACTCGCAAGCCAATTTAGTTAAAACCTACAAACCTGTACTAGAATCGTAGAAACAACATCCTTTAAAAGCGTCCTGTGAGGCGCAGAAGGAGGTGGGCGTGGGTTCACGCACCGTCTTAGATGCTCAAGACATCGAGCGCGCGATTGTACGTATCTCTCACGAGATAGTCGAGGCCAATCAGGGCACAGCTAATCTTCTAATTCTTGGCATTCCAACACGTGGAGTTTTTCTAGCCAATCGAATTGCTGCATCCATTTCCAAGAATTATCCCGAGTTTGATACATCCAAATCGGTTGGAAAGCTAGACGTCACTATGTTCAGAGACGACTTAGCTACAAAGCCAAGCAAGGCAGTGACGCCAACATTGATTCCAAGACAATCACTAGAGAAACTCACAGTAGTACTTGTGGATGATGTTCTGTTTAGTGGTAGAACGGTTAGGGCTGCTCTTGACGCACTTGTATCCTACGGACGACCTAAGGCTGTTCGATTGGCAGTGCTTGTAGATAGAGGACACAGAGAACTTCCGATTAGGGCTGACTTCGTAGGCAAGAACCTTCCAACCTCCGTCTCAGAGCGCATCTTCGTGAAGCTAACGGAAAGCGATGATGAGCAGTCGGTGGTGATTGAACAATGAAGCACTTACTAAGCACAGGGGATCTAGATTTGGGAATGTCACTTGAGCTTCTCAACCTCGCAGTTGAGATGCAAGGTGTCAATTCTAGAGATGTGAAGAAACTTCCTGCTCTTAACGGTAGAACTGTTGCCAACCTGTTCTTTGAAGATTCGACCAGAACTAGATTCTCCTTTGAAATTGCTGCTAAGCGCCTGTCTGCTGATGTTGTTAACTTCACAGCCAAAGGTTCATCAGTGAGTAAGGGAGAGTCTCTAAAAGACACCATCTTGACCCTAGAGGCCATGGGAATTGAGGCTTTAGTTGTTAGACATCATCACAGTGGAGCGGCTAACATTATTGCCAATGCCTCTTGGTCAAAAGCGACAGTTATAAACGCAGGGGATGGGACACACCAACACCCAACTCAAGCTCTCACTGATGCTCTTACTATTCGCCAGGCCTTGAAGGGTAAAGACGACTTAGGCGACCTATCAGGAGTCAAAGTTCTCATAGTTGGTGACATCCTGCACTCCAGAGTGGCTCGTTCAAACATGGATTTGCTCAAAACCTTGGGAGCTCATGTAGGGCTCGTTGGTCCATCAACACTGCTTCCTAGCCATGCAACCGCCCTGGCACACGCCGTCTATCACAACCTAGATGAAGCTTTGGCTGACGGTTTCGATGTAGTCATGATGCTTCGCATGCAGATGGAACGCATGAATTCTGTGTTCGTTCCAAATGCCAACGAATATGCAACCCTTTGGGGACTCTCTTCAGAGAGATTCAACTCACTAAGTTCAAAGACTCTCATCATGCACCCAGGTCCTATGAACAGAGGTCTTGAGATTTCATCTGAAGCAGCTGACTCTAAACAGTCAGCAATCGTAGATCAGGTTAGAAACGGCGTAGCAGTTCGTATGGCAGTTCTTTTCAAACTATTAGCTCAAGAATCGAGTTCAAAATGACAGGTAAAGAAACACTTTTCACGAACGCATCTCTCGCCGATGGAACTATCGCAAACATTCTGGTAACTGGCGATTCAATCACCTATGTCGGAAGCGATACTAAACCTGCGAGTGAAGTGCTTGATTGCACTGGGCTTGTTGCCATGAGTGGTTTTGTTGATTTGCACACGCATCTGCGTGAACCAGGTTTTGAGCAGAGCGAAACCATTCTCACCGGCTCAAGAGCAGCTGCTATGGGTGGCTTCACTTGTGTTCATCCAATGGCTAATACCAGCCCTGTTGCTGATAACAGCGCAGTAGTTGAGCAGGTATTTGCTCTAGGGGAGCAAGCTGGTTACGTTCAGGTGCAACCTATCGGCGCTGTTACAGCAAACCTCGAGGGTAAGAACCTATCTGACATGGGAAAGATGAATGCCTCTGCAGCCAAGGTCACAGTGTTCAGTGACGACGGCAAGTGTGTCAGCGATTCACTCGTGATGAGAAGAGCCTTGGAATACGTAAAGGCCTTTGGCGGAGTTATTGCACAACATGCTCAAGATCCACAGCTAACTGTGAACGCGCAGATGAACGAGTCCGCTCTTTCACTAAAGCTTGGTCTAACCGGATGGCCTTCTGTCGCCGAGGAAGCAATTATCGCTAGGGACGTCTTATTGACCCAAGAAGTAGGCTCAAGACTTCATGTTTGCCACGTATCTACTAAAGGTTCAGTAGATGTCATACGTTGGGCTAAGAGTAAGGGTATTAACGTCACAGCAGAAGTTACCCCTCACCACCTAATACTCACTGAAGATCTAGTGTCTGAATACAACCCTGTGTTCAAGGTTAATCCTCCTTTGAGAAGCGCAGAAGACGTTCAAGCATTACGAGCAGCTGTAGCGGATGGAACAATCGACATTATTGCGACCGATCACGCTCCACACACAGCAGACAGCAAAGATTGCGAATGGGGAGAGGCTGCATTTGGAATGATTGGACTTGAAACGGCTGCTGCTATAGCAAAGACCACTTTGATTGATACAGGACTAATCGACTGGGTCAGATTCGAACAGCTTCTATCTGTGAACCCAGCAAAGATTTCTGGGCTCAGTAACCAAGGTCAAACTGTCAAGGCTGGAGCATCTGCGAACATCGTGTTCTTCAACCCGAACACTTCAGTAACAGTTGACAGTGTGTCACAGAGCAAGAGTGCTAACAATCCATACCTAGGCATGACGCTAAGTGGTGCAGTTACTCACACCATGTTCAACGGTGTTCTAACTGTCAAGAATTCACTCATCCAGGAGATCGGAACAACAAATGGCAATTAAATCCAGAACTGCATTACTGGTTCTTGAAGACGGAAAAGTTTTCAAAGGTGTTCCATTCGGCAAGGTGGGAAGCTCTCTAGGTGAGATTGTGTTCGCAACCGGAATGTCGGGATACCAAGAAACGCTTACTGACCCTTCTTACGCGGGTCAGATAGTCGTTCAAACAGCTCCTCACATCGGCAACACGGGCATGAATGACCGTGATGAAGAGTCCGACAATATCTGGGTATCGGGCTATGTCGTTAGAGATGTCAGCCGCATTGTTTCTAACTTCAGATCCGAGAGAACCCTCGAGTCAGACTTACTGCGAGATGAAGTTGTGGGTATCTCTGATTTAGATACAAGAGCGCTTACTCTGCACCTTCGTGAGATCGGTGTAATGAGAGCTGGAATCTTCTCAGGTATCGATGCTGAGCAGCCCGTTGAAGAACTTGTTTCAATCGTTCGCTCTGCAGCAAAGATGCAAGGTCAGTCACTATCCTCTGTTGTCTCCACTAGAGATAAATACGAGGTTGCGCACAAAGGCGAATATGTAGGCAAGGTCGCGATTTTGGATTTAGGTATTAAGCGCTCAACTATTGAGAACATGGTTGAACGTGGTCTCGATGTTGAGGTTTATCCTGCTGAGTCTTCAGCAGAGGTATTGCTTTCATCGAATCCTGACGCTGTTTTCTATAGCAACGGACCAGGGGATCCGGAAACTGCTACGGAACAGGTGAAGGTGCTGCAAGAAGTACTAAAGAGTAAGATTCCCTTCTTTGGTATTTGCTTCGGTAATCAACTACTAGGTAGAGCGCTTGGTTTCCAGACATACAAGCTTGCCTTTGGTCATCGAGGCATCAACCAACCTGTCTTGGATAGAAGAACTGGACGCGTCGAAGTCACTGCTCACAACCACGGGTTTGCTGTTCGGGTCGATGGTGGAGAACAAGTTGAATCACCAGCAGGGTTTGGAATAGTACGAGTCAGCCACATTTGCTTGAACGACAATGTTGTTGAAGGTCTCGAATGTTTGGACATTCCTGCTTACTCAGTGCAGTATCACCCTGAAGCAGCAGCTGGTCCACATGACGCCAACTATCTATTCGACCGTCTTATCGAAATGATTAAAACTAACAAAGCAAAGAAGGCCGACTAATGCCGCGCAGAGAAGATATAAAAAGTGTTCTAGTTATTGGATCTGGTCCAATTGTCATCGGCCAAGCCTGTGAGTTTGACTACTCAGGAACTCAAGCATGTCGTGTGCTTAGAGCCGAAGGAATTCGCGTCATCCTGGTAAACAGCAACCCTGCGACCATCATGACCGACCCTGATTTCGCGGATGCTACATACATTGAGCCAATTACTTCGCAGGTTATTGAAGCAATCATTGCTCGTGAAAAGCCAGATGCAATCCTTCCAACACTAGGTGGACAGACTGCTCTAAACGCCGCAATGTCACTTCACGAGCTCGGAATTCTAGACAAGTACAACGTAGAACTTATTGGTGCCAAGGTTTCAGCAATTAAGGCAGGCGAAGATCGTCAATCTTTCAAGCAGCTAGTTCTTGATGCTGGAGCAGATGTTGCCAGGTCATACATTGCGCACACTATGGATGAAGTTTTGGAAGGGGCAGCAAAGCTGGGTTATCCAGTAGTAGTTCGACCATCATTCACAATGGGAGGGCTGGGTTCAGGGTTTGCTTATGACGAAGCAGATCTTCGCAGAATAGCTGGCGCTGGTTTACAAGCGAGCCCAACAACTGAAGTTCTTCTAGAAGAATCAATCATGGGCTGGAAAGAGTACGAACTCGAGCTTATGCGTGATACTGCAGACAACACTGTTGTGGTTTGTTCCATTGAGAACGTAGATCCTGTTGGTGTTCACACCGGGGATTCCATTACTGTTGCACCAGCGCTTACTCTTACTGACCGTGAATACCAACACATGCGCGACATCTCAATTGACATCATTAGAGCAGTTGGGGTCGACACTGGTGGCTGTAACATTCAGTTTGCTGTAGAACCAAACACCGGTCGAATCATTGTTATCGAGATGAATCCTCGTGTTAGCCGTTCATCAGCACTGGCTTCAAAGGCTACAGGTTTCCCTATTGCAAAGATTGCCGCCAAGCTTGCAATCGGTTATCGTCTAGACGAGATTCCTAATGACATCACAAAGGTGACTCCTGCGTCGTTCGAACCCGCACTTGACTACGTTGTTGTCAAGGTTCCTAGATTTGCATTCGAGAAGTTCCCTGCAGCCGATGCAACGCTAACCACCACGATGAAATCCGTTGGTGAGGCTATGGCCATTGGAAGAAACTACGCACAGGCACTGCAGAAGGCTCTTCGCAGTCTTGAGCGTCGAGGCTCTTCATTCCACTGGGGAGAGCAGAAGCTGACAAAAGCAGAACTGATTGAATTATCCAAGGTTCCTACCGATGGTCGTATTGTTACTGTTCAACAGGCTCTTCGACTAGGTGCAACCTCTGAAGAGATTTTCCAGGCCACCAAGATAGATCCTTGGTTCATTGATCAGATTGTTCTCATCAACGAAATTGCTGAAGAGATTCGCGTCACAGCAGATCTGAATGAAGACATCATGATGTATGCGAAGTCATTCGGATTCAGCGATGCTCAGATTGCCGAAATTAGACGGATAACTGAAGCTAAAGTCAGAACCACTCGCTATGCACAAAACATCAGACCGGTCTATAAGACTGTTGATACATGTGCAGGGGAGTTCCCAGCACTAACTCCTTATCACTACAGCACCTACGAACAAGAGACTGAGGTTCGTGCATCAGGAGCTGACAAGGTTGTCATTTTAGGTTCTGGCCCGAACCGTATTGGCCAAGGTGTTGAGTTCGATTACTCGTGCGTACACGCATCATTTGCACTTCACGATGCAGGTTTCGAAACCATCATGATCAACTGCAATCCGGAGACAGTGTCTACTGATTATGACACTAGCGACAGGCTCTACTTCGAACCATTGACACTGGAAGATGTCCTCGAAGTCATTCACGCTGAATCTGCTAGTGGAACTCTTGTCGGCGTTGTTGTTCAGCTAGGTGGTCAGACTGCACTTGGTTTGGCTCAGGGACTTGCTGCCCAAGGCATTCCTATCTTAGGAACTACTCCAGATGCAATTGACTTGGCTGAAGAACGCGGAGCATTCTCAAGAATCCTTGACGAAGCAGGATTGATTTCACCTGCTAACGGAACTGCAACCAGCCTCGACGAAGCAAAGACAATTGCCGAACGAATTGGTTTCCCTGTTCTTGTTAGACCATCCTTTGTTCTTGGTGGCAGAGGCATGGAGATCGTTTATGACCAAAAATCTCTTGAAGGTTACTTCGACAGAATTGCTGATCAAGCCATCGTTGGCCCAAAGCATCCTCTACTAGTCGATCGCTTCCTAGATGACGCAATTGAAATTGACATCGACGCACTTTACGACGGCGAGAAGCTTTACGTCGGTGGAGTGATGGAACACATCGAGGAAGCCGGTATCCACTCAGGCGACTCCTCCTGCACGCTTCCACCAATTACTTTGAGCAACACTCAGATCAATCGCGTACGCGAAGCCACAGAGAAAATTGCCAAAGGTATTGGAGTCAAGGGTCTACTGAACGTTCAGTTCGCACTTGCCCACGACGTCCTCTATGTGCTTGAAGCAAACCCTAGAGCGTCCAGAACCGTTCCATTCGTATCTAAAGCGCTTGGAATCACCCTTGCTAAGGCTGCGGCGTTAGTAATGGTTGGTTGGTCAATTGATGACCTCATTGCTAAGGGTCACTTGCCTGTAACTGATGGAACTCACATTCCTGAGTCATCTGCAATCTCAGTGAAAGAAGCTGTACTTCCGTTTAAGAGATTTGCAACCAAGGATGGCAGGTTCGTAGATTCACTACTTGGGCCAGAGATGCGTTCAACCGGTGAGGTTATGGGAATTGATGTTGATTTCCCAACTGCATTCGCCAAGAGCCAAGCAGCCGCTGGAAGCGCGTTGCCTAAGTCTGGAAAGATCTTTATCTCTGTAGCAGATAGAGACAAGCACCAGGTTGTACTTCCCGTTAGAAGATTATTCCAGCTAGGTTATGAGATTCTTGCGACAGCAGGAACTGCTTCAATCTTGAAGAGACATGGCATCCCGGTACGAATTGTTCGCAAGCATTCAGCTGATGATGATGCTCCAGCTGGTCCTTCTATTGTTGAACTTATCTTGAACGGTGAAGTTGACGTTGTTGTGAACACACCATCAGGTTCATCAGCCCGTAAAGATGGGTATGAAATCAGAGCTGCAACAACCGCTGCGGATGCTCCAATCTTTACAACAATCGCGCAGTTGTCAGCAGCTATTGGTTCGTTCGAAACAGTGATTGCCGGCGATTTCAAAGTAAGGTCACTTCAAGAGCACGCTGAAGACAGGAGAGCAGCACTTGCCTGATACTTTCTCAAGAAACTTGGAAGCTGCCTTTAGTTCGAAGGGTCAGCTTTGTGTAGGAATTGACCCTCATGAGGACATACTCGTAGAGAACGGGTTTGAGGTTTCGGCAACAGGAGTTTTTGAGTTCAGCATGAAGATGCTCGATCAGCTCGAGCATGTCGTTTCAATAGTGAAACCTCAGGTTTCTTTCTACGAGAGGTTTGGCTCTGCAGGATTCGCAACTCTTGAGAAGGTTCTCGACTCTGCAAAAGAGCGTGGACTATTGGTTATTGCTGATGCTAAGCGTGGAGACATCGGTTCAACAATGGAAGCGTATGGACAAGCTTGGCTAGGCAAATCAGCTCCTTTCGCTTGTGACGCGCTAACTGTGAATCCGTATCTTGGTGTTGGTGCGCTGGCTACAGCAGCGTCAATAGCTAGCGAACGAGGTAAAGGATTGTTCGTTCTTGCCGCTACCTCTAACCCCGAGGGTGCCTCACTGCAGTCATCGATGCAACAGGATAGTGTTGCTGCACAAGTAGCGAGGGAAGTAGCAGCATTGAACACCACGACCGCCACTTCCAATTCAAGATTTGGTTCACTAGGTCTAGTTATCGGGGCTACCGTTTCTCTTTCGAAGTTTGGTTTGTCGTCTCTTAACGAGGGGAAGACTTCACTCAGGACAACAATCCTCGCTCCAGGCTTCGGCTTCCAAGGTGCGAGATTAGAAAACTCTAAGTCAATTTTTGGGGAACTCAGCGGTGATGTTTTGTATTCAATTTCTAGATCTGCACTGAGAGACGGTATACACGGAGTCAAAAGTGCAGTTCAGCAGGACCAAAACACT
Source organism: Rhodoluna sp. (assembly GCA_032111565.1). Lineage (GTDB taxonomy): Bacteria > Actinomycetota > Actinomycetes > Actinomycetales > Microbacteriaceae > Rhodoluna. The sequence goes on along the minus strand of JAULUM010000031.1, from coordinate 38,175 downwards.
CTTCACAAAGCCCTCAACGAATAGGCTTTAGTTCATGACCAGACTTACCGTTATCGCCGGACCAACTGCCGTAGGCAAGGGAACGGTAGTACGGTATCTTCTTGAGCACAACCCAAACATTCAAGTTTCTATTTCCGCCACAACTAGGTCGCCCCGCGTTGGCGAAACCAACGGTGTTGAGTATTTCTTCGTTACAGACGAGGAGTTTGACAATATGATTGCCAACGACGAGCTACTTGAATATGCAACTGTTCACCTGAACAACAGGTACGGAACCCCTAGAGGACCTGTAGAAAGCGCTTTGGCTGCTGGAAAACAGATCATTCTTGAGATAGACATTCAAGGGGCAGAACAGGTCAAGGCTTCCATGCCAGAGGCGAATCTCATCTTTATTGCGCCGCCTAACCTGGATGAACTCAAGAAGCGCTTGGTCGGTAGAGGCACTGAGACCCCAGAAGAGATAGCCATTCGCCTTGAAACAGCCGAAATAGAGATGGCCTCACAGGGTTTTTTTGACCATGTGGTTGTCAATCATGAGGTGGCGCAATGTGCCCAAGAGGTCTTAGACTTAATGCAGTCTTCGTGAGCCCATCTGGTTCACATGAAATCAAAGGAAAAGTAACACTAAATGTCTGAAAAACTTGAGGGAATCGTGTCTCCATCTATCGACGCACTGATGTCAAAGAGCGATTCAAAGTACGGTCTGGTCATTTTCGCTGCTAAGCGTGCACGTCAGATCAACGACTACTACTCAGCACTACACGAGGGTTCACTTTTTGACAACGTAGGTCCACTGGTTGACGCTGCAGTTGACGATAAGCCTCTTTCAATCGCAATGCGCGAAATCGTTGAAGGCGCAGTAGTCGCAACCGAAGCCAAAGAGTAATCTGGGTAACCTTGCGCATTCTCGTAGGGGTTACCGGCGGTATCGCTGCATATAAGTCAGCTGGAGTAATTCGCGGATTCACTGAACTCGGTCACACCGTAAAGGTTTTGCCAACTCAAAACGCTTTGAGGTTTATTGGCGCAACTACACTTGAAGCGTTATCCCACAACTCAGTCGACCCAGACCTATACACAGACGTTGACTCAGTAAAGCACATAGCTCTAGCTCAGGAAGCAGACCTAATCGTTGTCGCTCCAGCTACAGCTGCATTCCTAGCAAGGTACGCAACTGGAATTGCTGACGATCTGCTTTTGAATGTTCTACTTGCAACAAAAGCCAAAGTAGTTGTGGCACCAGCCATGCACACAGAGATGTGGTTCCACCCTGCGACTATCTCGAACATTGAGACGCTTAGATCAAGGGGGGTTGTTGTCATAGAACCGGCTGTTGGAAGACTAACTGGGACAGACACCGGTGCAGGCAGGCTTCCTGAGCCAGAAGTTATCGTTAGTGGAGCTTTAGCCTCCCTTTCTAATCAGGATCTTGATGGCATGAAAGTTACCATTTCAACAGGTGGAACTAGGGAACCAATAGACGCCGTTCGTTACATAGGCAACAGATCCTCCGGCAAACAGGGGATTGCTCTGGCTGATGCAGCCGCTGCAAGAGGAGCACAGGTTTCACTTATTGCCATCAACATAGAAACTGACCTTTCTCGCTTTGAGAGAGTGGTTCATGTCTCGACTACTGAAGAATTGAGCCTAGTACTCAACGAACAAGTCGTTGATTCGGATGTTCTATTCATGCCAGCAGCTGTTAGTGATTTCAAGGTAGCTAATACAAATACCGGCAAGCTCAGTCGTTCTGATTCAGAAAATCAATCAATTCAATTGGCATCTAATCCAGATCTCTTGGCTGGACTGGCTGATCTTAAGATGGAAAAGGGCTTGAGAACTATTCTCGTAGGTTTCGCTGCAGAAGTTTTTCCAATTGGTGAGAATTCAGGCGATCTTCAACAACGTGCCGAGGCAAAACTTGCTAGAAAGAAAGTAGACCTAATCGTTGCCAACGATGTGAGCGGCAGCAAGGTCTTCGACGCTGACAGTAATGACGTTGTCATAGTGTCCACCAAGGGAGCCACTCGAGCAAAAGGAACAAAACTAGAAGTTGCCAACGCCGTATTAGACGCAGTTGTGCACCTAGTTGACTAGCGCTCTCAGGCTTTGTCCTAGCCAAGAGATAAACTCAATCAATAATGAATAACATCAGGTACTTTACTTCCGAATCAGTTACAGAAGGCCACCCAGACAAGATCTGTGACCAAATAAGTGATGCCATTCTTGACAACCTAATTGCACAGGATCCCGCTTCCCGTGTTGCCGTTGAAACACTTGTGACAACTGGATTGGTTCATGTCGCTGGCGAAATAACCACTGAGGGCTACGCTGAAATCCCTGACATTGTTCGCTCCAAGCTCCTTGAAATTGGCTATAACTCATCTGACATCGGATTTGATGGAACTTCATGTGGCGTGAGTGTTTCTATTGGACGACAATCAGCCGACATCGCGCTAGGTGTTGACTCGTCCTTTGAAGTTAACGCAGGAAATGCAGAGGACAACTACGACAACCAGGGTGCTGGTGATCAAGGCATCATGTTTGGCTTCGCTTGCAACGAGACAAAAGAATTAATGCCATTGCCGATCAAAATTGCTCACTCGCTTTCAGAACAATTGGCGAAAGTTAGACATAACGGCACCATCAATTACCTTCGACCTGATGGTAAGACTCAGGTCACTATCGGGTACCAAGGGGATAAGCCTGTATCCGTCCAAACAGTTGTCGTCAGCACTCAACACAATCCAGGAGTTTCCCAATTGGACATCTCGTCTGCAGTTGAGGAATTTGTAATAGCTCCAGTATTGGAGAGCTTCGGCTTCGACTCGAGCGATAGTAAGCTTCTGATCAACCCAACTGGAAATTTTGTTATCGGAGGCCCACAGGGGGATGCTGGACTTACTGGTAGAAAGATCATTATTGATACCTATGGTGGTTACAGCAGGCACGGTGGTGGAGCTTTCAGCGGGAAAGATCCCTCAAAAGTTGACCGATCAGCCGCGTACGCGATGAGATGGGTTGCAAAGAACCTAGTTGCTGCTGGTTTTGCAACGAAAGCTGAGGTTCAGGTTGCTTATGCAATCGGCGTGGCCAGACCAGTAGGTCTCTACGTTGAGTGCTTTGGCACGAACACAATCGATAACGACCTGATTGAGAAGGCTGTTCTTGAAGTGTTTGATCTCAGACCGAGAGCGATTATTAATTCACTTGATCTGCTTAGACCTATTTACGGTGCAACATCTTCCTACGGACACTTTGGTCGAGACCTACCTCACTTCACTTGGGAAAGAACCGACAAGGTTGCTGATCTGCACACTGCAGTAGGTATGTAATGCCTCTTGTAGCCAAAGTCCGATTCAGCTCGCCGCTTCCTCAGCTGGATAAAGAGTTTGACTACCTGGTTCCCGAAGAGTTTCAGAGTCAGATTGCCTTTGGACATCTTGTTGAAGTTCCATTTGGTTCTGGCGGCAAACTCAAAACTGGAGTAGTGTGTGGCATTCAAAACGAAGATAAACCAAGAGACAAACTTCTATCAGTCCAGGCAACTATCACTGCATTACCTGTCTTCACAGAAACTCAGTTGAAGCTGTGTTTAGCAGTTGCTGAAAGACAGGCAGGAGTAGTAGGCGAACTACTTTCGGTCTCCATACCTAAGCGATACCAAAGAGCAGAAGCTAAGTTTGAGTCCATCGCTCCGCCCATCAGTAGCAGCAAAGCTTTTGGCCATACAACTTTGATTGACTCCTTAAGGGAGAATCAAAGACTCTACTATCAACCGATGCTCTTTGACGGTTCAAACGTCGCACCAGATTGGGCTCTGCAGTTTGCGCATTCATGCTTAGATCAATTCAACAGTGGCAAGAGTTCTTTAGTTGTGCTTCCTGACTTCGCAGAGCTTGCAAAGTTCGAACGAGCCCTTGAACATTTAGCGATTTTGTCTCTAGGGATTAGGCACACAAGCTCTGATACCGGCTCAAATAGATACCTTAACCATCTATCGTCAATAACAAGAGTCGGAATCAACTACGGCCTCCGCGGAGCAGCATTTGCTCCTGCGGTGGATCTAGGGCTAATCGCCATTTGGGACGACGGTGATGAGTCCCACATTGAACAAACAGCACCTTATTGGAACTCGAGAGAGGTGCTCTTGCAAAGAACTGAACTTGAGCAAACTAAATTGGTCATCGCCTCACATTCACCTAGCGCTGAAGTTATTCGCTTAATTGACATCGGATACATGAAGAAAATTGACTCAACTCGAGAGTCAGCGAACGTAGTTATCACTGATCTACCCGATCGACTGGACTCGCAAACATTTGCTTTAATCAGCACGTTACTCTCGACGGGAAAGCCTGTTCTGATGCAGATCGCGAACGCTGGCTGGGCCACCGCTTTGGTTTGTGTAAGTTGCAAAGAATCCAGAACTTGTCCTAATTGTGCTGGCTCGGTTTGGGTAGATCCAAGCGGCAAAATTCGCTGTCGTTCATGTAAGACACAGTTACAGCTATCCACCTGCACTTGTGGGAAGACAAGCACTAGACCAACTCGTTTAGGTGCATCTGCTATTGCAAAGCAGATGCAACGTAGCTTTCCTTATGCCACTGTCGTTCACTCAAACGGAGAGAACAGGATTACCAGAATAAAAAGTGGAGCCTTACTGGTAGTTGCAACTCCAGGAGCTGAGCCTGAGGTTGAGGGAGGATACTCCTGCGTTCTGATCGCAGATGCACCAGTCATGGCAGGTGCACCAAGACTAAGAGCGTTAGAACAAAGTTTGTCCAAGTGGGCCAACGCAGTTTCTTTAGCTAAGAGAGACTCATGCATTGTCTTCGTTGGGCTTAGAGACGCCCTAGCACAACACATGAGATCCTTGGCGTTCTACAAATCGGTTGAGGAAGATTACAAGGACCGTGAAGACTTAGGGCTGCCACCTATAACAAGACTTGCCTCTATCGTAAGTTCAAACCCAGTAGATCATGAAAGACTCCTGAAGGCATTCGCAGAATCACTTTCTTCCGACAAGGTTCGAATGCTTGGCGTTACGCAGCCAAACACTTTAGTACTCGACTTCCCTTATTCCTTTGGCATCGAATTAGCCAACACATTGAAAGACCTAACTGTAAAACTCACGGCCTCAAGTAAGGCTAAGAAGCCTGGGGAACGCGTTTATCGCATCAACATGGACGATGGCAAAGTAATCTAATAGACGATGAGAATACTTTTTGCAGGAACCCCTTCAACAGCAGCAAATGTGCTTGATGGGCTCCTAGCATCAGGTCATGAGATTGTTGCAGTTCTTACAAGAGAAGATGCAGTTACTGGTAGAAAAAAGGTGCTCACACCCTCACCTGTTGCCGCTCTTGCAAAAAACAAAGGTATTCCAACGATTAAAGCAAACAAGCTGACAGCCGAGGTTATTGAAGACATTCGTTCGCACAAGGTCGATCTTGCAGTTGTTGTTGCTTATGGTGTGATTCTCCGTCAAGAGGCATTAGATGCTATCCCTGCTGGTTGGTTCAATCTTCACTTCAGTCTTCTTCCGAAATGGCGAGGAGCAGCTCCAGTTCAAGCAGCTATAAGTGCTGGCGATTCTGAAACTGGTATAACTTTGTTCCGGATTGATCTCGGCCTGGACACTGGACCTGTACTTGGATCAACTAAAACCGTTATCGAGCCAGGGGAGAACGCTGGGGAGCTTTTGAATCGACTTTCTCTGCTTGGTCTAACACTTCTGAACCAAGAGTTACCAAGACTGTACTCAGGCGTTTTTGAACTTATACCTCAGGCTGGCGAGGTGACACTTGCACCAAAGATAATTCGTAGCGACGCCAAGATCCATTTCGTTGAGAAAGCGAAAAATGTTGAGCTTCTAGTTAGAGCGATGAACCCTGAGCCGATGGCTTGGTGCTTGTTGAATGGTGAGCCGATGAGAGTGCTCGAAGCTCATGCTGTTGAATTGAGTTCTTCTCCTGAGCCTGGCCATGTTGCCTTACAGGATGACAGGGTGTTTGTCGGTTGTGGTCAGGGCACAACGCTTGAGTTAGTTCTCGTTCAACCAGCTTCAAGGACCGTTATGTCGGCAAAGGCTTGGTTCAACGGACACTCAGAGAGAGTGATTCTTGAATGAGAGTTCCAATCTCCTCACGTAGCGTTTCTCTTGACCTTCTGAACAAGGTAACTTTCGAGGACAGCTATGCCAACCTAGTAATGCCAGCACTTCTAGAAGAAGCAAAACTCAACACACGTGACTCAGCTTTGGCTCAAGAGTTAGCCTTCTCAACACTGCGTTGGCAACTTACCTACGACTTCATTCTCGGACAAGTAAGTTCAAGACCAGTCAATGAAATCGATGCAATCGTACTCAACGCATTACGTCTTGGCTCACATCAACTCCTAAAGATGCTCATTCCTCCACACGCTGCCATAAACGAAACAGTCAATCTGATCAGAGCCGTTTCAGGTGAAAAAACTGTAGGTTTTGCTAACGGAGTTTTGCGACGAGTCAGCGAGAGGACCTTTGAGCAGTGGATTGACATCGCTGAGCAGAAAGCAAGTTCAAAAACTGAGTTTCTATCCATTCAATACAGTCATCCTGAATGGATCGTTCGTGCACTTTCGCAAGCGCTTGCTGTGGACGGCCTTAGTGAAGACATAGAAGACCTGCTAGCTGCAAACAATCACCCAGCGTTCGTTAATCTTGTTGCCTTGCCGGGACTTTCTGAGGTTGATGATTTCATCGGTGCAGATGTAAGAGCCAATCCATTTAGTCCTTTTGGGTTCTCGATTGAGGCTGGTAACCCTGGTGACATTCCTGAGGTGCGATCTGGCGTTGCCCGAGTTCAAGACGAAGGCTCACAAATAGCAGCAATGGCTTTAGTTGCCTTCAAAGAAGTTGAAGACAACGAGACTTGGTTAGACATGTGCGCAGGTCCTGGAGGTAAGGCCGCACTGCTGGCTGCCTTGGCAACACAATCTGGGGCGAAACTAGTAGCTAACGAAGTTCAGGAGCACCGAGCAAAACTTGTGGATCAAGCTCTGAGGCCTTTCAATGACGTTGAGGTCACTGTTCTAGATGGTAGAACTATTGGAGACCTTACTCTAGGCAAGTATGACCGAATCATGGTAGACGCACCTTGTACCGGTCTTGGCGCTCTCAGAAGAAGACCAGAAGCCAGATGGCGCAAGTCGTCTGAGGATCTCAAGACTCTTACTCAACTCCAGTTCGAACTTTTGGAAAGCGCAGCCAAAGCTCTGAAGAACGGAGGATTGTTGCTATACGTAACCTGCTCTCCACACGTATCAGAAACAACAGCAATCATCGATAAGGCTCAGAGAACTCTTGGGTTGAAAGTTCTTGACCTGACTAACGAGCTGAACAGCAAGTTCATGGATGGCCGTCTGCCTAAGGGGCGTAAAACTGTTCAGCTATATACCCATCGTGACAACACAGACTGCATGTTCATGGCCATGCTGACTAAAGACTGATAGGGCAATAGGCTTAAAACCATGAGCAAGAGAATCCAACCGAGCATACTCAGCGCAGACTTCGTCAACTTTGAGAGAGATTTTGCGACAATCTCCAGCGCTGACGGCATCCACGTTGATGTTATGGATGGACACTTCGTGCCAAATCTGACCTTTGGAATTGGCATGGTGAGGCGTATGCAGGAGATCACAGCTCTTCCTCTTGATGTCCACCTGATGATAGAGAATCCAGATCACTGGGCACCCATTTACGCTCAAGTAGGCGTTTTCTCTGTAACATTCCACTACGAGGCTGTTGCCGACGCTATCGCGACTGCTACGGCAATCAAGTCAGCAGGTTCTAGAGCAGGATTATCTATCAAACCAAACACGAGTGTTGGAGAGATTGCTGAGCTAATTGAGCACTTCGATCAGATTCTTGTCATGTCAGTTGAACCTGGGTTCGGTGGGCAGTCGTTTATTCCACTAGCCCTAGAGAAAATTTCCGCGATTAGAAGGCTTATTGACTCTAAGGGTCTAGACACATGGATTCAGGTTGACGGAGGTATTGATCTTGAGACAATAAAGCTTGCGTCCGCCTCAGGCGCTGACACTTTCGTAGCAGGCAGTTCAGTGTTTAACTCTCCGGACAGAAACGGAATGATTAGCCAGTTGAGAGATGCGGCTGAATCGGCGGTTCCTTCTTTGTAATTTCACAAGTAAAATACATAGATG
>JAULUM010000031.1:11050-29963 GCA_032111565.1 Rhodoluna sp. | reverse complement strand
ATGAAGTCCTTCGAATCCCTCTATGCCGAAATAGTCACCAAAGTAGACGCTTCTGCTGCTGACTCCAACACCAAGAACCTATTGGACCAAGGTGTTCATGCAATTGGAAAGAAGGTTGTTGAAGAAGCTGCAGAGGTATGGATGGCAGCTGAGTACCAATCGAAAGAGGACTTAGCTCTCGAGATTAGCCAGCTTATCTATCACCTACAGGTGCTGATGGTTGCAAAAGACATTTCAATTTCAGACCTAGAGGAGCGCTTCTAATGAACATGCTTAGAGTTGCTGTTCCAAATAAGGGCATTCTTGCGGAGTTCGCAGCAGAGATGCTTGCCGAGGCTGGCTACGCTGTTCGTAAAGACAGCAAGACTCTACGTGTTGTCGACTCAGCAAACAACATTGAGTTTTTCTACCTGAGACCTAGAGACATCGCCACTTATGTCGGCACTGGTGCCCTTGATCTTGGAATTACTGGGCTTGATCTACTTATGGATAGCAGATCAACTGCGGTTAGAATTGCTGACTTGAATTTTGGTCAATCAACTTTCACCTTCGCTGGGACCATCGGTGAGTTTAGCTCAATTGAACAAATTGCAGGTAAAAGAGTTGCAACAGCCTATGGAAACATCGTTGAGGACTATCTCAACGAAAAAGGTATTCAGGCAACTGTAATTCGCTTAGATGGCGCGGTTGAAACTGCAGTAAGTCTTGGTGTTGCTGATTTGATTGCAGATGTTGTTTCAACAGGAAACACGCTGAGGCAAGCAGGTTTAGAGCCTTTCGGTGAAGTCATCCTAGATTCATCTGCGTATCTAATCGCAAATGCAGGTAGTGCCGATAAGCACACTGCTCTTCTTAGAAGACTCAATGGAGTTGTTGTTGCAAGAGAGTACGTAATCTTCGATTACGACTGCCCAGTAAACCTCATTGAAAAAGCGTCGCAAGTAACACCAGGTATCGAGTCTCCAACAGTTTCACCTACTAAGGACCCAAACTGGCTTGCGGTTCGAGCACTTGTTCTTCGGAGTGAGACTAACTCAAAGATGGATGAACTTTATGATCTTGGAGCTCGTGCGATTCTAGTAAGCGCTATTCACGCAGCAAGAATTTAACAATGTCCTTATCCATTCGTATCATTCCTTGCCTTGACGTCAAAAACGGTCGAGTAGTAAAAGGGGTCAGATTTCAGGGGCTAGTCGATGTTGGCGACCCAGTTGAACTGGCCAAAATGTACTACGAGGCGGGGGCTGACGAAATAACATTCCTAGATGTTTCGGCAAGCATAGAGGGCCGGAAGGCGATGCTGGATGTTATCGAGAGAACAGCCTCTAGCATCTTCATTCCTCTTACTGTTGGTGGCGGCGTGACAAAGATTGAGGACGTTGCCAGCTATCTAGACGCGGGTGCAGACAAAGTTAGCCTTGGAACTTCTGCTGTGACTAACCCAGGTCTTATTGATGAGATCTCAGGTATGTACGGGGACCAGATTGTAGTTGTCTCACTCGATATTCTTGAAGATTCAAGTTCTCCTTCTGGTTATACGCTCACTACTCACGGTGGAACTAAATCCACTGGGGTTGATGCACTCGAGTGGATCGCTCAGATTCAACACAGGGGAATAGGTGAGTTGCTTATAAACAGTGTTGATGCTGATGGAACCAAAGAAGGATTTAATACAACACTTCTTGCAGCCGTTAGGCAGGCTACCAACTTGCCCATCATCGCTAGTGGCGGCGCAGGCCAGGCTAGTGACTTTCTACCGGCAGTTTCTGCCGGAGCTAATGCAGTTTTAGCTGCATCCGTCTTCCACAACGGCTCATTGACTATTGAGCAGGTCAAAGAGTTTCTGAATTCAAATGATGTAAAAGTTAGAATGTAGGAATATGTTCAGCCCAGACTTCGCCAAGCAGACCCTCATTCCAGCCATCGTTCAGAACGATGAGACTGGAAGAGTTCTTATGCTGGCCTACATGAACGAAGAGTCTTTTACATTGACTAGGGTTACTGGCATTGCGCATTTCTGGTCAAGATCGCGTCAAGAGATCTGGAAGAAAGGTTCTACCTCAGGTAACTACCTTGAGGTAAAGTCCTTGCAACTAGATTGCGACAGTGACTCAATTCTGATTCTTGCGAAACCTCATGGACCTAGTTGTCATGCAGGCACTGAATCTTGCTTTGACACCAGCGAATTTCTATTCGATGGGGTAACTGACTAGTGACTATTCAATACAACATCTCTAAGGACGAGTTCCTTGCCAGAGCAAAACTTGGACATGTTTGCCCAGTCTTCGTAACAGTGTTTGGGGGCAATGACACACCGGTAGGCATCTATGAGAAATTGTCTGCCGGAAAGACTGGAACCTTTCTACTTGAATCGGCTGAACAAGGTGTCTGGTCCAGATACAGCTTTATTGGTATTTCAAGTCGAGCAAGCTTTATTGAGACAGATACCGAGTTTTTGATCAATGGCAAAGACAAGGCCCTACCTGGTGGAGGCAATTTGCCTGCATCACCACTAGATGCAATCCGTCTCGTTCAGTCATCTTGGAAGACAGTTCCTCTGCCAGACCTGCCGCCCTTAACAGCCGGTCTTGTTGGCTTGTTCTCTTGGGACGTGATCAGAGATATTGAAAACCTTCCTTCAGTTCCTGATCAGGATTATCAAAGACCAAAGATTCACTTGGAGATGGTTCAAGACGTGATTGTCTTAGACCACAAGACCAACTCGATCCTGATTGTTTCAAACATTTACTGCGACAGCAGCTCTGACTATGAGCATGCCTATGAACAGGCAACGGCAAGAATCACAGACCTCTTTGAGAAATTGAGCCACCCAACGCCCCAGAACCTCTCTCATTCATCTGAAAGCACGCCATCGAATCGAACCCCTAGAACTTCCCACGAGCAGTTCCTTTCAGCCATTACGGTTGCGAAAGAGCATGTCAAAGCTGGAGATGTATTTCAAGTAGTACTTTCACAGAGAATAGACATTGAAGTTACTGCAAGACCTATTGATGTTTATCGCGTTCTAAGAGCTCTTAACCCGTCACCGTACATGTATTTACTTAACTATTCAGATGCGCATGGAGACTACTCAGTTGTTGGCTCATCACCCGAGGCACTTGTAAAGGTATCTGGAAGCAAAGTTGTCATGCATCCAATTGCAGGTTCTCGCCCTAGAGGAGCCGACCAAGGTCAAGACGAAGCATTTGCTGAATCACTACTGGCTGACCACAAAGAACGTGCTGAACACCTTATGCTTGTTGACTTGGCACGTAATGATCTCTTGAAGGTTTGCGAGCCATCATCTGTAACAGTTACTCAGTTCATGAAGATTGAACGATTCAGCCACATAATGCACCTAGTTTCAACCGTTGAGGGGGATCTCGCTCATGGCCAGACTCCAACCGATGTCTTCAAAGCTACCTTCCCAGCAGGAACGTTGTCGGGAGCACCAAAGCCAAGGGCACTAGAGATCATTGATGACCTAGAGTCTGCTAACCGAGGTATTTTCGGTGGGGTAGTTGGTTACCTTGACTTCGAAGGCAACGCCGACCTAGCAATTGCTATCAGAACTGCGTTTATTAGAGACGGTGTTGCAAGGGTTCAAGCTGGAGCTGGCATCGTTCTTGATTCAGTGCCTGAGTCTGAGTATCAAGAGACTCTTAGCAAAATGGGTGCTGTTATCGCTTCGATAGATAGAGCAAACTCACTTTTTGGCACTAAATAGCCGACTTTTTAGCATTACCTCAATAGAACTTTTGTTAAGATTGACCGTAGGAAAGGCAATAATGAGCAACCACGAAAACGAACAAGGCCACGGACACTCAGTAGCAGCTTGGGCTGCAGTTATCACAGCGATCGTAGGTGTAACTATTGCAACCTTGGGAGTAGTCCTTCCAGAGGGCACTCTAGTTTTCGTTGGTTCAGTCCTGACTGTTCTATCTATCCCAATGGGTCCAATTCTTGCCAAACTCGGTTACGGCGTTAACCGAGAAACTAGCTCTAAGAAATAATGCTGCAAGACCTCTACGCTGGCGCTGAGGCAGATGCCCTCGCACGGCTAGAGCAAGTGTCAATATCCGACCTAGAGAAGCTAATCGAAACTGCTGTTCCTGCAATTTCGTGCCTTGAACACTTCGGTTCCAAGTCAACTATTGAGGTAATAGCTGAGATAAAGCGAGCTAGCCCGTCTAAGGGCGACCTCGCTCCAATTCCAGATGCAGCTGCACTTGCTTTGACTTATCAGGAAGCTGGCGCTTCAGCTATCAGCGTTCTAACTGAAGAGCGTAAATTCAAAGGCTCACTTTCAGATTTGGTTGCTGTTCGATCAAATGTTTCGATTCCTTTGCTAAGAAAAGACTTTGTATCTCTAGAGCAACAGGTACTGGAGGCGCGAGCCTATGGCGCAGACCTAGTACTTCTCATCGTTGCTGGCCTAGAGCAAGACAAGTTAGTTAATTTGGCAAAGTTTGTTCAAAGCTTCGGAATGACGCCTTTCGTTGAGACTCACAATAGCGAAGAGGTTCTCAGAGCAATAGATACCGGAGCAAAACTTATAGGTATCAACGCTCGCGACCTTTCGACGTTCGAGACTGATCGTTCACTTTTCCAGGAACTAGCTGGATTGCTTCCAGAGGACTGCATTGCAGTTGCCGAGTCAGCTGTTCGCAATACTCGAGACGTTGAAGACTATGCGAAAGCCGGTGCTGACATGGTTCTAGTTGGCGAAGCTCTCGTAACCGGTCATACCAAGGAACTACTCGGGGAGTTTACTTCCGTGGAAAAGATTAGACTTTAGAAGATGACAGGCAAGACAAACCTTAAACAACAAGACGGACCGTACTTTGGTGAGTACGGAGGCCGTTTCGTGCCTGAATCTCTTATTGCAGCTTTAGATCAGCTCGAAGAGGTCTATGCCAAAGCTAAGGCTGACCCAAGCTTCGCCAAAGAACTAGATGAACTAAATCAGACTTATGTGGGTAGACCATCAATAATTACCGAAGTTCCTAAATTCGCAGCTCTTGCTGGCGACATCAGAGTTTTTCTGAAGCGTGAAGACCTAAATCACACTGGTTCACACAAGATCAACAACGTAATCGGCCAAGCACTGCTTGCTAAGCGAATGGGCAAGAAGAGAATCATCGCCGAAACAGGCGCTGGACAGCACGGTGTTGCTAGCGCAACTGCTGCAGCGTTGTTTGGACTCGAGTGCGTTGTTTACATGGGTGAGGTTGATACACAGCGTCAGGCTCTTAACGTTGCTCGAATGAAGTTACTTGGTGCAGAAGTAGTTCCAGTAACAACCGGCTCAAGAACTTTGAAAGACGCAATCAACGAAGCGCTTCGTGACTGGGTTGCAAATGTTGACGACACCCACTACCTGCTAGGTACTGTTGCTGGTCCGCACCCTTTCCCAACCATCGTTAGAGATTTCCACTCAGTCATTGGACGTGAAGCCAGAGAGCAGATGCTCAATGACTTTGGTTTCCTACCTGATGTTGTCACAGCATGTGTTGGTGGTGGCTCAAACGCTATTGGACTATTCCACGCCTTCTTAGACGATGAAGAAGTTGCACTATGGGGATTCGAAGCTGCTGGTGAGGGCATGGACACCATGCGTCACGCTGCAACCTTGAGCAAAGGAAAAGTAGGAGTGCTTCACGGAGCTAAGAGTTACATGCTTCAGGACGAAGATGGTCAAACTGTTGAAAGTCATTCAATCTCAGCTGGACTTGACTACCCTGGTGTTGGCCCAGAGCATTCGTGGTTGAAAGATCTAAACAGAGCACAGTACTTCGGCATTAGCGATGATGAAGCCATGCAGGCACTCAGAGCGCTTTCTCAAACTGAGGGGATCATTGCTGCCATCGAGACAGCTCACGCGCTTGCCGGAGTTATCAAATATGGTTCATCTCTTCCTGCAGGCTCTTCTGTTCTTCTCAACCTAAGTGGTCGTGGAGACAAAGACATGGAGACTGTTGGCAAATACTTTGGGTTCTTGGAGTAAGACATGAGCAAGACTGAAGACTTACTCAATACCCTTGCCCAAAAGGGCGAGGACGCGCTCATTGGCTACTTCCCAGCAGGGTATCCAACAATGGCTGACTCTGTTGAAGCCTGTGTTGCTATGTGTGAATCAGGTATCGACATCCTAGAACTTGGTGTTCCATACAGCGATCCTGTTATGGACGGTTTAGTAATCCAAGTTGCCACAGAGCAAGCACTGACTAACGGTTTCAAATTAAGTAAGTTCTTCGAGTTGCTCAAAGAAATCACTTCAAGAGTTGACACCCCAGTTCTAGTGATGAGTTACTGGAACCCAATCCTTCAGTACGGTGTTGAGCGCTTTGCAAAAGATCTCAAAGCTGCAGGGGGAGTAGGACTTATTACCCCTGACCTTATTCCCGACGAAGCATCAGACTGGCTCAAGTTCTCAGATGAACTCGATCTCGACAGAGTTTTCATGGCAACACCTTCATCATCTCAAGCAAGACTTGATCAAGTTGCTCGCCTCTCTCGTGGTTTTATCTATGCAGTTTCGACTATGGGTATCACAGGAGCTCGTGAAGACCTAGATGCAAAAGCACGTGGAGTTGTTTCAGGTGTGAAGAGCACATCCACTAGAGTTCCAGTCTGCGTTGGAATCGGCATCTCAACAGCTGAGCAAGTTTCTGAAGTAAACAGTTACGCTGACGGTGCTATTGTCGGCAGCGTATTCATTAAGGCTTACCGCGATGGCGGAGTTGAAGAGCTAAAGAACACAGTAAAAAATCTAAAAGGCGGCAAATAAATGTCATTTCTATATGCACTTCCATCACCAACTGTTTCAACATTTCAGTTGGGGCCGGTGGTAATCCACTTCTACGCTTTGTTTATCCTCGCGGGTATCATCGCGGCTCTTGCCATCACAGCTGGCCGCATGAAGGCTAGAGGCATGGAGCCAGGTCTTGCAATAGACATCGCTATCTGGGCCGTTCCTTTCGGAATTATTGGTGGACGTCTGTTCCACGTCCTAACCCACCTGAACGATTACTTTGGCCCAGGCAAGGACTGGACTTCAATGTTTAGGCTTTGGGAGGGTGGTCTTGCTATCTACGGAGCGATTATCTTCGGGTCTATTGGTGCATACATCGCATGTCAGGTTGACATCAAGGCTCTGAAGATCGAATCAGCCGGGATTCGATTCCTAAGCTTCGCAGACGCCTTGGTACCAGGACTTCTTGCAGCGCAAGCTCTTGGTCGTTGGGGTAACTATTTCAACAACGAACTATTCGGTGGACCGACTGATCTACCTTGGGGAATCCTTATTCCTAGCTACAACCCGAGCTACCCACTTGGCTTGCCTGATGGGTTAGCCTTCCACCCGACATTCTTATACGAGTCTCTATGGTCACTTGTGGGTATTGCGGTTCTATTGCTCCTGGAAAGAAGATTCAACCTGCGCTGGGGCCGTATGTTTGCTCTTTACCTAATGTGGTACTCATTCGGAAGATTCTTCATAGAGTCAATCAGACTAGATCCGAGCGATGTATTCCTTGGACTACGTACTAACCAGTGGTCCGCAGTAGTGGGCTTCCTTTTCGGTTTCGCACTGCTTATGGTGCAGCGTTACAGACACACCGGCGAAGAGACAACTGGGTACCTACCGGGTCGTTCTAACAGCACGCTGGAGCAAGCAACCACTGAATCTAGCGATTCTGTAGAGCCTAAGAGCCCTGTAGATGCTGAGGATTCTGCCGAAGTCGAGGAGACTGAAGTAAGATTGACCCAATCGCAAGAAAAGAATTAGACTCTTTTCCCACCCCAACTAGGGCCACTGTCGTCCCCATCACACTATTGAATGGAGCACGACATGTCAGGTAAGTCGCCGTTTGAGCGGTTTAATACTGCTCCAGCTGCAACAGGCTTGTACGACCCTGCTCGGGATAAAGATGCCTGCGGACTTGCCATGGTTGCCACTTTACGCGGAACACCTGGTCACGACATTATCGAGACAGCTCTAAACGCTTTACGGAATCTTGAACACCGAGGCGCTGTCGGTTCAGATGCTGGCACAGGTGATGGTGCTGGAATCATAACTCAACTGCCAGATCTCTTCTTCAGATCAGTTGTTGATTTTGATTTGCCAGCACAAGGCTCTTACGGAGCTGGCTTAGTCTTCCTAGGTATTGAAGATGACTCAAGAAACTTTGAGGCATCTTTTTCGAAGCTCGCATCTGGTAGAGGACTGAAGCTTCTTGGCACAAGAGCTGTTCCAACAAACCCAGCTGTTCTTGGAGATCTTGCTAGAGAAGCAATGCCCCAAATCGTTCAGGTCTTTGTTGCCGCGTCTACTAAGTTGTCAACAGATGAACTTGAGCGTGAACTCTACTTCCTAAGGAAGATTTCTGAACGTCAACTGTCTGTTTACCACCCTTCACTGTCTGCCAAGACAATCGTTTACAAGGGTATGGTGACCACTCTTCAGCTTGAGCCCTTCTTCCCAGACCTAAGCGATGAGAAGTTTGAGTCGAAACTTGCTCTAGTTCATTCACGTTTTTCAACTAACACTTTCCCTTCTTGGCCATTAGCCCACCCATTCAGAATGATTGCTCACAACGGTGAAATCAACACTGTCAAGGGGAATAGAAACTGGATGAAGGCAAGAGAGTCTCGACTTGAGTCTCCTAAGCTAAAAGATATAGACCAACTGAAGCCAATAATTACCCCAGGTGGAAGCGACTCAGCTTCCTTTGATGAGGTACTTGAACTGCTAGTGCAATCGGGTAGATCTTTACCGCACGCAATGATGATGATGATCCCTGAAGCATGGGAAAAACAAACCGACATGGATCCCCAACTTCGCGACTTCTACGAATACCATTCAATGCTCATGGAGCCTTGGGATGGGCCAGCCGCCGTCATCTTCACCGACGGAAATCTCGTTGGAGCTACTCTAGACCGCAATGGTCTTAGGCCAGGTCGCTACATTGTTACAGAAGATGGACTAGTAGTTCTTGCATCCGAGATCGGTGTTGTTGACATCGAACCAAGCAGAATTGTTCGCAAGGGGCGCTTGCAACCAGGCCGTATGTTCTTAGCGGACACAGCCTCTGGTCGTTTAATCGACGATTCAGAAATCAAAGCCGAGATTGCTGCGGCCGAGCCTTGGGGTAAGTGGTTGACAGAGAACCGTATCAACCTGAAGGATCTTCCAGATCGTGAACATGTCGCGTACACAAAGTCATCAGTTGCTCGTAGACAGAGGACATTTGGTTACACCGAAGAGGACTTGAGAGTTTTAGTGGCTCCTATTGCCAAGGTTGGGGCCGAACCTCTCGGTGCTATGGGATCTGATACTCCTATTGCTGCTTTGAGTGATAGGCCAAGACTTTTATTTGACTACTTCGTTCAACAGTTTGCTCAAGTAACCAACCCGCCTCTAGACAGCATTCGTGAAGAGATTGTGACATCTCTTGGCGTCGGCATTGGCCCGGAGCAGAACCTGCTTAGCGCAACACCTGAGCACGCTCAGATGGTTATCCTGGATTTTCCTGTTTTGAACAATGATGAAATCGCAAAGATCAAGTTCAGCGAAGACTCCGGAATTGGAAAGTCCCACATCGTCAAAGGCTTGTTCAGAGTCGACGAAGGTGCTGAAGCCCTAGTACAGAGGCTCAAGGAAATCAACACAGAGTTGGATGAGGCTATTGCCGCAGGATGTAAATACATTGTTGTTTCAGACCGTGACAGTAATAGGGAATTAGCTCCAATTCCTAGTTTGCTTTTAACTTCTGCTGTTCACCACCATTTGATTAGAACTGGTAATAGAACTAAAGTCGGTCTGGTTGTTGAAGCTGGTGACGTCAGAGAAGTTCATCACGTTGCTGCTTTGATCGGTTATGGCGCGGCTGCTATCAACCCATACCTTGCAATTGAATCTGTTGAACTCATGGTTCGCAACGGTGCTATCCAAGGTGTCACAATCGAACAGGCCACCAAGAACATCATAAAGGGTCTTGGTAAGGGTGTTTTGAAGATTATGTCGAAAATGGGTATCTCGACCGTGTCTTCATATTCAGGTGCTCAATGTTTTGAAGCGATTGGTTTATCTCAAGAATTTGTAGACGCATACTTCACCGGCACCACAAGCCAACTCGGTGGAATTGGAATTGAAGTAATCGTTGAAGAGATTACAACCAGACACTCCAGCGCGTACCCAATCGAGCGTGCTATCCGACCACACGAACAACTAGAGGTTGGTGGCGAGTACCAGTGGCGACGAGAAGGTCCACCACACCTTTTCAACCCAGAGACAATCTTCAAGTTGCAGCACGCAACTAAGACCAAGCGATTTGACATCTTCAGACAGTACACGAAGCTGATTGACGATCAGTCAGAGAAACTGATGACTCTGCGTGGGCTCTTCCTTCTTAGAGAAGGAGTCCGACCTGCTGTTCCGCTTAACGAGGTTGAACCAGCTAGCGAGATTGTTAAGAGATTCTCAACGGGAGCGATGTCCTATGGGTCAATCTCTCCCGAAGCTCATGAGACACTTGCTATTGCCATGAACATGCTTGGTGCAAAATCAAACACTGGTGAAGGTGGCGAAGAAGTCGGTCGTCTATTAGACCCGACTAGAAGAAGCGCTATCAAGCAGGTGGCCTCCGGAAGATTCGGTGTTACCAGCATGTACCTGACTCACGCAGATGACATTCAAATCAAGATGGCGCAGGGAGCTAAGCCTGGAGAGGGCGGGCAACTGCCACCAAACAAGGTTTACCCATGGATTGCCGGGATTAGGCATTCAACCCCCGGTGTTGGGCTGATCTCACCTCCACCTCATCACGACATTTATTCAATTGAAGACCTCAAGCAGTTGATTTTTGACTTAAAGCGAGCCAATTCAAGTGCGCGTATTCACGTCAAGTTAGTCAGCCAGGTTGGAATTGGAACTGTAGCTGCTGGTGTTGCTAAGGCAAAGGCCGATGTGATTCTTGTATCCGGTCACGATGGTGGAACAGGCGCATCACCTCTGAATTCATTGAAGCACGCTGGAACACCTTGGGAGCTTGGCCTAGCCGAGACTCAACAAACATTGATGATCAACGGCTTACGTGACAGGGTTTCAGTTCAGGTTGATGGTCAGATGAAGACCGGTAGAGATGTTGTTATCGCTGCACTTCTTGGTGCAGAGGAGTTCGGTTTTGCAACAGCCCCACTAGTAGTCTCTGGCTGTGTGATGATGCGAGTTTGCCACCTAGACACTTGCCCTGTTGGTGTTGCAACCCAGAACCCAGACCTACGTGCGCGCTTCACAGGTCAAGCAGAGCACGTTGTTAACTTCTTCATGTTCCTGGCAGAGGAAGTCAGAGAGTATCTCGCCGCCCTTGGCTTCAGATCACTAGATGAAGCCATCGGTCACAGTGAACTTCTTGACGCTAACCGTGCGATTAGCCACTGGAAAGCAGATGGCTTGGATCTCACCCCGATTCTTTCTGCACCTAAACCAAATACAGGTCCATTACGTAGATTTACCTACCAGGATCACGAGCTTGAAAAGCACTTTGACCATGAACTAATCAAGCTCAGCACAGCGGCGCTTGAAGATGCTCAGAGTGTTGTTATTGAAATGCCAATTAACAACACAGCGCAAGCAGTTGGAACCATTCTGGGCCATGAAGTTACTAAGCGATACGGGGTAGCAGGGTTACCTGAGGCGACTATCGACATTCGTGTCACAGGTTCTGCTGGACAATCATTTGGGGCCTTCGTTCCTAAGGGAATCAAGCTCACCATCTCAGGTGATTCAAACGACTACGTTGGCAAAGGGCTGTCCGGTGGAATCATTGTTGTTCGCCCATCCGAGAGTTCTGTTTTCCCAGCAGATAAGAACGTGATTGCAGGAAACGTTATTGGCTATGGTGCAACCAGCGGAAGCTTGTTCTTGAGCGGAATTGTTGGAGAGAGATTCCTAGTCAGAAACTCTGGGGCAACTGCGGTCGTTGAAGGTGTTGGAGATCACGGTCTTGAATACATGACTGGAGGCACAGCAGTCATTCTTGGTCGCACAGGTAAAAACTTTGCGGCAGGAATGTCTGGGGGTGTTGCTTACGTATACAAGCTACGAGCCGACCTAGTGAACCACTCCGCTCTAACTGATGGCGAGATTGATCTTCTGCCACTCGACGATTCTGATGAAGAGATTCTCAAGACACTACTTGAAAGACACCAATTGGAGACCAGCTCGAAGTTGGCGACAAGTCTTCTTGTAAATTTTGACGTTGAATCTAAGAAGTTCACGAAGGTTCTACCTAGAGACTACGCAAATGTGAAGAAGATCCAGGCTGCAGCCACTTTGAATGGTGAAGATCTTGATGGCAACGTAGTCTGGCAGAGAATTCTGGAGGTGAGTGCAAATGGCAGATCCTAGAGGCTTTCTAAAAGTTACTGAGAGAGAAACTGCGAAGCGTCGACCAATTGAGGTGCGCATCAAAGACTGGAAGGAAGTTTACGAGCCTACAGACCCTGCTGTTCTCAAGAACCAAGCAGGTCGCTGCATGGACTGTGGAATTGCTTTCTGTCATCACGGTTGCCCACTTGGAAACTTAATTCCTGAGTGGAATGATTTGACTTGGCGTCAGGATGGCAAGACTGCAATTGAACGCTTACACGCAACAAACAATTTCCCAGAGTTCACTGGCAAGCTTTGCCCAGCACCATGTGAAAGTTCATGTGTTCTTGGCATCAACCAACCTGCAGTAACAATCAAAGAGATTGAAGCATCAATTATTGAACAGGCTTTTGAGAAAGGTTGGGTTGAGGCACACGCTCCTGAGCGTATGACAGGTAAAACAGTGGCCATTGTCGGATCAGGTCCTGCAGGACTAGCCGCCGCTCAGCAGTTGACCAGAGCAGGACACACTGTTGCTGTCTACGAAAAAGACGCTCAAATTGGAGGCCTTCTTCGTTACGGTATTCCCGATTTCAAGATGGAGAAACATCACATCGATCGTCGTCTTGCACAGATGGAAGCAGAAGGAACAAGATTTAGAACCGGTGTCACAATTGGAAAAGACATAACCTGGGATGATTTGTTCAGAAGATACGAAGCTGTTCTTGTTGCTACCGGTGCTCCTAAGCCTAGGGATCTAAAGATTGAAGGTCGGGAACTTGAAGGCGTTCACTTCGCTATGGATTACCTCACTCAAGCAAATGAAGTCGTTTCAGGCCTCGAAGTTGAGAATCAGATTATAGCCTCAGGTAAGAAAGTCGTAATCCTTGGTGGTGGAGACACTGGAGCTGACTGTCTAGGTACGGCAACCCGCCAAGGCGCTGTATCTGTAACTACTCTCGCTATAGGTAATCAACCTCCTGTAGAGAGATCACCTGACCAGCCTTGGCCAACATTCCCTAACCTTTTCGAGGTTGCGAGTGCTCACGAAGAGTTTGGTGAAAGAAAGTATCTTGCCAACACTGTTCGTTTTGTTGGTGAAAACGGGAAAGTCACAGGTATTGAAGTCGCTGAGACAGAGTTCCTCGATGGCAGAAGAGTTCCTAAGGCAGGCACAGAGCAGATTATTGAAGCGGACCTAGTCCTATTAGCGCTCGGCTTCACTGGCCCTGAGTCAAACATACATGTTGGTGAGACTCCAGTTGAAGTTGATGAGAAGTCAAACCTTGCTCGCAACCAGAAGTACGCTACCAACATCGACGGTGTCTTTGTTGCAGGTGATGCAGGACGTGGAGCAAGCCTGATTGTTTGGGCTATTGCTGAAGGTAGAGCAGCCGCAGCTGCTATTGATGAGTACCTTGAAGGGTCAACAACACTCCCAGCACCCGTCAAACCAACCGATACGGGAATTCACGCCTAACCCTTCGGTAGGCTAATAAGAGCAAAATAAGCAAAAAGGAAAATATGAGACGCGCGAAAATCATTGCGACCCTGGGACCAGCAGTTTCCACCTACGAATCCATAAAAGCCATCATCGAAGCAGGTGTTGACGTTGCCAGAATGAACCTTAGCCACGGAAGCTATGACGTTCACGAGGGTCTTTACAAGATTGTTCGTCAGGTTGCCGCAGATCTAAACAAGCCTGTTGGCATTTTCGTTGACCTGCAAGGTCCAAAGATTCGTCTCGGTAGATTTGCCGACGGCCCAGTGACACTGAATAAGGGTGCTACATTCACAATCACAATCGAAGACATCCAGGGTGATGTCAACATCTGTTCAACTACGTTCAAAGGCCTCCCAGGCGATGTTAAGGTCGGAGATGTCCTTCTAATCGATGATGGGAAGGTGGGGCTTAGAGCAACAGCAGTTGACGATAAGTCCGTAACAACAGTTGTTGAGGTACCAGGAGTCGTTAGCAACAATAAGGGGATCAACCTTCCTGGAGTTGCTGTAAATGTTCCTGCACTAAGCGAAAAAGATGAGGATGATCTTCGCTGGGGCATTCGCCTAGGTGTCGACATGATTGCCCTATCTTTCGTAAGAAACGCTTCAGACATAGTTCGCGTTCACGAAATCATGAAGGAAGAAGGCAAGTTCCTTCCAGTTATTGCAAAGATTGAGAAGCCGCAAGCTGTTGACGCTCTAGAGGAAATAATTGACGCATTCGATGGTGTGATGGTGGCTCGTGGAGATCTAGGTGTTGAGCTTCCGTTCTGGCAAGTGCCGCTGGTTCAGAAGCGCGCTATTGAACTTTCAAGAAGATGGGCAAAGCCTGTCATCGTTGCAACCCAGATGCTTGAATCAATGATTTCAGCCTCAAGGCCAACCAGAGCAGAAGCAAGCGACGTAGCAAACGCGGTTCTCGACGGAGCTGACTGCCTAATGCTCTCCGGTGAAACTTCAGTAGGAGAGTTCCCAGTTGAAACAGTGGCTGCTATGGCTAGCATCATTGAATCCACCGAGGAAAACGGCCTAAGTCGTATTCCGGGCCTTGGAACTAAGCCACACACCCATGGTGGAGCAGTTACCCTTGCAGCCACTGAAATCGCAGAGCTGCTTGGCTCTAAGTTCATCTGTGTATTCACAGTTAGCGGAGACTCTCTCAGGAGAGTTGCCCGCCTACGTAACCAGATTCCTACCATCGCATTCACTCCTTCAGCGGAAACCATGAGACGCCTGTCTTTGGTATGGGGATCTAACGTGCACCAAGTTGAAGAAGTAACTCACACTGATGACATGATGCACCAAGTGGATGAAGTCTTGATTGGTAAGGGCATAGCCAAGATTGGTGATGAAGTAGTTGTCGTAGCTGGAACCCCACCAGGCATTCCTGGCTCAACGAACTCGCTTAGAGTTCACCGTGTCGGCGATGCTATCAACGGAGCTGCTCCGGCTTACGCAAAATAAAGAAATAACCCCCAATTAGGTTGGGGGTTTTCTCTTGGGTGCCGAAGGTGGGAGTCGAACCCACACGCCCTTTCGAGCAAAGCATTTTGAGTGCTCCGCGTCTGCCATTTCGCCACTTCGGCCTGTAACGATGAAAAGTCTAAACCATTCCATAGATTTCCGTTTGTCGGAGTAATGTATTCCTATGAACGAAGCCATCCGCCCAAGTGTTGTTGTCGCTGAGGACGAGGCTATTATCCGCCTAGACATCGTGGAGACGCTTACCGAATCTGGGTTCGATGTTATTGGCCAGGCTGGGGATGGGGCAGAGGCCGTTCGGCTAGCCCAAGAACTAAAACCAAGCCTAGTTCTAATGGACATCAAAATGCCTGGCACGGACGGGCTTCAAGCAGCAGAGATTCTGGCTAAGCACAAATTCCCAGTTGTTTTGCTAACTGCATTCAGTTCACCTGAACTTGTAGAAAGAGCCAGTGAAGCAGGCGTCTACAGTTACGTTGTGAAGCCTTTCAACCCAAGCAACCTAATCCCAGCCCTCCGCATTGCTTTGTCATTGCATGAGCGTATGGCTAATGCCGAAAATGAAGTTGATGAGATCAATGAGAAGCTTGAAACAAGGAAACTTGTGGACAGAGCCAAGGGTCTTCTAACCGAAAAGATGAAGCTTAATGAGCCTGAAGCCTTTAGATGGATTCAAAAAGCTTCTATGGATAGACGCCTATCTATGAAGCAGGTAGCTCAGACTGTTATCGAGCAGTTAGCTGAGAGGCCCTAGCGGTTATCTCTCAAGAAATTCGTTATTCGAATTGTTGACAGTCTGTTTCCCTGATCGTCCTCAACTGCAATTTCATGTGTCGCCAGATTCCGACCAATGTTTACAGCCTTAGCAGTTGCTTTGATTATTCCCTCCCGAGCGCTTTTTGTGTGTGAAGCGTTGATTTCGATACCGACTGCATGACGTCCTGGACCTGCAGCTAATGTTGCACACATGCTTCCAAGTGTCTCAGCCAGAACGACATAGGCTCCGCCATGGACAATTCCTAGGGGCTGGGTGTTCCCTTCAACCGGCATTGTGGCAACTCCATGGGTTGCATCAATGGCCAGTATCTTGATTCCCATGCGATCGGCTAGGACGCCTAAGCCACGCTTTTCAATCCATTCGGCGATTTCTGGAGACATTTCAGAAGACATAAATTCCTCGTAGCCTTGTTAGCGGTTGTTTGCAACTGGTCAAGTTAGGCTATTGCAATGACCAAGTCCAAGCCTACTCTTTTGCTAATAGATGGTCACTCTTTGGCCTTTAGAGCGTTCTATGCGCTTAGCCCTGACTCATTCAAGACTCCAGATGGCCAACACACGAACGCCGTTCACGGCTTCATTTCAATGATGCTAAACATCCTGCAGAATGAGAAGCCAACTCACCTTGCAGTTGCTTTCGACATCTCAAGACATTCTTTCCGAACCGATGAGTATCCGGAATACAAGGGGACACGCGGTGAATCACCACCAGAGTTCAATGGGCAAACAGAATTACTTCGAGATGCACTAGCTGCGATGAACATCACAACTCTGACTAAAGAAAACTACGAGGCAGACGACATTATTGCTAGCCTGGCTGACCAAGGTGCCGCTGCTGGATACAAAGTTCTGATCGTTTCAGGGGATAGAGATACTTTCCAACTTATTCAAGATGATGTAACAATTCTTTACCCAGTCAAAGGCGTGATGAACCTTGCTCGCATGACAGACGAAGCAGTTCTCGAGAAGTATGGAATCCATGCCAAACAGTACCCCGATCTAGCTGCTCTTGTTGGTGAAACATCTGACAACCTACCAGGTGTTCCAGGGGTGGGACCGAAGACCGCGGCCAAGTGGTTGCAACAGTACGGTGATCTCCAAGGTGTATTAGCCGCGGAGAAAGACATCCCAGGCAAAGTAGGAGAGAGCTTAAGGGAACACCGAGAACTTGCAATAAGAAACAGAAGACTGAACCATCTGGTTCGTGATTTGGATATAGGACACAGCTTCGACTCATTCCACCTAGGGCCTGTTAACGAGAATGCTGTTCGCGATTCGTTTGCAAAGATGCATTTCAGATCTCTTCTAGAGAGAGTCTTACGAGCTTTGGGTGTTGAACCTGGAACATCATCAGGGCCTGCTCCAGCAAGCGCTGAGGCCAAAGAGGTTGTTGAAGAAGTAATCACTCAAGTTGATCTAGTTCTACCAAAAGAACCAAAGAGTGCATCCGAAGCGCTTGAGAAGATTTACTCATCACCTAAGCCAAGTGCAGTCTTCTTTGACTTCGGAGATGAAAGCATTTTGGCAGCAGGACTTGCCAATCAGAGCTTGAGAGTTTCCATCAAGGCTAAAGACTTTGATAAGAAGTTCTACACATGGTTGGCGTCTGCGAAGCCGAAAATTGTCTTCAATGCTAAAGCGTCTGAGCGATTCCTTCTAGGCTCAGGTAAGTCACTATCTGGAGTAGTAGATGACCCAATGCTGATGGCATACATAGATAACCCACTTAGAAAGGGATTCTCTGCAGAAGATCTTGTTTCTGAGTACCTAGGTGTCCAACTGCAAGAAGAATCAGCTGAAGAACTGGTTCAACCTGACAAGGACCTTTCTGCTATTGCCTGGTATGTTTTCCAGCTAAACCAAAAACTCACCAGCGTATTGTCTAGAAGCAAGCAGACCAACGTATACAAGGAAGTCGAACTTGCTTCTAGTTCTCCACTTGCCAGGATGGAACACACCGGCATCACTCTGGATATTGAAGCCATGAGCAAACTTGTTAGAAAACTCGACAAGGAAATCGCCAAAATTGCCTCTGAATGTTACGAGATCATAGGCAAAGAGATAAATCTTGCCTCTCCAAAGCAATTGCAGACAGTCTTGTTTGATGATTTAGGTATGCAGGGAACCAGCAAAGTTAAAACTGGCTTCTCAACCAACGCCGAAGCTCTGACAACATTGTTTGAACAGAATGGTCATCCATTCCTAGAGAAACTACTTGCTCACCGCGAAGTTACCAAGATCAGACAGATCGTAGAGACCATTAGCAAGGCTGTCTCAGCCGACGGACGAATTCACACTACCTATGTTCAGACAGGAACATCAACAGGTCGCCTTTCTTCTGAGAACCCTAACCTGCAAAATATCCCTGTCAGATCAGATCGCGGAAGACTGATTAGAGATGCATTCATTGTTGGCGATGATTTTGAGACACTGCTGACTGCTGATTACTCACAAATTGAAATGAGAATCTTGGCTCACCTAAGCCAAGACGAAGGCCTAATCGAAGCGTTCAAATCCGGTGAGGATCTACATAAGTTTGTTGGTTCCAGAATCTATGGCGTTCCACCAGCAGAAGTTACCGGAGCCATGCGTTCGAAAGTAAAAGCTATGTCTTATGGGTTGGTCTATGGCCTCAGTGAGTACGGCCTAGCAAAACAACTGCGTATCTCTAATGCAGACGCCAAGCAACTCATGGCTGACTACTTTGATCGCTTTGGTGGAGTTAGACGGTACTTGAGCGAAGTCGTTGAAGAAGCCAAAGACCGTGACTATACCGAA
>JAULUM010000031.1:2272-11040 GCA_032111565.1 Rhodoluna sp. | reverse complement strand
CTTCGCCGACACCGGCCGCATGCAGGACCTGGAGTCGCGCCTGGTGACCTGCATGGAAACGCTGCAGGGCTTCAATGCCGCTGACATCATGAAAACAGCAATGGTCAATGTTGATAGAGCACTTTTAGCAGCCAAGGTCAAGAGCCGTATTCTGCTTCAAGTGCACGACGAATTGGTGATCGAGGTTGCTAAGGGAGAGCTCGAAAAGGTTCAACAACTTGTCATCAAGGGTATGAACGAAGCGGCTCAATTGGCTGTTCCTCTAGAAGTAAGCGTGGGAGTAGGCAAGAGCTGGGATGAGGCTGCTCACTAATGGCTAAGCAATCTTGCATAGTTGGCCCTACTGTTGGCCTGCATGCAAGGCCTGCTGCCGATTTTGTTCGGGTAGCCACCGTAAGTAAGCACCAGGTGACGGTGACCAACAAACACGGCAAAAAGGCCTCAGGTAACAGCATTCTGGGGATATTGAGTCTTGGAGCTAAGCACGGGGAAGAGCTCGTAATCGAAGTTGTTGGACCCGATGAAGAGGCCGTACTAGAGGCTCTGTTACGCGTTGTTTCGGGCGAAAAGACGGTATAGACTTTCCCAAGGTCCAGTTTTGGGCCTAAACAATCCAGTCCAAGTTCAATTGTTGTGAGTTGCTACGCCTGTAGCGACATGTGGTAATTGACCCGAGTAAAAACAAGATCGAGACAACCTCTCTATGACAAGTAGCACCAACAAAGCTCCTAAGCAGGTAGCAGTAAACGACATCGGTTCAGCAGAAGAATTACTTGCAGAAATCGAAAAAACCCTAAAATCTTTCAACGACGGCGATCTAATCGCGGGTATCGTCGTCAAGATTGACCGCGACGAAGTTCTTCTCGACGTAGGTTACAAAACTGAAGGTGTTATCCCTTCACGAGAACTATCAATCAGACACGATGCAGCTCCTGGCGACATTGTTGCAGTTGGTGATTCAATCGAGGCCCTTGTTCTTCAGAAGGAAGACAAAGAAGGCCGTCTAATTCTTTCCAAGAAGCGTGCGCAGTACGAGCGCGCATGGGGCGATGTTGAGAAGATCAAAGAAACTGATGGCGTCGTTACCGGTTTGGTTATCGAAGTTGTTAAGGGTGGTCTGATCGTTGACATCGGTCTTCGTGGATTCCTTCCAGCATCTCTTATCGAACTACGTCGTGTTCGCGACCTAACTCCTTACCTTGGTCAGAATGTTGACGCAAAGATTTTGGAACTGGACAAGAACCGTAACAACGTTGTTCTATCTCGTAGAGCTCTACTTGAAGAATCACAGTCTGCTAACCGCAGCACATTCCTTGCAGATCTTGCTAAGGGACAGATTCGCACTGGTGTTGTTTCATCTATCGTAAACTTCGGTGCATTCATTGACCTTGGTGGAGTTGACGGTCTAGTTCACGTAAGCGAGCTTTCATGGAAGCACATCGAGCACGCAAGTGAAGTTGTTGAAATCGGTCAGGAAGTAACTGTTGAGGTTCTAGAAGTTGATTCAGACAGAGAGCGTGTTTCACTTTCTCTGAAGGCAACTCAGGAAGACCCATGGCAGGTATTTGCTAGATCACACGCAATCGGTCAGTACGCACCAGGTAAGGTCACCAAGATCGTTCCATTCGGTGCATTCGTTCGCGTTGCAGATGGCATTGAAGGCCTAGTTCACATCAGTGAACTATCAGCTAAGCACATCGATCTCGCAAGCCAGGTTGTAACAGTAAACCAGGACGTATTTGTGAAGGTTATCGACATCGATCTAGATCGACGCCGTATCTCCCTTTCATTGAAGCAGGCTACTGAAGAAGTAAACCCTGAGGGAACTGACTTCAACCCAGCTCTATACGGATTGGCTACCGACTTTGATGACCAGGGTAACTACAAGTACCCAGAAGGTTTCGACTCAGCTACTAGCGAGTGGAAGCCAGGCTTCGAAGATGCCAAGGCTAAGTGGGAGAAGGAATACGCTGAAGCTCACGCACGCTGGGAAGAGCACAAGAAGCAGGTTAAGGCAGCTAACGAGCTTGCAGCAACCCTTCCTGATGCAAAGCCAGAAGTTCAGGCCAGCACAACAACTTCATCTTCATCTGAAGGTGCAACAGCATCAGAGGGAACTCTTTCTGATGACGAGGCACTATCTGCTCTGCGCGACAAGCTAAACAGCGCTGAATAGTTAGAAGTTCTAAAGACGGGTTGGGCTAAGGCTCAACCCGTCTTTGCTTTAAGGACAAGTTAGGCTTAGAAGATGTTCTTGATAGGTCTAACCGGTGGTATTGCAGCAGGTAAGACTACTGTCGCTGCCCATTGGGTTTCACTTGGTGCTATTGAGATTGATGCCGACAAATTGGCTAGGGAAGTAGTTGAACCAAATACGAAAGGCTTAACTCAAATAGTTGAGGCCTTCGGCCCACACGTAATCACAAGCACAGGAGAATTGGATCGCAAAGCTTTAGGTGAGATTGTCTTTAACGAACCCGCAAGAAGAGTTGCCCTTGAAGAAATAGTTCATCCACTGGTTCGTGAAAGAGCACAAGATATCCTTGAGTCACTTCCAGAGAACTCAATGGTTGTTTATACAGTTCCTTTGCTTGTCGAAGCGAAGGTTTCTCTTCCGTTTGATGTAATCGTCAGCGTTGAAGCCCCCGAAGCTGACAGAATTCAAAGACTCGTGAGCTCTAGGGGAATGACTATTCATGAAGCAGAGGCACGCATTAAAGCCCAAGCGTCTCCTTTGGAACGTGCAGCCGCAGCCGACTACATCATGAACTCAAACCAAACTCTGCCGGGTCTTATTTCTGATGCGACTGCATTGTGGAATAAGTTCCTCCTAATGGCTCAGGAGAAAGCCAAGTGAAGGGACCAACTAGAACCTTTGCGCCGTTTGAGGTTATCAGCGAATACAAACCATCAGGAGATCAGCCAACTGCAATTGCTGAACTCGCAGATCGCATCAACAACGGTGAGAAAGATGTTGTGCTGCTCGGAGCAACGGGTACAGGTAAATCTGCAACAACTGCTTGGCTAATCGAGAAACTGCAGCGACCAACACTCGTTCTTGCCCACAATAAGACACTTGCAGCACAGCTTGTCAACGAGTTTAGAGAATTACTTCCAAACAACGCTGTCGAGTATTTCGTTTCTTACTACGACTATTACCAGCCAGAGGCTTACGTTCCACAAACCGATACCTTTATTGAGAAAGACTCTTCGATTAACGAAGAAGTTGAGCGTCTTCGATACTCGGCCACCATGAGCTTGCTTTCAAGAAGAGATGTTGTCGTAGTTTCAACTGTTTCTTGTATCTATGGTCTTGGCGCGCCAAGCGAATACTTGGACATGTCACTGCCTCTACACAAAGGTCAAACTATCGATAGAGATGATCTCATTCGTGAGTTCGTTACTATGCAGTATCAGCGCAATGACTACGACTTCTCAAGAGGTAACTTCAGGGTCAAGGGTGACACTATCGAGATCATTCCTGTCTACGACGAACTTGCTATCAGGCTTGAGCTATTCGGTGATGAGATTGAAAACATCTACCAATTACACCCTCTAACCGGTGAGATTGTTCGAGCGATGGACACTATCTCTGTTTATCCTGCTAGTTACTACGTAACCTCTCAGGAGCGCATGGGTGAGGCTCTTGAAGCCATCGAAGAAGAGATGGTTGCTCGCGTAAAAGAGTTTGAGATACAAGGAAAGCTTCTAGAGGCTCAAAGAATCAAGATGAGAACCACGTTTGATCTAGAGATGATTCGAGAACTAGGTTTCTGTAGTGGCATTGAAAACTATTCAAGACATCTAGACGGCAGGGAACCTGGTTCTGCACCTTCATGTCTACTCG
Organism: Rhodoluna sp.; assembly: GCA_032111565.1. Lineage (GTDB taxonomy): Bacteria > Actinomycetota > Actinomycetes > Actinomycetales > Microbacteriaceae > Rhodoluna. The sequence goes on along the minus strand of JAULUM010000031.1, from coordinate 7,193 downwards.
ATTACTTCCCAGAGGATTTCCTTACTGTAATAGATGAGTCTCACGTAACTGTTCCTCAAATTGGTGCGATGTATGAAGGTGACTCTTCTAGAAAGAGAACACTTGTAGAGCACGGGTTTAGACTGCCATCAGCTATGGATAACCGACCACTGAAATGGGCTGAGTTCCAAGAGCGTGTAGGTCAGACTGTTTATCTTTCAGCGACACCTGGTAAGTATGAACTAGGCGTAGCCGACGGAGCTGTTGAACAGATCATTAGACCAACTGGGCTTGTAGATCCACAAATTGTTGTTAAGCCATCTAAGGGTCAGATTGATGATCTACTCGAGGAGATTCGAATAAGAACAGCCAAGGATGAAAGAGTTCTTGTTACTACCTTGACCAAGAAGATGTCTGAAGAGCTAACTGAGTTCCTAACCGAAGCAGGTGTTCGAGTTAGATACCTACACAGCGACGTCGACACCCTGCGAAGAGTAGAGCTTCTGAGAGAACTCAGAAGCGGTGTTTATGACGTTCTCGTAGGTATCAACCTTTTGCGCGAAGGTCTTGACCTGCCTGAAGTTTCTCTGGTTAGCATCCTTGACGCTGACAAAGAAGGCTTCCTTCGTTCAACAACTTCCCTAATTCAGACCATCGGACGTGCAGCTCGTAACGTAAGCGGCGAAGTCCACATGTATGCCGATCGAATCACTGATTCAATGGCTAGAGCAATTGATGAAACTAACCGAAGGCGTGAGAAGCAAGTCGCTTATAACTTGGCTAACGGTGTTGACCCTCAACCCCTTCGGAAGAAGATTGCTGACATAACAGACAGCATTCTTCGAGAAGAGCAGGACACTGCCGAACTCTTAGACAGCGCCAAAAACAAGAGAACTGGAAACAAGGGTGTCACCCCGCTCAAGGCGAGACCTAACCAGAATGCCAGCTATGACGAACTGCTAGACATAGTTGTAGACCTTGACCAGCAGATGAAAGCAGCCGCAGCCGAACTCAAGTTCGAACTAGCAGCAAGGCTTCGCGATGAGATTAGTGAACTCAAATACACCCTGAGGCAGATAGATAAGGTCTAGCCCGTAACTAGGGGGTTAAACTAAACGAATGCCACACATCAGCATTCCCACCAAAGACAAGCTAGTCATCAAAGGTGCCAGGGTTCATAACCTAAAGAACCTAAACCTTGAGATACCTAAGAACGCCATGGTGGTCTTCACAGGCCTCAGTGGTTCTGGTAAATCATCGCTAGCTTTCGACACCATCTTCGCTGAGGGACAGCGTAGATACGTTGAGTCACTGAGTGCTTATGCAAGGCAGTTCCTAGGTCAGGTTGATAGACCTGATGTCGACTTCATTGAGGGCTTGAGCCCTGCTGTTTCTATTGACCAGAAATCAACCAACAGAAATCCAAGATCAACAGTTGGAACTATCACTGAAATTCATGATTACCTAAGACTTCTTTGGGCTCGTATTGGAATCCCGCACTGTGCTGAGTGTGGCGAGAAAATCACCAAGCAAACTGCGCAGCAGATTGTTGATCAGATCATGCAGTTCAAGACTGGCACCAAGTACCAAATACTTGCTCAGATAGTTGACCAGAAGAAGGGCGAGTTCTCTGATTTGTTTAGAGAGCTCATCAGTCAAGGATTTGCAAGAGCTGTAGTTGATGGGGAAGTTATCCAACTAACCGATGCCAAACCTCTCAAGAAGACTTTCAAACACGACATCTCTGTTGTTATTGACCGACTAGTTGCGAAAGATGACATCACTCAGCGTCTAACTGATTCAGTTGAAACAGCTCTAAAGGTTGCTAACGGACGATTGACAATTGATTTCGTAGATGTCAAGGGCGATGGAAAGTATCGCAACTTCAGCGAGAAGATGTCTTGCCCAAACGAGCACACACTTACCCTTACAGAAATCGAACCTAGAACATTCTCGTTCAACGCACCATTCGGCGCTTGTCCTAAGTGTTCCGGTCTTGGCATCAAGATGGCTGTTGATAAGGAACTCATCATTGGTGATGTTTCTGAATCAATCAACGGAGGAGTGATTAGGCCCTGGTCCACTCAAGGTAAGGGTCTATTCACCTATTACACAAGACTGCTAACCGGATTAGCTAAGGACCTCGACTTCTCACTGAACACACCTTGGCAGGATCTGCCCGAAGAGATTCAAGACGCAGTTCTTTACGGCAACAACTTCGAAGTTCAAATGAAGTGGAAGAACAAGTACGGCAGAGAGCTCAAGTACACAACGGGTTTTGAAGGCGCACTCAATTACATCGAACGCAAGTACTTAGAAGCAGACAACGACTGGGCCAGAGGTAAGTGGTCTGAGTATCTTCGCGAAACTCCCTGCCCTGATTGCAATGGAGCGAGACTTAGACCTGAAGTACTCGCCGTTAAGGTTGGCAACAGTTCAATCGCCGATGTTTGTTTCATGAGCCTTGGTGAGTCGTACGCTTTCTTCGAAAAACTAAAACTTGATAAGCGTGATGAGAAGATCGCAGCTCAGGTGCTGAGAGAGATTCGTTCTCGTCTTGATTTCCTAATCGCAGTTGGACTTGACTACCTTTCCCTTGAGCGAGCAGCTGCAACGCTTTCTGGTGGTGAAGCTCAGAGAATTCGTCTGGCCACCCAGATCGGTGCCGGACTCACAGGCGTTTTGTATGTGCTGGACGAACCGAGTATTGGTTTGCACCAACGAGACAACATGAGACTGATTGATACATTAATCAAGCTTCGTGACTTAGGTAACACTCTGATTGTTGTTGAGCACGATGAGGACACCATCAAGGCAGCCGACTGGTTGGTTGACATTGGTCCTGGTGCTGGTGTTCATGGTGGTGAGGTCGTTCACAGCGGTAGCTATAAAGCAATCTTGACCAACAAGGAATCTATTACAGGTGCTTTCCTGTCTGGTCGTGAAGCAATCGAAACTCCAAGGAAGAGAAGGCCAGTAGATAAGAACCGTGAGATCAAAGTAGTTGGAGCAAGAGAGAACAACCTCAAGAACATTGACGTGACTTTCCCACTAGGTACCTTCACATCTGTAACCGGTGTGAGTGGATCAGGAAAGTCTTCTCTTGTAAACGACGTTCTCTATGAAGTTCTAGCTAACAAGCTCAATGGCGCAAAGGGTGTAGCAGGTAAGCACACCAGAGTTGAGGGCCTAGATCAACTAGACAAAGTTGTTCACGTAGATCAAAACCCAATCGGTAGAACACCAAGATCTAACCCAGCAACATACACCGGTGTTTTTGACCATATCCGCAAGCTCTTCGCTGACACCCAAGAATCCAAGGCAAGGGGATACCAACAGGGGCGATTCTCATTCAACGTAAAGGGCGGACGTTGTGAGGCGTGTAGCGGTGACGGAACCCTCAAGATTGAAATGAACTTCCTACCTGATGTTTATGTATCCTGTGAGGTTTGTCACGGAGCTAGATATAACCGTGAGACCCTTCAGGTTAAATACAAGGGCAAATCAATCGCTGAAGTACTTGAGATGCCAATTTCAGAAGCTGCTGAATTCTTCCAAGCAATCAACTCAATCGCTCGTTACCTAGACACTTTGGTTGATGTTGGTTTGGGTTATGTGCGCCTTGGTCAGAGCGCAACAACACTTTCAGGTGGTGAAGCTCAGCGTGTGAAGTTGGCAACTGAACTTCAGAAACGTTCATACGGTAGAAGCATCTACGTTCTTGATGAACCAACAACAGGCCTGCACTTCGAAGATGTTAGAAAGCTCTTGCTTGTTCTAAATGGCCTGGTTGACAAGGGAAACACTGTCATCGTTATTGAGCACAACCTAGATGTCATCAAATCATCTGACTGGGTTGTTGACATTGGCCCTGAGGGTGGAGCTAGAGGTGGCGAAGTAGTCGCAGTTGGAACTCCTGAGCAGATTGCAAAGGTTGCCAAGTCACACACAGGAAAATTTCTCAAGGAAATCCTTAGCTAAAAATGGCAAACGACCTTAGCTTTAGACCAAAGAGCTCGGAGATACCTACCGAACCTGGCGTCTATCGATTCTTAGATGAGAATGGTCGAGTCCTTTACGTCGGCAAAGCTAAGAACCTAAGAGCCAGACTTACTTCATACTTTGCTCCAATCAACAGCCTGCAGGAGAAAACCAGACGAATGGTGCTCTCAGCGAGAGATGTGAACTGGACGATTGTTAAGACTGAGTTTGAAGCGCTACAGCTCGAATTCACTTGGATCAAGGAGTTCAATCCACCATTCAACGTTCGATTCAAGGATGACAAGAGCTATCCGTATCTCACTATCACCATGAGTGATGCTGTTCCTAGAGTCTTCATCACTCGCAACAGAGATATCAAAGGAGCCAAGTACTTCGGACCATACACAAAGACTTGGGCGATTAGAGACACTCTAGATAGCCTCCTCAAGGTTTATCCGATACGTTCCTGCTCTGCGGGTGTCTATAACACTGCTAAGTCCACTAATCGTCCTTGCTTGCTTGCCGACATCGGTAAATGTTCAGCGCCATGTGTTTCTAGGGTCACTCCTGAAAAGCACAAGGAACTAGCCAAACGTTTTGCAGACTTCCTGCAATCCGGTGACGAATCTCATGTCGAGACACTTCGAGCACGAATGCTCAATGCTTCAGATGATAAGAACTATGAGCTTGCCGCCAAACTCAGAGATAACATCATTTCCTTAGACACTGTTCTTGAGAAGAGTACAGTTGTCTTCACAGATCAAACAGACGCTGATCTCTTTGGAATTGCCGACGATGAGCTTGCAGCCGCAGTTAGCTTATTCCGAGTTCGCGGTGGTCGTATCCGAGGTGTGATGGGTTGGGTTGTTGATAAGGAACTAGAGCGAGACCAGTCAGAACTAGTTGAGTATCTTCTGCAGAACGTTTACGGCAAGGATTCAACGTTCGCTGGCGATGTTCC
>JAULUM010000031.1:0-2262 GCA_032111565.1 Rhodoluna sp. | reverse complement strand
TCCTAAAGAAGTATTGGTACCTGTCTTACCAGAGGATGCAGATGCTTTGAGTCAATGGCTTTCTGGAATTCGGGGAGCCAAAGTAGATCTGCGAATCCCACAGCGAGGGGATAAGAGAGCACTAGCTGAAACAGCTCTGACAAATGCAAGACATGCACTCGGGTTATACAAACTTCGCAGAACGGCTGATTTCACTGCTCGAAGTGAAGCTCTTGCGGATTTGCAGGAAGCATTGAAGTTGCAGACAGCTCCGCTGAGAATTGAATGTTTTGACGTTTCTCATTTAGGTGGAACAGGGATTGTTTCTTCCATGGTTGTTTTCGAAGATGGGCTGCCTAAGAAGAGCCAGTACCGAAAGTTCAACATTGAATCCTCAAGCGATGACACCGAGTCGCTGTACCAAACCTTGACTCGAAGACTGAAGTATCTAAATGATGGCATTCCTGATAACGACAACAAGTTCAGCTACCGACCTGGGCTTCTGATTGTTGATGGCGGGCAACCTCAGGTTAATGCGGCGGCTAAGGCCATGCAGGACAGTGGGATTACGGACATAGCTGTGATTGGGCTGGCTAAACGTTTAGAGGAGATCTGGCTGCCGAATAACCCATTCCCGGTGATCCTGCCTCGAGGCTCTGAGGCCTTGTTCTTGCTTCAGAGAGTTCGAGATGAGGCTCACAGGTTCGCAATTACAGCCCAGCGAGCACAACGTAAATCAAGCATTGCTACCGAATTGGGCTCAATTGAGGGTCTGGGGGATAAGAGGGTTTCAGCTCTACTTAGAAGGTTTGGATCAGCTAAACGGCTCAAGCTAGCAACCGTCGAGGAAATAGCCGAGGTGGCTGGAATAGGGCCTGTTTTGGCTGCGTCTATAGCCCAGAGGCTTGCTGAGTCCGATAAGTAGTCCTGTGGGCAATTCGGCTTTTGGAACTCGGGCGTGTCGCAAAGTGATTAGAGTTATCACTAGGCAATGACAGGTCTGAGTTGAACACAGGAAAGTCATACGAGTTACTGGTTGTAACCGGTATGTCTGGTGCTGGACGGTCAACCGTGGCTAATGCCCTCGAGGACATGGATTGGTATGTCGTAGATAACCTGCCACCACAAATGCTCAAGCCCATGGCAGAACTCTTCTCAATGGCTGAAAAGGGCTTACCGAAATTGGCAGTTGTGATTGATGCCCGTGGCGGTGGTTTCTTTGAAGATCTATCTGGTTACATAAGCGAACTGCAGAGTAGCAACATCGATGTTCAGGTTCTATTTCTTGAAGCTAATGACGCAGCTCTCATCAAAAGGTTTGAACAAGTAAGAAGGCCTCATCCACTCCAGAGTGATGGAACGATCTCAGACGGCATTGCAATCGAACGTGCGAGATTACTTCCACTCAGAGAACAAGCTGATCTGATTATCGACAGTAGCGACCTAAATGTGTATCAACTAGGTTCCAAAATTGCAGAGTCATTCTCAACAGAGCAATCAAACAAGCTAAAGCTCATGATCCAAAGTTTCGGTTTTAAATACGGCTCTCCAAGTGATGCGGACCTCATTGCAGACATGAGATTCATTCCGAACCCTTACTGGAACGAAGAACTTAGACCTTACAACGGCGAAGACAAACAAGTAGCCGATTACGTATTGGCTCAAGAAGGTGCAGAAGAGTTCATCAGTAACTACGTTGCGGCTTTAAAGCCTGTTCTTCTTGGCTACCAAAGAGAGAATCGCAAGCGCGTTTCTATTGGTATCGGTTGCACTGGTGGAAAGCATCGTTCAGTGGCTACCGCTATTGAAATAGCAAAGAGACTTTCAGAATTAAACGGAATTGAAGTAAGCACCAAGCACAGAGACCTAGGAAAAGAGTAGTAATGGCATTAACAGCAGAGCTTAAAGATGAGCTGGCAAGAGTTGAAGTAACTAAGAGCACAGTTCGTGCAGCTGAGTTAGCAACCATTCTTAGATTCTGTGGGGGTCTTCACCTAGTTGGCGGCAAGATTGTTGTTGAAGTAGAAGTTGACACAGCGCAACTAGCACGCCGCGTAAGTAAGGACCTAAGCGAGGTTTTTGGCGTTGAGAGCGAACTAGCCGTTATATCTGCAGGTGGCATCAGAAAAACTGCTCACTACAGAATAAAGGTCACCGAGAACGCAGAAACACTTGCTCGTCAAACAGGATTGATTGACACAAAGAATCGTCCAGTTAGAGGCCTTCCAGCAGCATTAGTCTCAGGCAGCAAAGCAGATGCCGAGGCAGTCTGGCGTGGAGCTA
>JAULUM010000030.1:0-19611 GCA_032111565.1 Rhodoluna sp. | reverse complement strand
GTCCAGTTGTTACAGGTTGTGTTTCTTCTTCAAGAGTTTCAGGTTGTGCTGCTGAAACGGTTGGATGCATAACCTGTTCAGTTTTTATCTTTGGAGTGCTTTCAATCAAGCTCAACGGAGATGCGTTTGAAATCAGAAGTTCACTTTTATTCTCCGGAACAAGAGAAAGAGCCTTTGGCTCGAAAGACCAGGTAGCAATCCCAGGCTCTGAATCAATTTTGTATTCAGCAGAAACTAACCAAACACCTTCAACAGTTTTCTTGGAAACCCAAGAAACATCTTTTGCTCTGTTGTTGACCAGACGCTCGTCCATTACAGTTCCAAATTCAATCTGAGTTGGATCTGTAAATCTATCTCCAGCTAGAGAGAGTCTGATGTTTCTAGCTAAAGTAACGATGTGTTTCAGTTCAGTGATGATCGGGGCTGCATATTTGGCTACCTGATCTTCATCAGCACCGGTTCTAGCAACTAATTCAGCAACTGTTGTCCCTAAACGAATCTCAGCCTGAATCTCTCTTGGGGTAAGTGTTGGTGGAAGCTCTGCTGGGCGTGATTTCATGGCCTTGAGCAAGTCAGGTGAAATCTCTAGGTAGTGGCGCGTGCCATCAGGAGCTTGTAGCTCGAGCTGGTTGTTAGTAACGCCAGTTATTCGTAAATCCGCCATTTTCATTCCTTCTGCCGATAGTTTGCCACTCTATTTGCTACTTTTGCGGTTGATTCTGCTGTGCCGCGACACGCCCAAACTGGGAGATGACTGACAATAGTGCTTTCTTCGGTGTTAATAGGGTTGCATTTATGTACTTCGTGTTGGACACTTTCAGCGCTGAAATGAATTATTCGAAAGGAAAGTAATTGGCTACCGATTACGATGCTCCACGCAAGAACGACGACGACACAGAGTCTCTTGAAGCTATCAAAGAGTCTGAGGGTACCTCTGCTGCGTCTGATGTCGATGCTGACGATCACTCCGATTCTTTCTCCATTCCTGAAGTAACCAGCGAAGAGCAGGACGTAGTAGTTGTTCCTAAGCAGGAAGATGAATTCACCTGTTCAGAGTGCTTCATTGTTAAGCACCACAGTCAGAAAGCCAAGAAGAATGGTGAGTATGGCCCAGTTTGTGTTGACTGCGCTCACTAGCGCTTGTTTATAAGACCTGCAATAACCTCTGGGTTTCTTGTTGCTATCAGCCAATAAGGCGTGGGGTCTAATTCGTCTTTGATCTCAACCTTTACCAGTTCTTTGACTCCTATTTGGAATCTTGTGTAGGCACGACTGTGGAGATTTACTCCGCGTTCCTTGAATGCATCGGTACTTCTAATGACCTCTGCGTTCCCCAATAGTGATCTGTCAATTACCACATTCCCGATTCGAAGCTCAGCTTCGGTAAGCGTAATCAATGGCGCGGCGAGCCAAGTTAGCCCAATGATCAAAAGTATTGAGATGCCAGCCATGACGAATCCAGCTAGGTCTGAAAAAGGAAGGGCGACCAGAATTAGCGAAACTGGGAGAGTGACTGTTGCTAGATAGAACAAAATGCTTGGCAGTACTCGCTCTTTGTAAAGGACCGTCGCTGGATTTATTGTCATGGAATTAGAATACGCTCATGACCAGTTTTGAAGTTCTAATAACCTGCGAACCAGATTTGATGCCGTCTATGGGTAATCCTGGTGATGCAGGCTACGACCTTCGCTGCGCTGACGATGCAATAATTCCAGCCAGATCACGTCACACAATCAACACTGGTGTATCAATTGCTATGCCAGCTGGCTTTGTTGCCTTGGTTCACCCTAGAAGTGGTTTAGCGGCTAAGCACGGCATAACTGTTCTGAATGCACCTGGAACTGTAGATGCAGGTTACCGCGGACAAATACTTATTACCTTGGTCAACCATTCAGACGAAGATTTTGAAATTGTGCGTGGCGACAGGGTTGCTCAAATGCTCTTTCAGAAATTTGAACAGGTTAGATTTGTTTCAGTTACAGAACTCCCAGGCTCGCAACGAGGCGTGGCTGGTTTTGGCTCGACAGGAGTGAAGTGATTTTGAATTCTTCAGTCAACGGTAAATCACCGAATAAAGGTCCATGGGATAGCACAGATCTCAACGCGCCTAAAGATTTGGTTGATTTCGGTTCAGTAATGTTTGTCCCTAACCCAAGTGTTGGAGTAAGGGCTGACATCGAGGAGACTTCTCAGCGAGTTGTTGCCATCTCTTTTGATTACAAGGAGAGCGTGCTTCAGGTTCAAGCTTTCGCCAGTAGTAAGAGTTCTTCGCTTTGGGAAGAAGTCGTCGAAGACATTTTCAACAGCCTTTCAAGCCAAAACGTTGTTACTGAGAAGACTCCTGGGCCTTACGGCTTGGAGATTCATGCAGAGTTACCAATCTCCGTTGGCAATACTCAGAAAGTTCGTATGTTTGGCTTCAGTGGAGATAGGTGGCTTCTTAGAGGGACAATCTCTGGAGCTGCGATTACCGATCCTGAGCAACGTGCCGAACTTGAAGATGTTTTCAGAGGGCTTGTTGTAAGACGTGGGGAAATCCCACTCCCTCCAAGAGAGATTCTTCCGCTCGAACTTCCAACTGGTTCTATTGTCACTAGGGTCAAGTAATGTCCGACGAGAAGCCAAAAGTTAGTCCTGAGAAGTATGGCGTCAAGAAGACTGATGACGGCTACAAAGTGGACGCCAAGAGCCTGCTCGAGAGTGTTGGTGGGGTAAAAGGATTCATTGAAGCCACGATCCCTGGTCTTGTCTATGTCCTTAGCTTTGCCATCTGGCAGGACCTGACTCTGTCCATCATCGTGGTTTCTGTGGCGATGGTTGGGCTAATAATCAGGCATTTCATGGCCAAACGACCAGCTTCAGCACTGGTTGGCTCTGTTGTGGGTATCGGACTTGCCATTTACCTTGCTAGAAGGCCTGAGGGGCAGCCTAGAGACTTCTACTTGACTGGGTTCTGGACTAATACTGCTTACGCTGCAGGCCTACTATTGAGCGTTTTGGTGCGTTTTCCGATTATTGGCGTCTTGGTGGGGTTCATTACCGATCAGGGGCTTAGCTGGCGCAAAAACCGCCGTAAATTGAACTTTTTCAACCTAGTGACCTTGTTATGGGTTGGTTTCTTCTGTACCAGATTGCTCGTTCAGGTCCCGATGTACCTTGCCAATGACGTGGTGGCCCTTGGTTTTACACGTATTGCCATGGGAACACCGTTCTTCTTGCTCATGATCTGGATTTCATGGCTTTTGCTTAGGAAAGTGGTTACTTCCGAACAAGATGGTATTTTGGACAAGTAAATCTTTTTCAGCACTGCTAGGAGCGGACTTTGTCCAAAGTAAACAGTTTCAAATCAAGTTCAACCCTCGAAGTTGGTAGCAAGTCTTACCGCATCTTCAGATTGGACAGCGTTCTAAAGAATCAGCTCCCATACAGCTTGAAAATTCTCTTGGAGAACCTACTTCGAACCGAAGACGGTGCGAACATCACTCAGGCACACATCAACGCAATCGTTAATTGGGATCCAAAGGCAGAGCCAGACATTGAGATTCAGTTCTCACCAGCTCGAGTAATCATGCAGGACTTCACAGGTGTTCCTTGCATCGTCGACCTTGCTACTATGCGTGAAGCAGTTGCAACGCTAGGTGGAGACCCAAAGAAGATCAATCCGCTTTCACCAGCAGAATTAGTAATCGACCACTCAGTTGTTATTGACGTTGCAGGTTCTCCTGATGCTTTCGAGCGCAACGTGGCTTACGAGTATGAGCGTAACGGTGAGAGATACCAGTTCCTTCGTTGGGGTCAGGGAGCGTTTAATAACTTCAAGGTTGTTCCTCCTGGCACAGGTATCGTTCACCAGGTCAACATTGAGTATTTAGCTAGAACTGTTATGACTCGTGATCTTGATGGTGAAACTCTTGCTTACCCAGATTCATGTGTTGGTACTGACTCACACACCACCATGGTTAACGGTCTGGGTGTTCTTGGTTGGGGAGTTGGTGGAATCGAAGCCGAAGCTGCAATGCTAGGTCAGCCAGTATCCATGTTGATTCCAAAGGTCGTTGGTTTTAAGTTGAATGGTTCAATTCCAGTTGGAGCAACTGCGACTGACGTTGTACTAACCATTACAGAGATGATGCGTAAGCACGGCGTTGTTGGCAAGTTCGTCGAGTTCTATGGTGAGGGTGTGTCAGCAGTTCCACTAGCTAACCGCGCGACTATTGGCAACATGAGCCCAGAATTCGGTTCAACTGTTGCAATCTTCCCAATCGATGAAGTAACCATCGACTATCTACGTTCAACAGGAAGAACTACAGAAGAGATCAACCTGGTTGAGGCTTACAGTAAGGCTCAGGGTCTATGGCACGATGCTAAGAACGAAGCAGAATACAGCGAATACATTGAGCTAGATCTTTCAACCGTTGTTCCTTCAATCGCAGGGCCAAAGCGTCCACAGGATCGTATTGAACTTTCTAAAGCTAAAGAGCACTTTGCGAAAGACATCAAGACTTACAGCCCGCAGAGCTCGAACCCAACTCCTGTTGATGGTGAAGACTATTCGATCGACAATGGTTACGTGGCTATCGCATCGATTACTTCTTGCACCAACACCTCAAATCCTTCAGTGATGATGGCAGCAGGTCTTCTTGCTCGTAAGGCTGTTGCTAAGGGCCTAAAGAGCAAGCCTTGGGTTAAGACATCACTTGCACCTGGATCAAAGGTTGTTACAGAGTATTTCGACAAGGCAGGACTAACTCAAGATCTAAACGGTCTTGGTTTTGATCTAGTTGGTTACGGCTGCACAACATGTATCGGTAACTCTGGTCCTCTGGATGCTGAGATTTCAGAAGCAGTCAACAAGAATGACTTGGCTGTCACAGCTGTTCTTTCTGGTAACAGAAACTTCGAAGGTCGTATCAATCCTGATGTGAAGATGAACTATCTAGCATCACCGCCGCTAGTAGTTGCTTACGCTCTTGCTGGAACCATGGACTTTGATTTCGAGAAAGATGCACTAGGTCAAGACAATGATGGCAACGATGTCTTCCTAGAAGACATCTGGCCAACTCCTGATGAAGTTCAAGCGACTATTGACGCAACTATTGATTCCGAGATGTTCAACAGACAGTATGCGGGTGTGTTTGAAGGTGACGAGCGTTGGAAGTCTCTTCCAACTCCAACAGGAGACACTTTCAGTTGGGACCCAAAGAGCACATACGTAAGAAAGCCACCATACTTCGAAGGCATGAGCATGACTCCGAGTGCTGTTGTTGATTTCCATGACGCAAGAGTTCTAGCAAAACTAGGGGATTCTGTTACAACAGATCACATCAGCCCAGCGGGTTCAATCAAGGCTGACTCACCTGCAGGAAAGTATTTAGCAGAGAACAACGTATCTCGAGTTGATTTCAACTCTTACGGTTCAAGAAGAGGTAACCACGAAGTTATGATTCGTGGAACTTTTGCAAACATAAGATTGCGTAACCAGTTGTTGAATGATGTTGAAGGTGGTTACACAAGAGACTTCACAACGTCTGAAGGAACTCAGTCATTCATCTACGACGCATCTTCTAACTACCAAGACCAGGGCATCTCTCTTGTCATCTTGGCTGGTAAAGAGTACGGTTCAGGATCATCACGAGACTGGGCGGCAAAGGGAACTGCGCTTCTAGGAGTCAAAGCAGTTATCGCTGAAAGCTTCGAGAGAATCCACCGTAGCAACCTTATAGGTATGGGAGTTCTTCCACTTCAGTACCTACCAGGACAGACTGCTGAGTCATTAGGTCTTGATGGAACAGAATCATTCTCAATCACTGGTGTAACTGAACTGAACAATGGAGTTACTCCAAAAACTTTGCAAGTAGTTGCAAAGCCAACCTCTCACAGTGCTGCAGGCAAGTCAGAGATTTCATTCGATGTTGCTCTTCGTATTGATACACCTGGTGAGGCTGACTACTACAGACACGGTGGCATCTTGCAGTATGTACTCAGAAGTTTGGTGGCTTAGTTGACAATTCTCGAATCGATTCATTCTCCTGAAGATCTGAAGAAGCTAAGTGCTCCTCAGATGAAGGAGCTTGCTCAGGAGATTCGTGAATACCTAATTGAGACAATCACTTCAACAGGTGGACACCTTGGTCCTAACCTTGGAGTCGTTGAACTTACTCTGGCTATCCATAGAGTGTTCGATTCACCTAATGACAGCGTTATCTTCGACACCGGTCACCAGTCTTACGTTCACAAGCTAGTAACTGGAAGAACAGATCTCTCAAATATTAGAACCAAGGGCGGCATCGCAGGTTATCCGCAGAGATCAGAATCCATTCACGATGTCGTCGAGTCTTCACACGCATCATCATCGCTGTCATGGGCTGATGGAATTTCTAGAGCGTACCGACTAACTGGTCAAAATGAACGAGCTGTTGTTGCAGTAATCGGCGATGGGGCACTTACCGGTGGTATGGCTTGGGAAGCTCTGAATAACATCACTGATGACAACGACAGAAACCTAGTCATCGTTGTAAATGACAATGGAAGATCATATGCTCCAACTATTGGTGGGCTTGCAAAGTATCTAAATGATTTCCGCACTGAGTCTTTCTACAAGCGTGCCTACAGAGCATCTAAGAAGTTCTTCTCATACTTCGGACCTCTTGGAAGATTGGCTTACTCAACAATTCGTGGTGCGGGTAAAGGTCTTCTAGGTTCATTCACTCCTAAGAGCATGTTTCCTAACCTTGATCTCAAATACATCGGGCCTATTGACGGTCACGATCAAGAAGCGATGGAGCAAGCTCTACGTCAAGCTAAACAATACGGTGCTCCAGTAATCGTGCACGCCATAACTCAAAAGGGTAGAGGCTTTACCCTTGCTGAGGATGATATCAATGACCAGTTCCACGCAGTTGGGCAGATTGACCCTAAGACAGGTCAGTCACTTGAGTCTTCATCAGGTCAATCATGGACTTCTGTTTTTGCTGATGAAGTTCTAGAAATTGCGAAGAAGAACGAACGTGTAGTCGGTATCACTGGTGCGATGTTGATTCCTGTTGGTTTGCACAAGTTTGCCGCCGAGTTCCCTGGCCGAGTATTCGATGTTGGTATCGCTGAACAGCATGCTGTGGCTTCAAGTGCTGGATTAGCGTTTGGTGGATTACATCCAGTTGTTGCAATCTATGCAACATTCGCTAACCGTGCGTTCGATCAGATCTTGATGGATGTTGCACTTCACAACGCTGGAGTTACCTTTGTCTTAGACCGTGCAGGTGTAACCGGACCTGATGGCGCATCACACCACGGTATGTGGGATCTAGCTCTTCTGCAAATTGTCCCTGGTATTGAAATTGCGGCACCAAGAGACGCAATTCGTCTAAGAGAAGAACTAGCAGAAGCTATCGCAATTGAAGATTCACCAACTGTTATTAGATTCCCTAAGGGAACTGCGCCGACTGAAATCAAAGAGCTCAGAAGGCTGAGTGACGGTGTTGATGTTCTATCTGAGGCTCCATCAAAGGACGTTTTGATTGTTGCCGTTGGAGCTATGGCTACAGTGTCTTTGAAAGTTGCTGAGCTACTAGCGGCTCACGGTATCGGCGCTACAGTAATTGACCCTAGATGGGTAGTTCCAGTTCGTCAGAGCGTTCTAGACCTGGCCAAGGACCACAGGCTCGTTGTCACAATTGAAGATGGTGTTCGCATTGGTGGGATTGGAACAAGAATCAGACAAGACCTAAGAGCCGCTCAAATTGACACAGCTCTAAACGAGCTTGGTCTTCCTGATGAGTTCTTAGAGCATGCTTCAAGAAATGAAATTCTTGATCGTGTTGGTCTAAAGGCTCAAGACATCGCTCAAGAAATTGTTGCTCAGGTTCTTGGTTCTAGAGTTCCTCACGCCAAGCAAATTGATGAAGTGAACTCAGAGTCAAGGAAGAACGTCTAGTTCTTCTTCCTTCTTCGCTACAGCAGTAAGAGCAACTAACAGACCATCTGAAACTGCATCAATCTGCCACTGTCTTACCAAACGCGCTCGTAGAGCTTCCTGCAGGTTCTCCATTGTCAGTGGTGCAGGCGGCTCAAAACAAAGTTGCTTCAGTGTCTCTGGACTAAGGATGTTCTCTTGAGGGATAGACATTTCAGTAGACAAAGTAGCCAAGAACTCTTTTGAGGCAACAAGTCTTGCATGAGCATCAGGGAACTTCTGAAGCCAGTTTCTGTGGTTCGGGATGCCAGTAGGTTTTGGTCTTAACTCAACAAGGGCCTTGGTATTTGTGCCAACCTCAACAGCGTCCCACCATGTGTCAATAAAGGTTCTACTTGCTCGACCTGCGAATGATTTCATACTGGACAGTTCAGATCTGCTCTTTGGAATGTCCTTCACAACAGCGACTAATGACGAATCGGGTACCAGTCTGCCTGGAGCAACGTCCTTCTCCATTGCCAAAGCTTCTCTGGCTTCCCATAGGTGCTTTGCAATAGTCAGTGCTCGTTGATCCTTTACTTCGTGCAAACCAGTCATCGAACGCCATTTATCAATCTTTGGAGCTTTGACGACAGGGGAGAGCAGGTAATTGAATTCAGCCTCAGCTATAGCTGTCTTTTCTTGTGTATGGAGATCATTTTGGACTTCACTCCAAAGTTCAAACAAAACATCTACATCCAAGGCTGCATAGTTCAACCAGTTATCAGGCAGAGGTCGCTCACTCCAGTCAACAGCTGAGTGCTCCTTAGCAAGTTTTAGTTTCAAGTAATGTTCCGTGAGTGTCCCTAGGGCAACTCTCGGTAGTCCAAGTAGTCTCGCTGCCAACTCAGTATCAATAATCTTTTTTGGTGTAAGACCTAGTTCGGTTAGACAGGGAAGATCTTGTGAGGCAGCATGAATAATCCAAGGAACGCCGCTAAGGGTCTCTAAGAAAGATTTCCAGAGCTCCTCGTCATACTCAGCGACTGGGTCAACCAAATAGATCTTTGATTTCTCAATGGCAATCTGTAATAGGTAAGCACGCTGACCGTATCTAAACCCACTGGCACGTTCCGCATCGAGAGCTACTGGTGAACTCGTTTTGGTGAGTTCAGCATGAAGAAATTCAAGTCCCGCATTTCCTTCAACAAGGGTCACGGGCAATCTTGGTTTATCCAAGAGAACGCTCTCTGGTTCGGTTGTTTCCGGTTGGTCGGTCATTGATTTACGATTAGACGCGTTACGCCTTCGCCATCCATTCCGAATCCAGCCATAGAGGCTATTAAGTCCTGCCAAGCTGCAAAGTGTGGTCCTAGGTCGTCATCGGTAGGTGACCAGGATGCTCTAATCTCAACTTCGCTTGCGCTTGGTTCGTTAGCAAGTGAACCCATACCTGTTGAGGACATCTTCGTTACGGTGCCAGCTTCGTTGAGATACTTAGCTCCGTGATTACTTAGAGCTCGCTCTAGTTCAGACCACCAGTAGTGCGCGACGTCCTCTTCAATTCCCAAGTCATTCTCGAGTGGAGATTTGCCATAGGCGATCACACGCAGGTTAGATCCCCAGACATCAAATTCCTTTGGGTCATGCAGGAAGACAATACGGCCAACACCACGGTTCATTGGTGTGTCAGCTGGATTAGGTGCTTGAGCGGCAAATGCTAGAGCCCAAGGAGCAATCTGGTCCGGTGCTGGAATCTGTGATGTCTCTAGTTCAGAGCGCAAAACTGGCTGGGCAAGCGAAAGTGCTGCTGCGGCAAACTGGGCCGGAGCAGCTGAATCAAGCTTGTAGAAAGACATCTGTTCTAGGCTAAATGCAGAGGGCAACTCTCTGCCCCTGCCACGCCGCAAAGGATTAGCAATGATTGTCTACTTGAAGGTCCTCATCGCAGGTCTTCGACTTATGAAGATGACTGGTCCTATAAAGGCAGAGCTCAAGGTTATCGATCTGCAGAAGCAGGATGACAAAGCCACCATCTTCGTTCCTGGAAAGCCTGAAAGTCAGACCTTAGGCCCTCAAAGCCTCTTCTGGAACTCAAGGGCAGGTCACGCAGAGGTCCAGGTTGACATTGATGCTTCAACAGAAGGGAAGATAGTCCTTCGTGTTTCAAGGCTGTTCAAGGGCTCGTTGCCAAAGCCAGGCGACTATGTTTCTTTATCTGGCTGGCTTGGTGAGCACCCTAGGCACTTTGGGTTTGATCAAGAGCACCAAGAGATACTCATGCCGAATAAGACGAGAGCTTGGTTCTTCAAGGGCCAGAGCACTAAATGGGTTATCCACGTACATGGCCGTAGAGCTGGTATGGGTGAAACACTTCGCAACGTAGGCCAGTTCTCTGACCTTGGTTTCAACCAGCTCACCATCTCAATGGAGAGCGATCCGAAACCTTATGGGCATGGCACCAAGAGGTCTAAGTTAGGTTTCACCGAATGGCGAGAGGTTGAATCAGCTGTTCTGTATGCCAAGGACAATGGTGCGACAGAAATTGTGATGTTCGGTTGGTCACAGGGATCATTCATGATTGGCCAGTTCCTAAGGAACTCGGAACACACTGCGTTAGTCAAAGGTGCGATCTTTGACTCTCCATTGCTGGATTACCGGTCAACGATGAGATTCCATGCTGCTCGTCAGGGGATTGACTCGGCTCTGGGAGATCGCGTAATAGATTCAATTCAGAAAGATCCAGCCGTAAGACTCTTTGGCTATCGCAACATCAATGTGGACCAAATGTCTCTAGCAAAGAACCCACTGAGGGCTAAAGTTCCTGTTCTTGTTCTTTACTCTAGAAAAGACGGACATGTTGAAACAATGGATGTTTTTGATTTCGAGAGGATCAATCAGAACGTTACGCTCGTTGAAATCGTTGGAGCAAAGCATTGCCGTCTTTACAACCACGACACAGAGAAGTATCAGCAATCAATCAGCGCTTGGTTGCAGCGGCACCAAATCTAAAGAACCAAGTCTTCTCATGATTCAGAATCTGAATCAACCCAGGCATAAAGCCAACTTGACCAAGGAAAATCAAAGCTCGCTCTAGGGCTTCGCTTCTGTCGTTGGCACCTGTGACGGTTAGATTCATCTCTGCAATCAAGTTTGCGTTGGCAAATTCTGAAATGGTAGTTGGTCCCGATTCAAGAACAGGGCGCTTGTAAGAGTTTGCTCTGCAGAACGCCATGACAAACTGCGTGATTGGCTCTTGGATCTTTCCGATAGCTCCTGCACTGACGTTGGGGTAGTCGGTCTCTAAGCGCTGAGTCAACATGACTGGAAGGCCTTTATTTGAATCTGTTGCTGGGATTGCAAACGGTTCGTCTGAACTCGTAACGATAAGTAGGCTGGCGTAGTTCGAAGCGGACAGGTTCTCAGCTCTTGCTGTCTTACCTGTCGTGACAATAATATCTGATTGGCTTCTTAGGAACTTCAACATCGTTCTGTCGGCTTCATTGGAAAGTTGATCACTGAGTGAAGTTGGGTCGAGCTCTCTACCAATAACAAAGTTGACTCTCAGGCCTACTACCTCTGGATACCAAGCAACTAGGGCTTGTCTGCTTTCGAGATCAAGTGGCCCTGTGTTTCCAAGATTTGGAAATACCTCTTCGAGAATCAAAGCATCTTCTCTTTTACTTGACGCTTGATTCTCATGAGCATTCCTTGCAGGCCTCGAATTCTTAGAGGCGAGACTAACTCGGTAATACCTAGGGCATCAACGAAAGTTTCATCAAAGGCGAGAACTGTTTCTGCCTTCTCTTGGTCGAGTGCTAATTGCAGCAAACTTGCGAAACCTTTGGTGGTAGGAGCCTCATCAGGTGCGGTCAGGAAGATGTGAACAGTTGTTTCAGCATCAACCTCAACAAAAAGGTAAACGGGGGATTGGCACTCTTCAACTCGCTCAAGGAGTTCAGGGTGATCTTGGTAACGCTCCGGAAGATCCGGTAGCGCCTCTGAGTACTCTAGAAGAAGTTCAAGCTTGACGCTTTGTGGTACTTCTTGAAAAGCTTCAACGATCTCTTGAGCACCTTTAGTTGTCGACATGCTTAGAAACCTACAGGAACTACTCCAGGCTCTTCACCCTTAACGATTGGAACACGAACTGTGGAACCCCACTCTGTCCATGAACCGTCGTAGTTTCTAACCTTTGGAATACCCAATAGGTACTTCAGAACAAACCAGGTGTGGCTTGAGCGCTCACCAATTCTGCAGTAGGCGATTACATCGCTTGAATCTGAGATACCAGCATCAACACGATAGATCTGGTTTAGCTCTTCGATGCTCTTGAAAGTCTGGTCTTCATTAACAGCCTTGCTCCAAGGCACTGAACGAGCGGTAGGTATGTGTCCACCTCTAGAAGCACCTTCGTTTGGGTAGTCAGGCATGTGTAGCTTCTCACCTGTGTACTCAAGAGGGCTACGGACGTCAATCATTGGCTTACCAAAGTGCTCTAGTACATCGTCCTTGAACGCACGAATTGTTGAGTCATCTCGAGTAATAACTGGATAGTTAGTGGCAGCTCTTGTGGGAACATCCTTGGTAAGTTCGCGTCCTTCTTCGATCCACTTAGCGCGTCCGCCATCCATGATTCTGATGTCTGCGTGTCCGAAAAGTTTGAATACCCACATCGCATAGGTGGCCCACCAGTTACTCTTGTCGCCGTATAAAACGATGGTGTCGTCACGACTGATGCCTTTAGCTGAGAGGAGGGCAGCCATCTGCTCACCATCGATGTAGTCGCGTGTGTCGGGGTGGTTCAGTTCGGTGTGCCAGTCCACCTTGACTGCTCCTTCGATGTGTCCTGTTGAATAAAGCAGAATGTCTTCGTTACATTCAACGAGTACCAAACCAGGCTTACCTAGGTTCTCTGATACCCATTGGGTGGATACGATTGCCTCTGGTTGAGCGTAATCTGCGAAACGTGGGTTAGATTCAACTGGAAAAGACAATGAAAACCTCCGGGGTTTATGCTGTTGTTTGCGGTGTATCTATCTTCCCAAAGTTTTTACCAAAAAAGAATGGCAATTTGCTGAATGCTTATCGAGATTGAGGATCTGGACTCTGATGTCACGGTGTCAGAGCTACTCTCAGAGCTCGTGCCACCTGCCGAGTTTGCCAAGGTCTCCTTCGATTCATACATCCCAGACCCTAGATTTGAGAGCCAGTCCGAGGCTAGGAGGTTCGCGACTGAGTTCTCCAAGTCAATAGGGAAGAAGGGTGCTGCCAACTTAGGAATCTATCTTGATGGTGGATTCGGTGTAGGAAAGACGCACCTTCTAGCCTCTATCTATTTCAACAGCGGCCAGAAGTCTGCCTTTGGGGCGTTCCTGGCTTACACCAGCATCATCGGATACCTTGGTTTCGCTCAAGCTCTGGAGCAGTTTTCAAAATACGATCTTCTCTGCATTGATGAATTTGAACTTGATGACCCAGGTGACACGATGATCATGTCCAGATTCCTTAAGGAACTCGCTGCTAAGGGTGTTCGCTTCGCCGCCACTTCAAATACACCTCCAGCAGCCCTTGGTGAAGGTAGGTTCGCAGCCGATAGCTTCCAGCGTGAAATTCAATCCGTTGCAGACAAGTTCCAAATGGTTCGTATCGATGGTGATGACTACAGACATCGTGACGCGAACTTCGAGTTCAAGGCTCTCGACACAGTTGAGTTGGAGCAGGTTGATAACAGCTCTGCTAACAAGACCCTCTTAGCTACCTTCGATGAACTGCTTTCATACTTAGGCTCAATTCATCAATCTCGCTATGCCAAGGTATCAGAACAGTTCGAGCGGGTAGTAATTACTGATGTGCGCCTTATTAACGATCAGTTCGAGGGGATTAGATTCGTAAGCTTCATCGACAGGTGCTACGAAGCGGGAGTCTCTCTGGCTTTCACTGGTTTATCACTCAGCGAAATATTCAGAGAAGACCACGTTCAAGGTGCTTATCGCAAAAAATACCTTCGTTGCCTGTCCCGTCTTGCCGCCATGTCTCAAAGATAGGTTTCAAATCTTTAACAATCCCGAAACATTTATTGGGCTTATCTGAAACAATTCAGAGCCATCCTTGGTGTAATCCCACAATGGGCGTTATTTCTTTGGAGGCAAAATATGGATCAAGGCAACACAGCATTCATCCTTTTCGCAACTGCGTTAGTTCTACTCATGACACCAGGTCTAGCTTTCTTCTATGGAGGGTTGGTCAAAGCAAAAAGCGTAGTGAGCATGATGATGCTCTCATGGGGCTCAATGGGCGTTGTTGGAGTTCTTTGGGTGCTTTATGGCTACGCAATTAGCTTCGCTAGTTCGGATAGCCCGACATACATCGGTATTCCTGGTTGGTTTGGAATTGATTCCGCTTCAATCGGTCTAACAGCAGAAACAGCTGCTGCATTAGAGGAGACGGTTTCTTCCTATCCATCAATGGCATTCGTTGCCTTCCAAGCGACATTCGCAATCATCTCAGTAGCCTTGATCTCAGGAGCCATTGCTGACCGTGCGAAATTCGGCGCATGGATGGTATTCGCAACAATTTGGGCTACTATCGTTTATTTCCCGGTTGCTAACTGGGTGTTCAACTATGGTTCTGCTGAAGATAACAGTGACGGTGGTTGGCTGGTTCAGATGGGAGTCATCGACTTTGCAGGTGGAACAGCAGTTCACATTAACGCAGGAGCAGCTGCACTTGCTCTCGCTCTAGTCCTTGGAAAGCGTTTTGGATTCAGCAAGGGAATCACCCAACCACACAACGTACCACTTGTGCTAATCGGTGTCGCTCTACTTTGGTTTGGTTGGTTTGGTTTCAACGCCGGAAGCGAACTAGCTGCAGATGGTGTTGCATCACTCGTGTTTGTAAACACTCTCGCCGCTCCATGTGCAGCGATGCTCGGCTGGGTATTTGTAGAAAAACTCAAGCACGGAAAAGCAACCTCAATTGGAGCAGGTTCCGGTGCTGTTGCAGGTCTAGTAGCAATCACACCTGCTTGTGCTGTTCTTGACCCAGCATGGGCGATCCTGCTCGGCGTCATCTCAGGAGCGCTTTCAGCTCTTGCGATCGATCTAAAGTACAAGCTCGGCTTTGACGACTCTCTCGATGTTGTAGGTCTTCACTTGGTCGGTGGAATCATTGGTACCCTGTTCATCGGTTTCTTCGGTCGTGATGTAGGTCTAGTGTTTGGTTACGGCTTTGAGCAGCTTTGGCTCCAGTTCATCGGTGCTATCGCAGTTCTGGTTTACTCATTCGTCTTGGCCTTCGTTATTGGCTGGATCATCGAAAAGACCATGGGCTTCAGAGTCACAGCTGAAGACGAGATCGCAGGTATCGACACTGTTGTTCACGGTGAAGAAGCCTATGCTTTCGGCTCAGACAAGGGCTAAGTAAGTTTCTAGGGTAGGCCCCAGTGTGTTTTCAACACTGGGGCCTACTTTTGACTAAATTTGCCTAAATCGGTTAGGGTTTAGTTGTCTTGAAAGAGACATGCGGATGTGGCTCAGTTGGTAGAGCACAACCTTGCCAAGGTTGGGGTCGCGAGTTCGAATCTCGTCATCCGCTCGAAGAGGAGTAAAGCAAGTCTCTTTGTTACATGGTGGAGTGGCTGAGCGGCCCAAAGCAACAGCCTGCAAAGCTGTCAACCCACGGGTTCAAATCCCGTCTCCACCTCCAAGATTTATCCACGGACGATTGGCGCAGTGGTAGCGCACTTCCTTGACATGGAAGGGGTCACTGGTTCGAACCCAGTATCGTCCACCAATACAACTCAGTAAACGGGCGTACTATTACCTCAAGATGAACTAGAACGTTTTAGTCTAAGCTTGATGAACATTCCGAAAAAAACTTCGAACAAGGAGAAACAGTGGAATCTTTAGCGCTATTAGTTTCATTGATGCTTTTGAGTATTTATTTGTCAGGTTTGATTGCCTTCGGTCTTTCGTGGATTAGAAATCAAACCGGCAAGTTTTTGACAATCATTTTTGGTTCAATTTCTATTCTCTCTGGGGTGTGGGTCGCGATTACTCTAATCAACGGTAACGGTCTCATGGTCGGTGGTATTCCAGTACTGCTCGGTGTATTGAGTATTTGGAACACCTTGAGGGTGAGAAAGCAAAAGGGCAATTAGTTAGGTAGAGTCTTTTCGGTCTGTGAAACGCTTTTCGGTTACACCAGGTGTGTACCAACTAGAAGACCGATCACGTAAGTAATTCCCATGGTCATTCCGCTCACTACAAGGTTTCTAATAATCCCTCTGCCTGATCGAGCCCTACCAATCTTGGCAGCGACGTAACCAGTGATTACAAGTGCAAGAGCAACTGAGAATACTGTTGCTTGAATTCTGTATTCGGTCCAAGGACCTGTGACTGCTAATAGAGGTAGCAACCCTCCAAGACCAAATGCCACAAACGACGATAAGGCAGCTTGGGTGGGGCTCACATGTTGTTCTGAATCAATTCCAAGTTCTGCCTCAGCATGGGCCTTCAAGGCATCCTTAGCGGTCAGTTCAGTAGCAATCTTGATTGCAAGATCAGGGGAGATGCCCTTTTGTTCGTAGAACCACGCTAGCTCTCTCAGTTCCATTTCTGGATTGTCAATTAGTTCTTGGCGTTCAAGTTTCAAAGCAGCTTTCTCGCTATCACGCTGAGCGCTGACTGATGTGTATTCTCCACCAGCCATTGAGATAGAACCTGCGACAACAGCTGCTGTGCCTGCAATGAGGATCGAAGAAGCAGTAGCTCCAGGTGCTGCAGCGACACCAAGAACCAATCCAGAGGTTGACATGATTCCGTCATTAGCGCCTAGGACTCCGGCTCTAAGCCAGTTAAGTCTGGCGGCCATGGTCTGTCTTTGGAACTCGGCTTGGAGGATTTGCTGGTCGATGTCTTGGGTTAATGGCTTCTTCATGCTCTTAGGAAACACCATAAACTGCCCTTTTCCTAGCAAGGTAAGCCTTAGTTGGCTGGAATAGACTTACCCGAGAGAAAGTTACGGAGCAATTTTGAATAGCAGTGTTGAGATATCAGTCGTTCTACAGGGTTCGAAGCAGCAGGTTCCTGCTACTTCAACGGGCTTCACCCTGTTCACTGAAAAGAACATCGTTGCCATGTCTATCAACGGTGAGCCAAAGGATCTTGCCTACACAGTCCAAGATGGCGACGTTGTTGAACCAATCACAATTGATAGCCCTGAGGGTCTAAATATTCTTAGACACTCAGCCGCTCACGTGCTTGCCCAGGCTGTTCAAACCATCAACCCTGAAGCCAAGCTCGGTATTGGCCCTCCGATCAAAGATGGTTTCTACTACGACTTTGATGTTGCATCTCCGTTCACTCCAGAAGATCTAAAGGCTCTTGAGAAAGAAATGGATCGCATCATTAGAAGTGGTCAACGCTTTGTTAGAAGAGTAACTACAGATGACGCAGCACGAGTTGAGCTTTCCAACGAGCCATACAAACTTGAACTGATCGGTTTGAAATCTGGCAACAGTGATGTTGGAGAAGCATCAGTTGAAGTCGGTTCAGGTGAACTTACTATTTACGACAACTTTGATGCAAAAGAAGGCGTCCTAGTTTGGAAAGATCTTTGCCGGGGTCCACACCTTCCCAACACCAGAATGATTGGCAATGGCTTTGCTCTAACTAGAGTTGCTGCTGCTTACTGGCGAGGCAACGAAGCTAACAAGCAACTCCAGAGAATCTATGGAACTGCTTGGCCGACTAAAGATGAACTCAAGGCTCACCAGCTTCAATTAGAAGAAGCAGCGAAGAGAGATCACAGACGTCTCGGTGCAGAACTTGATCTTTTCTCATTCCCTGAAGAAATTGGTTCTGGTCTTGCTGTCTTCCATCCACGCGGTGGAATCATTCGCAAGGTCATGGAAGATTACTCAAGAGAACGTCATGAACAGAGCGGCTATGAATTTGTTTATAGCCCGCACGTTACAAAGGGAAATCTTTTTGAGACCTCTGGTCACCTTGAATGGTACGCCGAAGGAATGTTCCCCCCACTAAAGCTTGATGAAGAACTTGATGATGAAGGCAATGTAAAGAAGCAGGCACAGGATTACTACCTGAAGCCGATGAACTGTCCTTTCCACTGTTTGATTTACAAATCCCAAGCACGCTCATACAGAGATTTACCACTCAGAATGTTTGAGTTCGGAACCGTTTATCGTTACGAGAAGTCAGGTGTCCAGAGAGAGCATCGAAGTTGAGCTAACTAATGTTTTGAACTTCGTACTTGATCTTCTTCGTGATTATGGTTTAACAGATTTCTACCTGGAGCTGTCAACCAAAGAGGAAGGCAATCCAAAGTTCGTTGGCGACAATGACATCTGGGTTGAGGCAACCGAGACCCTTGAAAGAGTTGCAACCAACTCAGGTCTGCAGTTAGTTCCAGATCCAGGTGGAGCAGCGTTCTATGGTCCAAAGATTTCTGTCCAGGCTAAGGATGCCATTGGTCGTACCTGGCAGATGTCAACCATTCAGTTGGACTTTAACTTGCCAGAACGTTTTGATCTTGAATACACAGCCAGTGATGGCAGCCGCCAACAGCCAATCATGATTCACCGCGCATTGTTCGGATCTATCGAGCGTTTCTTTGGTGTGTTGCTTGAACATTACGCAGGTGCATTCCCAGCTTGGTTGTCACCAGTACAGGTGGTTGGAATTCCAATTGCCGAAGCTCACAACGAATACCTCCAAGAGGTCGCAGCCAAACTAAAGGCACGCGGCGTGCGAGTCGAAGTGGATACATCTGACGACCGTATGCAGAAAAAAATTCGTAACGCTCAACATCAAAAGATTCCATTCATGCTGATTGCCGGTGATGAGGACATTGCCAAAGGTGCAGTTTCTTTCCGATACCGCAACGGTGAACAAAACAATGGCGTTTTGATTGATGATGCAATCGAAGAAATTGTTTCAGCGATTGCTCAGCGGATCTAAGGCCAACAATGACTGAGGCATTTGAACGCTTGTGGGCGCCACACCGCATTGAATACATCAAAGCTGGTGTTGCTCCACATGTTGATGACTGCCCATTTTGCAAGATGCCAACGTTAGGTGATGAAGAAGCCCTCATCGTTTATCGAGGTGTTCATTCCTACGTAGTTCTCAACTTGTATCCATACAACACTGGCCACTTACTTGTTTGCCCGTACCGTCATTTCGGTGATTATTCCGAGGCGACTGAAGCTGAAACCGCTGAGATTGCGGCATTAACTCAGAAAGCCATGAGAGTTATTCGGTCAGCTACTGGTGCTCATGGATTCAACATTGGAATGAACCAAGGTTCACTTGCCGGTGCAGGTATTGCCGCACATCTTCACCAACATGTAGTGCCACGTTGGAGTGGAGACGCAAACTTCATGCCAGTTATTGGTCTGACAAAAGTCATGCCTCAGTTACTGAGTGAGACCCGTGATTTGTTGGCTGAGGCTTGGCATCATGCTGGATAACCACAAAGCACGAGAAATTGCAGCCAACGTCGTTGACCCCATTGCTAAAGCACTGCTCAAATTAAAAATCTCGGCGAACATGGTGACATTTGTTGCCTCAATAGCCGTCACCATAATTGTCCTCAGCACCTGGTCATTTGGAAATTTCGGACTAGGGCTCGCCTTATGTGTTCCGTTTGTTGCTGGTGATTTACTCGACGGAACCATGGCTCGAATTTCTGGAACC